>JBIODE010000029.1:0-14751 GCA_044440325.1 Steroidobacterales bacterium
CCACTATCCCGGGATGCGGCAGCGTCAGCTCGGCGGACTCGACCCATTGATGTGCAAACACCAGCAAGTCCAGATCGATCCGCCGCGGCCCCCAGCGCAGCCGTGGCGGCTCGCGCCCGAGCTGCATTTCCAGGGCACGCAGCGCCTCGAAAAAGGCCAGCGCGTCGAGCTGCGTCAACAGGCCGGCAGCCGCATTCACGAAGTCAGGCTGCGCGACCGGGCCGAGGGGCTTGGACAGATATAGGGAAGAACAGCGCAACAGCAGCGACTGCGGCAACTGCGACAGGGCCGCCAACGCCCGCCGCACCTGCAGCGGTGGGTCGTCAAGATTGCTGCCAATGCCCACATAGGCCGGGCGCCACAGAGTCAATGGGCGGCCGGTTGTTGGCGCCGGCGCCGGCGGCGCGGACCGCGCACCGCCCCACCGGGAGCCGCAGCCGGCGCAGGGGCGGATTCGACCAGGCGTTCGCGCTCCTCAGGAACGGCCTCCTGCAGCCGTGTCCACCACACCGCCGTATCGCGCGCGGCCAGACCCAGCTCGGCACGCAGCAGCAGCAGATCGAAAGCCGCCCGAAAGCGCGGCTGCTCCAGCAGGCGCAGCGCCCGCTTGCCACGCGGCTGCTCGAGCCGAGGCTGCAGCGCAAACATTTCGCGCACCCCGAGGGCGATGCGGCGCGGGATCGTGACGCGCGCACTCGCGTGCCGCAGCGCGCGGTCGCACGCCTCCAGGATCGCGCTGATCTCGTGCCAGCGCTGCGGCGGCAGTGCTTCGATGCCGCGCGCAATCGGCCCATACAGCAGCAAGGCAAATAGATATGTCGGCGTAACCGGCTTATCGGCCGCCACGCGCGCATCCGTGTTGCGCAGCCCCCGAATCAGCAACTGCTCCACCAGGCCGCCGCGGTGCGCCGCCAGGTAGGCCTCGACCTCGGGCAACAGGACTTCGAGGAGCCGGCGCTGCCGCAAGACCTGCAAGCTGCGCTCGCCATGACCGGTCAAGAAAAGCTTCGCGGTCTCATCGAACAGACGCGCCGCCGGCACCCCGGCCAACAGCGTGCGCAAGGACTCGATCGGCACCGCCGTGGCCGCATCCAGCGTGAAATCCAGCTTCGCCTCGAAGCGCGCCGCGCGCAGCATCCGCACTGGATCCTCGCGGTAGCGCGTTTCCGGATCGCCGATCAGCCGCAGGCGCCGGGCCGCGATGTCCTGCGCACCATCGACGTAATCCCACACCGAGAAATCCGCGACGTTGTAGTAAAGCGCATTGGCGGTGAAATCGCGCCGCCAGACGTCCTCCTCGATCGAACCGTAGGCGTTATCACGCAGAATGCGGCCGTGCGTATCGAGCACCCGCTCGAGCTCGAGACCGTCGAAGTCGGGCTGCTCATCGACTTCCGGGGCCTCACCCTCCTCCGCATCCGCGTCGGGCAAGGGCTCCTCGCTCGGCGACGGCGCACTGGCCGCGCGAAAGGTTGCGACCTCGATGACCTCGCGCCCGAACATGATGTGCGCCAGCCGGAAGCGGCGCCCGACCAGGCGGCAATTGCGAAACAGCGCCCGGACCTGATCCGGCAGCGCATTGGTCGCGACATCGAAGTCCTTCGGTTGGCGGCCGATCATGATGTCGCGCACGCAGCCACCGACCAGAAAGGCCTGGAAACCCGCGTCCTTGAGCCGGTACAGCACGCGCAGTGCGTTGGCCGAGATATTCGAGCGGGAGATGATGTGTTCGGCGCGCGGGATGACGCGCGGCGCGCGATTGGGAATCGTTTGAGTGTCGTTCAAAATTGCTGCATTCGGCTTGAGCGGGGGAAACGGACGCCTATAATACCGCGCCTTTCGACCAGCCCCGCCGCTTCGTGCTCCCTTCGTCTAGAGGCCTAGGACACGGCCCTCTCAAGGCTGTAACACGGGTTCGAATCCCGTAGGGAGCGCCATAAATCAATGGCTTACAGCGAGCGACGCAAAAGAGTCCGCCGGCGCGAATGACCGCGCCAACGGACCTAAGTACTGAATCCACCGAACAACACTCGGGGGTCGAGGATGCTCGCTAGGGAGATCTGGACTCAGGAAAGTGACCTTACCCCACATCGGCGGCGCCGTCTGTGCGCTGTCGAACATCTTGGCGAAGGGAATAGCTCCCAGCGCAGCTTCTCCGGGCAACCCTATCTCTTGGCGGCAAGCGCCTCGGCCGCGGCGAGCGCCTTATTGACGTTATCGGCAGGCGCAAGCCCGCCGATACTGGCAGCGATCGTGCCGTCCCGGGTGACGATGAAGGTCGTGCGCTCGGCAAAGCCGTGGTCGATGTCGATGCCGCGCGTATCCTTCATGCCCGGCCGAGCTTCACTCACCGCCAGATCATAGGACTTGGCGATCTTGCCGTCAGGATCCGAGGCCGTGGGAAATTTTCCGGCACAGTAGTTCGGATCCTTCGAGAAATCGTTGAGACGATCGATGCGATCGAGTGATACGCCGATGATGCTGGCGCCCGCCGCGGCGAACTTGTCGCTGTTGATGGCGAAGGTGTGCGCCTGGATATTGCACCCGCCGGTATATGACGACGGATAAAAATAGACGACGACCGGACCTTTCTTCAGTGCATTTTTCAGCGAATAGTTGAAGGCCTTCCCGGCCAGAGAGGCCTGCGCGGTGAAGTCCGGCGCCGCATCTCCCGCTTTCAATGCGGCAACGGCCGGAAGCGCGGCCAAACTCGCAACCACACACCCAAGGAGAAGAAGTTTCATGGCGGTACTCCTGCATTCTGCCTCGTGCGGCACGTTGCGAGGCACGGAGGCAGGCGCACATCGTGACAGCCTTTGCCGCAATTTTAAAGATCGTGAGAGCCATTCCGTCGGCGTTGCACTGCCGTCGGCGTCGCACAGTGTCGCCGCCGACACAGCGCCTCAGACATCATCCGCCAAGTGCCCGACGAACCGTTGTCGCCACGCGCAGACGTAAGAAATCGCAGACATTTGCGGCCGCGCCGGATAGCGCGCCTACTCCCCAACGCTAAGAGCAAACCCGCCGCAAGGCGGGGACGCAAAGCCTCCGGTCTCAGGATCCAAGTGGATTGAGATAGCGGGGTTGCCGGTAAGCGCAGCGGACTCGCGGCTTCTCGTCAGTCCGCCATCCTTATCTGCGTGCGATCGCCGGAGCTCTGAACCAGAGCCTTCAGCGAGGACATCATGCACGCCGTCCAACTATCCACCCGGCTGAGTCGATTCGCCGGATTATTGGCTTTCTCACTCGGACTGGCCGCATGCGGGGGCGGCGGCGCCGACACCAGCTCGACGGCAGCGCCATCGGCAACCGATACCTCAGGCGCAGGTGTTACATCGCCCGCAACCAGCTTCACAGCCACCGCGCCCGCAACCACCGCTACAGCCACCACCACACCCACAACCACCTCCGTGGCCACCGCACCCACAACCACCTCCGTAGCCACCGCACCCACATCCACCCTCGTAGCCACCGCACCCACAACCACCCCCGAAGCCACCGCACTCACAACCACCCCCGTAGCCACCGCACCCACAACCACCTCGACAACCGCGCCTGCGACCACCTCCACAACACCCGTGACGCAAGCCGCCACCGGCTCCGCGACTCTGTCATGGTCGGCGCCAACGGAAAACACTGATGGCACCGCACTCACCAACCTTGCCGGCTATCACATCTACTACGGCACCACCGCCGCCGCGATGACCGTGACCATAACTATCGGCACCGTCGGTTTGACGACCTACGTGGTCGACAACTTACCTTCAGGCAGTTGGTTCTTCGCGATAAAGGCGTACAACAGCGCCAACGTCGAAAGTAGTGAATCCGCGGTCGTCACCACGACGATCTGACCGCACCTTCTGCTGGATACATCAGAGGCACCAATTCCCTCACGCGCCCGCGGCTGCTAGCATTCAACAGAGGATGCAGCCGCTGGGGGAGGATTTTGGTAACGGCCAACGTCAATGGCTTATCGCTGGCGCGCGTCAAAGTGCAGCGCCTGCGACCGACACAGATCACCGTAGGTGTGCGCGAAGTCGAGGCCAAGCGCGCACATTGGGCACAGCTGTCGAGGAAACAGCGCAAGATCGCGCTCGAGCAGCATCTGTTTCCCGCGGTGCTCGGCCCCGGGCAGCATCATTACATCGTCGACCACCATCACCTGGGGCTTGCGCTGCTGCTCGAGGGCGTAAAGAGCGCCTGGGTGACGGTGCTGGATGATCTCTCATGGATCGCACCGCAGGTATTTTGGCGCACGATGGAGTTTCGCTCCTGGGCGCATCCGTACGACGCACGCGGCCGCCGCTGCGACTATCGCGACATTCCAAAAAAGCTCGAGCAGCTGCAGGACGATCCGTATCGCAGCCTCTCCGGCCTGGTGCGTGCGGCCGGCGGGTTTGCGAAATACCAAACGCCGTTCGCGGAGTTTCTGTGGGCCGATTTTTTCCGCTCGCGCATCGCACCGCGGCTCGCGGCGACCACCCCGCCGCAGACGCTCAAAACCGCGGTTCACCTGGCGCGATCGCCCGAAGCGCGTTATCTGCCAGGCTGGACCGGAAAAGCGATGCGGTAGGAATCGTACCAATCCCCAGCACGCATGCGTATTGACGCCAAGCTATTGCCCGCGGCACGACCGCTGCGGGCCGTGCGCAAGACCGACCTGCTGGCGAGGTTTGCACAAGCATTGGCGGCGAGCGATGGTGTCGCGGGCGCGCACTGCATCCACGAGCTATGGATGCGGGGAGAGATCGGACTGAACATCGAGGCCGCGCTCGAACGGCTGTGGAAATCTGCCGCGAGCTCCATCCCGGACTGGCTGCCGACGCGTCACGTCGAATGGCTGCCGCTATCCTATGAAGTCGCCGCCGAGTTTCGAGCGAGCGCCCGCGGACGCAGCAACATCTATCTGGTGCTGCTCGACTACAGCGACAGCCGCCCGCAACCCCACGGTGTCTACGTCGGCATGAGCCACTACAGCCCGGCGCAGCGCTTCGATCAGCACAAGGCGGGCATTAGGGCCGCCGGCAGTGTGCTGCGCCGGGGGCTCGAAGTGCTCACCGGGCCGACACAGCACCTGCAACACATCGCCCGCGCAGACGCTGAACGCATCGAGGGCGAGCTGGCCGACGCGCTGCGCGCAGCCGGGCTGCTCGTGCAGGGTGGTCACTGAAGCCCCGCCGCGCAGCCCGGCGGCCCTGTCCCTCAGCGGCCCTTGCCCTCCCAATACTCCTCCATGCGCTCGCGCATGGCTGCATCCGGCAGCCGCCCGCGCGCGGCCCGCTGGTTGTCCTCCAGGTGAGGCACCTTGGTCGAACCCGGAATCGCACAGGTCACCGCCGGATGCGAGACCACATACTTGAGAAAGAACTGACTCCAGCTGCTCACATCGATATCTGCGGCCCATCTGGGCAGATCGCGCGCGCCGGCCTGGCGGATGAGCGAGGCACGCCCCAAAGGCAGATTTGCCAATACCGCGATCTTGCGCTCGAGCGCGACTGGCAACACGCTCGCCGCGGCATCGCGGTTGGCGATCGAATAGTCCACCTGCACAAAGTCGAGCGGATGCTTGCGCATGAGATCGACCATCTCGGCGTGCTGGCTCGCGCGCGAAGTGGTGATGCCGAGGTAGCGGATCTTTCCAGCCTGCTTCCACTCCCGCAGCAGCGGCATGAGTGTATCGACGCCATTGAGATTATGAACTTGCAGCAGATCGATGCGGTCGGTTTTGAGCCGCTGCAGTGACTGTTCGAAGCTGGCACGCCCGGCGACACCAAAGAAGCCGCTCGCGGTCAACTTGGTCGCGACAAACATTCGATCGCGAACGCCAAGCCGGCTCAGCGCCCGGCCGATGATGTCTTCGCTGTCTCCGTAAGCAGCGGCGGTGTCGATGACGGTACCGCCCAGCTCGTGCATGCGTCTGAGCACGGCCTGCAGCTCATCGAAATCGCCGCTGCGAAAGGAGTCAGTACCGACTCCAACCACCGGGAGCCTCTCGCCGGTGGTGGGAATGGGCTTAGTGATCAGCGGCAGCGACGTATCGGTTTCAGCGCCGATCCCCCGTTGGGCCAGGGCGGCACCGACGCCCGCGAACAGTCCGGCCTGCAGCACTGCACGGCGGGACAGCTTGGAATCCCTTGCGTGAGGCATACTCACCCCCTTCGTGTAGATCGCTCGGCCTTCCATCGGGCGCACCCGACGCCCTTCGCCCACCGGAGACTATCCTGTCGCTTGCGCGCGGCTGCTGTCCACAGCGCAGGTTTGTGCACCGCATCGATCCAGAACCTCCGACAACAGGTCCTCGACGCTGATTGCGTGTCCCTGCGCGAAGTCGATTTTCATCAGCGTCAGCGCTGACAAGGTGGACTCATCCTCGATGCCTTCGGCGACGGTTTGAATGCCTATCGCCTGCGCCACCCTGTGCATCGATTCGACCATCGCGAATGCGACCGGATCGCGTGTCATATCGCGCACGAAGGTTCCATCGATCTTCATCATATCGACCGAAAGCTTACGCAGGTAGCCGTAGGAGGCCATGCCGCTGCCAAAGTCATCCAGTGCGATGGGGCAGCCCAAGGACCTCAACCGATCGATGACACTGGTGGCGGTCGCGAGGTGGGTGATCGCCGCCGTCTCGGTGAGCTCAAAGCCAATCGTGCCTGACGGCAGCGCATGCTCGCGCAACAGATCAGCGATAAATTCCGCGAGGTCCGGGTTGTCGATCGACGAGTTTGACAGGTTGATCATGCACCGATGAATCGGCAGGCCGAGCCGATGGCGCCGTCCCTGCTCGGCGAACACCCGTGTGATGACGTGGCGATCAATCCGCGGCATGAGCCCAAAGCGCTCGGCCGCGGGGAGGAAGGCGCGCGGCAAAATCAACAGCCCACTCTCTTCGCGCAGGCGCAGCAGCACCTCGAAGCAGCGCCGCCCGGCGAGCCAGCGCGTGGCGCCGATCGCCTTGATTTCCTGTGCATAAAGCACGAAGCGATCCTGCTCGAGCGCCGCATTCAAGCGCGCCACCCACTGCATCTCGCCGTGACGCCCGTCGATCTCGCGATCGTCGGCTCGATAGAGACGGACCCGGTTGCGCCCGGCCTCCTTCGCCACGTAGCAGGCCCGATCCGCTGCACATAGCACATCGGTGATGCTGCTCAAGTTCGGCTCGTCCTGCACGACCCCGATGCTCGCGTGAACGATGAAGGTTCGTCCCTCCCAATTGAAGCGCAGGCCGCCGATGGCATGCCGCACGCGCTCCGCGAGCTGCAGTGCCTCCTCGACCGGGCAGTCCGGCAGCAATAGCCCGAACTCATCGCCGCCGAGCCGCGCGACCAGGTCGCCGGCGCGCAGCTGACTCTGGGTGCAGGTGGCGACACGTCGGATCAGCTCATCGCCGGCGGCATGTCCGCAGGTGTCGTTGACGATCTTGAACTGATCGAGGTCCAGGAACATGACGGCAAATTTGCGTCCCGACCCGCGGCAGTCCTGCAACATGGCTTCGAGCTGCTGCTCGAACAGCGCGCGGTTGGGCAGCCCGGTGAGCGCGTCGTGATTGGCTTGGTGGCGCAACTGATTCGAGAGGCGCCGCTCGGGGGTGACATCGCGCATCACCACTACCATGCCGACGACTTCGCCTTCGTGGTTCTTCAACGGTGCGGCGCGCTCGCCGATCGGCGCGGTGCTGCCATCGCGGCGGATCAGCTCGGCACCGTGCGCGGTAAAGCGCATGACCTTGCCTTCCGAGAGCACCTGTGCAACCGCAGCGCGAATCGGCAGCGGTTCCGCCTCGCCGGACTGAACCAGGCGCAGCACTTGTTCGAGCGGCTGGCCGCAGGCTTCCGCGCCGCTCCAGCCGGTCAACCGCTCGGCCGCCGCGTTGAGAAACTGCACCGTGCCATGCCGATCGGTCGAGATCACCGCATCGCCGATGGACCGCAGCAATACCTCAGCGCGCTCCTGTTCCGCGAATGCCAGCCGCGTCGAGGCGTGCAGCGCTTCGGCCATCGCTCCATGGTGCTGCAGAATTCTGCGCGACACCATGTAGCCCGCGCCCAGCAGCACCACGGTGCTACCGTACTGGAATACCAGCAGCAGCGTGCACATGCGGCGCCCGGCGGCGTTGATCAATCCTCCAGCGTCGTGATCGAACTGCAACAGCTTGCCGTGAATGGCCCGTGCCTCATCTATCCACCGCTGTTGATCGGCTGCGACGGGCGCGCCGCGCGTCCATTCGGCGCGCGCACTTGCCATTATATTCGCGTAACCGGCAAATTCCTGGTCAGCCCGCGCCCAGAGGCGCAGCACTTCGGACGAGGCGTCGTTGAACCGCATGGCTCGAAACAGCACGATCATGCGCATCACATCGTCCGGATGATTGTGCCCGGCGCGAAAGCCGCGGATGGCAACGCCGTAATCTGGGCGGGACTTGAGCAATTCTACGCGCGCGGTACTGTCGCCCTGGCAGATCGACATCGCGCGTAGCGCCGGCTCAATGTCGTAGCTGCCGCCGTTGCGCACGTAGTTGGCGACGTAAACCGCGGTATCGCGCTCGGCGGCGGCCCAGACGGTGTGGCCGGCGACATACGCCCGGATGGCCGACAGCGCTTCGACGCTTGCCACTCCGATCAGCAGCATCAGCAACATGACCGCGGCGAACGGCCATGTGACGGCGATTACTGTGCGGCCTGTGGAGGCCACGTATTCCACAGATAGCCCCCCCCATCCGACTGAACGATTACCGGGCTAGCGGCCCAGCACACAATATCTTAAGTGATGCCTTGTTGTGAGCGGGCGCGGCAGGAACTGTGCGCCGGGCCTCACCTCCAGTGAGACGCACTGCCGAAATTTGAGTGCCAGTGGTGACCCACACAAGCCACGCGTCGCTGCTCGCCTCGCGCGCTACAATGAGCCGATGGCAAGGATCCTCGTCTGTCTCAAGCGCGTGGTGGATTACAACGTGCGCGTGCGCGTCAAACCGGACGGCAGCGGCGTGGTCACCGATGGCGCCAAGATGATCATCAATCCGTTTGATGAGATCGCGCTCGAGGAAGCGCTGCGCATCAAGGAGCGCGGTCTCGCAGACGAAGTCGTGCTCGCGAGCATCGGCACGGCGGATGCGCAGACGCAGCTACGCACGGGCCTTGCGATGGGCGCCGACCGCGCGATCCTCGTGCAATCAGACCTTGCGCTCGAGCCGCTCACGGTCGCACGCATTCTCCACAAACTCGTCGAATCCGAACAGCCGATGCTCGTCATCATGGGCAAGCAGGCCATCGACGATGACAACGGTCAGACCGGCCAGATGCTCGCGGCGCTCTGGAATCGGCCGCAGGCGACTTTCGCCTCCAAGCTCGAGATCGACGGCACCGTCGCGCGCGTGACGCGCGAAGTCGATGCCGGCACCGAAATCATTGAAGTCGAGCTGCCCGCGGTGGTGACGACCGATCTGCGCCTCAACGAGCCGCGTTACGTCAAGCTGCCCGATATCATCAAGGCCAAGAAAAAGCTTTTGGAGCTGCGATCGATCGCGACGCTCGGCGTCGCCACCGCCGCCGCATTCAAAAATGTCAGGGTCGAGCCGCCGCCGGCCCGTCCCCCGGGCGTGCGCGTGAAAGACGTGTCCGAGCTCGTGGCGGCGCTCAAGCTGCGCGGCGTCCTGTAAGCGTTCTTTAAAGGTGAAGGGGGTAACGTAGTGGCGAAGATATTGATCATCGCCGAACACGCCGACGGCCTGCTCAATCCGAGCACGGCCAAGTGTGTGACCTGCGCGGCGCTGATGCCGGAGGCACAAATCGACATCGCGGTACTGGCGGCCGAGGCGCACCCGGTGGCCGCGCAGGCCGCCCGGCTCGCACAGGTGCGCCGCGTCTGGAAGGTTGAAGACGCCGCCAACGCGGTGGCACTCGCGGCCGTACAGGCGCCGCAGATTGCCGCGCTGGCGCCCGAGTACACCCATGTGTTGGCACCCTCCACTACCTTCGGCAAGGACCTGATGCCGCGGGTGGCCGCTTTGCTCGGAGTCGGCCAGATCAGCGACCTGATGGCGGTCGAGGGCGCCCACCGTTTTCGCCGACCGATCTACGCGGCCAACGCCGTGCTGACCGTTGAAGCTCCGCCCGACCGGGTGCTGATCGCCACCGTGCGCACCGCCTCCTTCGCCGCGGCGCCCGGCGATGGCAACGCAATGATCGAAGCACGCAGTGTCACGGTGGCGTTGCCGACACATACGCGGTTCATTGCACGCTCGGCGGCCCATAGCGAGCGGCCCGACCTGCAGTCGGCGCGGCGCGTGATCTCGGGCGGACGCGCATTCGGCAGTGCCGAGAATTTCAAGTTGCTGTACCGGCTGGCCGACCGGCTCGGCGCGGCGGTGGGTGCCTCGCGCGCCGCGGTCGATGCGGGCTACGCGCCGAATGACCTGCAAGTCGGTCAAACCGGCAAGATCATCGCCCCCGATCTGTACATGGCGCTCGGCATCTCCGGCGCCATCCAGCATCTGACCGGCATCAAGGACGCACGCACGATCGTGGCCATCAACAAGGACGCGCAGGCGCCGATCTTTGAGGTCGCGGACATCGGCCTCGTCGGCGACCTGTTTGCAATATTGCCGGAGCTCGAGCAGCAGCTCGGCAGCTGAGCACCGCAGCCGCCGGCCCTCCTCAACCGCCGACTTGGGCGGCTGGCTGTTCGGCCACAGGTCCCAGCTCGCGACGCCGACCCAGCCACCAGCCGTTGAGCGCCCACAGCGCTGCAATGCCTGCGCCGAAAACCAGAATCGTGGACGGCGACCAGCCCGCCGAACCCAGCCTGTTCTGCAACTGGCTCGAAAGTACATCGCCGCCGCGGTAGACGGGCACATCGATGACATGCTTGACGCGGTAGCGGTCTTGGTTCTTGACGGCGCTGAACAGCATTTCGCGGCCGGGTCGCACGAAGGCATATTCGCCCACGCGTCGCGCGATGATCACGGTCACGAGCATGCCGAAGGTGCTGAACAGGGCCAGTGCGAGGTAGCCGAAAACCATTGCAATTGGAATGATGGTCACCAGCGCCACGACGCCGAGCCGCGAGGCAATGCGTCCGGTCACAAACAGCTGCAACCCCAGCGTCAAGCCCTGCACCACCGCGTCGATCGTGCCGAACACCTGCGTACGCTGCGCCGGACTGGCGAAGGTATCGTGCACGATGCGCAGCTGCTCGAAGTATAGAAAGGTGTTGATCGAGGCCAGCAGGATCACGAATACACCGATGCCTAGCAGATAGGGTGAGGTAAACAGCAGCCGCACGCCGTCGACCAACGGGTTGCCGCCCACGGGTTGATCATGGCCCACCGCGACTGCATGGGTCGCGGGCGCGGCGTGCCACACGCGCAGCAGAATGCGCTGACAGACCACCGCGAGCACGAACAGCGCGGCGCCCATGTAGAGCACGCCGTGATTGCCGATCTGCTTTGCCAGCAGGGCCGTAAGCGTCGGGCCCAGTAGCGCTCCGGCCGAGCCGCCCGCCGCAATGGCGCCGAACAGCCGTTTGGTCTGCTCCTTATCGAAGATTTCCAGCAGAAAACCCCAGAACACCGAGATCATGAACAGATTCAGCACGCTGATCATCACGAAGAAGAACTCCATGACGAAGGTGTTCTTGGGGTCGCGTTGCAGCGCGAAGCCGATCAGGGCCAGGGCAAGTGCCACCAGGCTGTAAACGACCGGCAGGAATTTCGCGCGGCGGAAGCGCGCGACCACCCAGCCATAGGCGGGCACGATGGCCAGCGAGGCGATCCAGGTGTACCAGAACAGGCTCGTGACGCGATCGTTGCCGAGAATGGTGCTGGCGGTTTCGCGCACCGAGCGCACCGCGAAATAGCCGCACATGACGCAGAAAATCAGCGCGAACGCGGCGATGACGGCCGGCATTTCCTTCGGATCGATCTTGGCGCTACGGTGCAGCAGGCGCGCGAGCAACGACTGAGGTGGGCCGCTAATGGGTGTTCTCCTTCTGTTTGTGGATGGCGACCGGTCGGAAGCGTACAGAGCCGCGCAGGCCTAGGGAAGCCCCCCCCAACAAGATCGCTAGCGCGTGCGCAGCATGACGGCCGCAGCCGCGATCGTCAGCAGCGCGGTCGGTAGCCAAGCCGACAGCAGCGGACTGAGATTGAACACCAGTGTGCCGCTCTCGACCAGCCGTTGCAGAAAGAAATACACCAGACCGATGCCGAGCCCCAAGGTCGTGCGGGCCCCAGCGCCGGCGGCGCGCATCGAGCCGAAACCGAACGGCAACGCGAACAGCAACGCCGCGACGAGGCCGGCGGTGCGCGCGATGCGCGACCAGAACTCGAACTCGTACTCGCGCGCCTCCAGGCCATTGGCGCGCAAATACCCGATGACATCATAAAGCGTGGTGAACGCGAGCTCGGTCTTGTCGGTCGAGGCCAGGCGCAGAAAATCGGCACTGGCGCTGGACTTGAGCTCATGCCGTGAGGTGCGCTCGCTGCGCACCTGATCGCCGGTAAAGCGCGACTCACTGTAATTCGACAATACCCAGGTGCGCGTGCCGGTTGCGGTGGCGCGTTCGGCGCGGCCGACCGCCGCTATGCGGTTGTCGGCCGTAAACTGAAAGATCAACATGCCGCCGAATTGCTGGGTACCCGAACGCTGCTGCACGTTCATTACCGTGTTGCCGTCGCGGATCCAGGCGCCGCCGCCGGCGAAACTGACGTTCTCATTGCGTGCAGAGGCCTTCTGCCGGTCGGCAAGCTGCCCGAGCGGCGGCGCCAGATATTCACCCACGGCCAGTTGAATTGCGACCAGCACGGCGGCGCTCATCAGCACCGCCGCCGACATGCGCAGCTTGGACATGCCGGCCGCGCGCATCACCGTGAGCTCATTACTGCGTGCGAGCGCGCCGACGCCGAGCAGGGCGCCGATCAGCGCGCCGGCCGGAAACGCATCGAGCGCAAATTGCGGCAGGCTCATGGCCGCATACACTAGCGCGTCCCAGGCACCGTAGCGCCCACCGATGTCGCCCTGTTCGCCGATGAAGAGGAACAGCAGACCGAGGGTCAGCAGCACCGCCATCACGAGCGCGATGGCGCCGAGCAGCGTGCGCGCGATATAACGATCGAGCAGCGTCACGGCGAGGCCCGACGCGCGACCGATGGGCGCGCCGCGCGTGCGCGGCGCGCGGCCGTCGCATGCCGCCAGCGCGGCCAATACATCGCCAGCAGTGCGAACAACAGAAAGATCGCATGCACCCACCACAACCCCAGAGCCGGCGGAATCTTGCCGCGCTCGAGCCATGCGCGCGCCGCCGTGGCCAGATTTGCGTACAACGCATATACGAGCACCACTTGCCAGACATGCGCGTAACGGCCTTGTCGCGGTCGCAAGCGGCCGAGCGGCACCGCGACTGCCGTCAGCACCAGGGCCATGATCGGCAGTCCCATGCGCCAGTGCAGCTCGGCGCGCTGGCGCAGATTCGTACTGCCCAGCAGCTGCGCCGTGCGCATCTCGCTCAAGGTCGGCCCACGCCTGGCATCCTGCGGTGTCCTCACGGGAATGATTTCCTGCTCGAAACGCATGATGCGATAGCGATTCGTTCCGGGAACGCCTTCCATGCGCTCGCCGTCGAGCAAAATGATGAGCTCGGTTTCGCCGTCGCCCGCCAGCGCGTAGCGCGCCCGCCGCGCAACCGTCGTTTCGACCTCTGCGCCACGACTGCGCTTGATGAAGACATCCAGCAGCTCCCCCGCGCGATCAGTGGCACGCGCATAGACCACGGTGGCCCCGCCGCTGAAGGTGCGGAATTTTCCCGGTTCGAGCGGCGCGGTAACGCCTTCGCGCAGCGCCTCGGTGCGCAGGGCCGCCTCCTGCGCCGCGGCCCGCGGCCCGAGATCGAAATTGAGCCAGACGATCAATCCCACGACCGGCAGCGCCAGCGCCCAGACAGCCACGTAGAGGCGCCCGGCGCCGATGCCGCAGGCCTGCGCGGCCGCCATTTCGCTGTCGTGGTGCAGGCGCCCGAGCGCGAGCACGATGCCCAGCAGTAACCCGATGGGCAGCAGCAGCGCGACATTCTGCATGGCGCCGAGCCCCATCAACTCCAGCACGACCGCGCGCGGATATTGCAGCTGGGCGGCCCGCGCCAGTACCGCGCCGACCTGATATACGAACAGAATGGCGAACAGCACGACGGTCACGCCGACGAAATTAACCGTCATTTCCCTCAGAAAATAGCGCTGCAGAATACGCAACTGGCCCTCGCGCGGCGGTCGCTTCGGCTAAACTTATACGAGTGCCGCCGACCGTCACAATCGTTGACGTCGGGGTGCGCGCGCCCCCCGCGGCACGCGGCCGGGTGCAGCATAAGGCGGCGGGCGCAGCATAAAGGATCAAAAAATGCGGTTTCAGGCTTTCAGCGGCAGCGTAAACGACCAGCGTTGTGATTGCCTGGTCATTGGCGTCTTCGAACGTGGCGAGCTCGGCGCCCAGGGCCGCGCCGTCGACCGCCGCCTGCGCGGCCGCCTGCGCGCACTGCTCGCGCGCGGCGATTTCTCCGGACGCGCGGGCGAGGTGCTGCTGCTGCCCGAGATCAGCGGTCTGCGGGCGCAGCGCTTGCTGCTGGTCGGTCTGGGCTCGCAGCGACAGCACGGCCGGCGCGGCTGGCGTCGCGCCTGCGCCAGCGCGATTGCCGCGCTGGCGCGCACGCGCGGCAATTCCGCGGCAATCGCGCTTGAACGGCCGCCGGCGGGCGAGCTGGACG
>JBIODE010000030.1:0-14652 GCA_044440325.1 Steroidobacterales bacterium
AGGGCGGTCAGCGCGCGCACGGCGGCGCGTTTTAGCGCGTCAGTGTCCACGAATACCAGTCACTGCTGCGGTTCCAGTCGTCGCTCCAGAACAGCAGCGCGCGCAGCGCGCCCGGAAGTTGCCCGCGCCGGACGTCGGCGCGCACGCCTACCTGCCACGGCCCAGGGCCAGTGAGCTGCGATTCGTCCAGAATAGGCAGGTCCTCGACGCGGCCGAGCCGCTCGAGCGCCGCCTCGACGGTCGCGAAGCTCTCCTGCTCGCTGCCGTCCGGACCGCGCAGCACATAACGATTAGTGACGGCGTGGAAACTCAGCTCGCGGCGCAGATTCATATCGAGAATGCCGGCGTTGACCCACAGTCGGCGGCGACGGCTGATGGTGACATCGAGATCGAAGGCGAGCGTGACGCCATCGAGCAACGCCGTACGAATGCGGTCATTGAGCGGATATTGCACGTGGGCGTTGAGCTGCACGACGCCGTGGTCGTAGACCAGGTACGCGGAGCGAACCTCGAAGTCGCCCTCGAGCGAGCCCGCCGCCGCCGGCGTAGAAATCGCGGCCGCGAGCAGCGCCAAACCGAAGCAGAGCCTTGATGTGATCGTTCTATACACGGATTGAGCCAACGCTGGAGCGAACGGTGTAATCTTTAGGTTCGCTGCAGACAAGCATAATAGAAGCCATCGGTGCCTGCCTCACCGCCTGGAAGCAGCTGCCAGCCGACGTTGCGCCGCAATAGCTCCGGTGGCGGCCCGAGCCCCGGCGGCAAGGGCGCCTCGCGTGCCGAGGCCTCATTCGCCAGAAACAGTTCGATGACCGCCTCGTTTTCGGCGCGCAATACCGAGCAAGTGCAATACAGCAGTCGTCCGCCGCCCGCCAGCAGCGTCCAGCAGCGGCGCAGCAATAATTGCTGGGATTGCGCCAGAGCCTGCACGTCGCCGGCACGGCGCAGCAGTTTGATGTCGGGGTGGCGACGAATGACACCGGTCGATGAGCAGGGTGCGTCGAGCAGGATGCGCTCGAACGGACGCCCGTCCCACCAGCTCGTGTCGCTGCGCAGATCGGCGCGCACCAGGCGAGCTTGCCGCCGCAGACGCCGCAGATTCGCATCGATCAACCCGACGCGCTCGGCATTGATATCGACGGCTACTAAATCCAGATCGACCGCCGCCTCGAGCAATGCCCCGCTCTTTCCACCCGGTGCAGCGCAGGCGTCGAGCACGCGCTCGCCGGCTTGCGGCGCCAGCAACCCGGCCGCAAGCTGTGCGCCGGCATCCTGCACCGACACCCATCCGCGGTCAAAACCCGGCAGACGCGCGACGCTCACCGGGCTGGCCAGAGCGATGGCGTGCGGCGGCCACGCGAGTGCCTCGGCGCCGATACCGACCTGCGCGAGCGCGTTTAGGTAGTCGGCCACGCCGATCCGCGACACATCGACCCGCAGGCTCATCGGCGCCCGAAGATTATTGGCTGCGACAATCCGCTCCCAGTCTCGCGGCCAGTCGTGCCTGAGCGCATCAATAAGCCAGCGCGGATGCGCGTAGCGTTGCGCCGGATCGCGCTCGAGCGCGCTGAGCAGGCTGTCACGTTCGCGCAAAAAGCGCCGCAGCACCGCGTTGACGAGGCCCGCAGCGCGGGGCGCACCCAACGCGCGCGCAGCATCGACCGCGGTCGACACCGTGGCCTCGATCGGATTGCGCGAGTATTCGAGTTGATGCAGCGCTGCGATCAGCAGTGAACGCACTGCCGCGCTCGGGGGGACCGCGAGCAATACCGGCAGAAGCGGCTGCAGGCGCAAGTACCAGCGCAGGCTGCCGAAAGTGACGGCGCTTACCGCCGCCCGCTGCGGCGTCTGGACGAACGGTGCGAGCGCATCTTCGGCCGAACGGCCATCGTCGACCACCGCACTGATCGCGCGGGCCGAATCGGCCAGCACCGCCGCGGCGGCGCTCACCGTCGGACGCTCAGGGCGCGACTGCCGTTTCGCGGTCAACCGAAGCGCAACCCTGCGAGCGCATGCGCCTGGGCGAACTCGGCCGCCGTGACCACGCGCCGGCCGGCGAGCTGCAGACTGCGCACCGCCAGTGCACCGTCGCCGCAGGCAATGATCAGTGCGCCCTGCTCGAGCCGCAGTACCGTTCCCGGCAGCGCATCGCCTGCGCCGCTGGCGCCGACGGTGCATGGCCGCGCGCTCCAAATGCGCACCTGCACGGCCTGCAGGCCGGTCACCGGCCGCAGCCGCGTCTCCGCTATCGGCCACGGGTTGAATGCGCGCACCTTGCGATCGATTGCCGCCGCCGATGCCTGCCAGTCGATCTGCGCTTCCGCCTTGTCGACTTTCGCGGCGTAGGTCGCGCCGCTTTCGGCCTGCGGCAGCCCCCGCGCGCGGCCGTCTGCGAGCTCTCCGATCACCTCCAGCAGCAACTGCGCGCCGAGCGCAGCCAGACTGTCGTGCAGGTTCCCGGCCGTGGCGTCGGCGGCAACCGGCAACGTCTGCTGCCGCAGTATCGGTCCGGTATCGAGACCCGCGTCCATTTGCATGATGGTCACGCCACTGGTGTCGTCGCCGGCGAGAATAGCGCGTTGGATCGGCGCGGCACCGCGCCAGCGCGGCAGCAGCGAAGCGTGGATATTGAGGCATCCGAAACGCGGCAGCGCCAGCACCGCGGGCGGCAGGATCAGCCCGTACGCGACCACCACCAGCAGCTCTGGCCGCCAGGAGAGTAGCTGCGCTCGCTCCTCCTCACTCCTGAGGCGCGCGGGCTGCGCGATCGGCAGATTCAGCGCCTGCGCGAATTGCTTGACCGGGCTGGCATGGAGCTTGCGGCCGCGGCCGGCGGGACGATCGGGCTGAGTCAGTACGCCAACGAGGCGGTGCTCGGAGCCGGCGAGCGCACGCAGCGCCGGCAGGGCGAATTCCGGCGTGCCGGCAAATGCAATGTGCACGCCGCCGTCAGCGTCAGATTACGCGCGCGGCCGCACGAGGCGTGGATCTTGGCGGCATGCCGCGCTCGCGTCGATCCTTCTCGAGCTTGCGGCGGATGCGCTCGCGTTTGAGGGTGGAGAGATAGTCGACGAACAGCTTGCCATCCAGATGATCGATCTCGTGCTGCAGGCACACGGCCTGCATTCCCTCGAGATCGCGCTCGAAGATCGAGCCGGCGGTATCCTGCGCGCGCACGCGCACGCGCGCGGCGCGCTGCACTTCTTCGAATACGGTTGGCACCGACAGGCATCCCTCTTCCGTGACTTCGGTCCCGTCCCGGCTGAGAATGGTCGGATTGATGAACACGAGCGGCTCATTTTTCTCGCTGCTGACGTCCATGACGATCAGACGGCGATGGACGTTGACCTGCGTGGCCGCCAGGCCGATGCCCGGCGCTGCATACATCGTCTCGAGCATATCGGCGATCAGGCGGGACAGGGCCGGGTCGAAGACTTCGACCGTCGCGGCGCGTGTTCGCAGGCGCGGATCGGGGAACTCCAATATGGACAGCAAGGCCATCGACTCTCTCTCCGCATATGTGCCATGATTTCAAGCTGCGGCGAGCCTGAATACCGGGCACGTGAACCAGTGCACAAAGTCGGCAAGTAACCGTGGGCGTTTTGCCCTTATTAAGTTTATAACAGCTTGAGCTGCCAGCCCTACCCGATCCCATGAGGAGTCAGGGATGTTCGAAAATCAATTAGTTAACCGTTGCCGGGCGGTGCTCCTCCGCGCCGGATTGGCCGCCGCGCTGCCCCTGTGCGCGTGCTCGTCCTTTACCCACGGCCAGCACGCAGCGCCGGCGGCGGTAGCGGCGCCCGCGACCGAGGTCGACACCTCGACCGCGGCGGCACCACAGACGGTCACCGAAGCGGTCGGCGAGGAGCCCGGCGATACGACCACGGTCATCAGCGACGCCACGAACGTCGTGAGTCCGACCTCGCCCAAAAGTTATACGGTCAAGCGCGGTGATACGCTCTGGGCCATCGCCAACATGTTCCTGCGCAGCCCGTGGCTGTGGCCCGAGATCTGGTACGTCAATCCGCAGATCGGCAACCCTCACCGCATCTATCCGGGCGATACCGTGCGCCTGGCAAACGGCTCGGACGGACGCACGCAGCTGCAGATCGTGCGCGGCGAAGGCACGGCGACGCATCTGCACCCGCTGCTGCGCAGCGCGCCGCTGGAAGGGCCGATTGCAACGCTCCCGTATTCGTTGATTGCCTCGTTTTTGTCGCGCCCGGGAGTTCTGAGCAAGGACGAGGTCAAGCACGCCCCCTACGTAATGGCGCTGCGCGACGATCACATCATTGCCGGTTCAGGCTATGAGCTATATGTGAAGAAGCTCGATGCCGAGGCCGGCGCACGCTACAGCGTAATGCACGTCGACTCGCCGCTGCGGGATCCCCAAAGTGGCGACACTTTGGGTTATGTGAGCATCTATACCGGCACCGCGGAGGTGACCCGGCCCGGGAATACCGCCAAAGTCATGCTGACGGACTCGGCGCGCGAGACGCTTCGCGGCGATGTGCTGATCGCCGCGGACACCGCGCAATCGCAAGACTTCGTGCCGCATGCACCAGCTGGCAAGGTGGACGGGCGCGTCATCGCCGTGGTCAACAATGTGCTGGTCGCCGGCCAATATGATGTTATCGCGCTGAACCTCGGCACCCGCGATGGCCTCGAGCGGGGCCACATACTCACGGTCGATGAAGCACCCAGGACTGAGCCGGATCGATGCGCGCGCATCGACGGCGCCAGCTCCTGTGGGTGGAGTCTGCGGCAGCAAACTCTGCCCACCGAAAGCGCCGGCACGTTGCTCGTCTTCAAGACCAGCGAGCGCATGAGCTATGCGCTGATCATGAACGAGACCAGTCCAATTCACGTCGGCGACCACGTCCGCACACCCTAATTTTTCGCGCTGACGACACAAAGGGCGGGCCGCGGCGCCCGCGGGTTGCCTTATGCTGCCGCGATGGACGCCTTGGAGGCCAAGCTCTGGCTGGCACGCGCACCGAAGCTCACGGCCGAGCAGCTGCGCGGCGCCTTGGCCCAACTCGGCACACCCGCCGCGCTGGTGAGTGCGCGCGCGGCCGCGTTTGCGCCGTTGGGGCTGGACGACGCCACCCAGGCCTGGCTGCGCGCACCGCAAGCGGCGCAGATCGATGCCGACCGCCGCTGGCTCGAGCGCGCCGGCGCGCGATTGATCGACTGCACCGAAGCGGACTATCCGCCGCAGCTGGCCAATACCCTCGGCGCGCCCGCCTTGCTGTACGTACAGGGCGATGCGGCCGCGCTGCTGTCGGCGCAGCTCGCGATGGTCGGCAGCCGCAATCCAAGCGCGTCCGGCCGGCAAACAGCCACCGAGTTTGCCGCCTTCTTCGCGCGCGCGGGCCTCACGATCACCAGTGGTTTGGCGCTCGGCATTGACGCCGCGAGCCACACGGGCGCGCTGGCGGCGCAGGGCCGCACTGTTGCCGTGCTTGGCTGCGGCCTCGACACAATCTATCCGGCCGAGCACGCCACACTGGCGCAACGCATCGCGGCGCGCGGCGCGCTGGTGTCCGAATTTCCGCCGGGCACCGCGCCGCGCAGGGAGAATTTCCCGCGTCGCAACCGGATCATCAGCGGTCTGAGCCTCGGCACACTGGTGGTTGAAGCGGCGCGCCACAGCGGTTCGCTGATCACTGCCCGCCTCGCCGGTGAGCAAGGGCGCGAAGTCTTTGCGATCCCCGGATCGATTCACAATCCGCTCGCGCGCGGCTGCCATCAGTTAATCCGACAGGGCGCCAAACTCGTGGAGAGCGCCGATGACGTTCTGTCGGAGCTGAATATTAACTTTCAAAAACAAAGAGTTACTGGCATTCCTGAACCCGCGGTCGGCGCACCTGCCCCGGCCGCCGCGTTGGACAAGGAGTACGAAATCCTGTTAGATGCCTTGAGTGTAGAGCCTGTCAGCATCGACATTCTGGTGGCGCGAACCGGTCTTCCGAGCCAATCCGTGGCGTCCATGCTCTTGATCCTCGAGCTCGAGGGGCGCGTCGGACCGCAATCGGGCGGGCGTTACATACGCTTCAAGTGACACGAAATGACAAATCGACAAATGATGGATAGCAGCGTATTTGACATTCTAATTTACGTCTTCGACCGCTACATGCTCGAAGAGCTGCAGGCGAGCCCGGAGCGTGAAGTCCTTGCGCGCGACCTCGAGAGCGCAGGCTTCGGCGAGGCCGATGTCGAACGCGCGCTGGATTGGCTGGCGGATCTCGCCGAGGAGCGCGAGCGCCCGAGTTTCAACGGCGACGGCCGGGCGTTCCGAGTGTATGCGCCCGAAGAGCTCGCGCGGCTGAGCCCTGCCTGTCGCGGCTTGCTGTGCTCCCTCGAGCACGGCGGCATTCTCTCTGCCGCTCAACGTGAGATCGTGATCGACCGTCTGCTGGCGCTCGAGGCGGAGGAGCTCGACCTCGAGCAGGTCAAATGGGTCGTGCTGATGGTGCTCTCGAGCCAGCCCGGTCAGGAGCTCGCCTGCGCGCAGATGGAGGATTTGGTATTCGATTCCCCGCGCTATGCACCGCATTGAAATGGATCACACACGCTCCCGGCTCACTACCGCGGCTTGAGTCCGCGGTTTTTCGTTTATGGCTGAAAATCTCGTCATCGTAGAGTCGCCCGCCAAGGCGCGTACGATCAAAAAATATCTCGGCAAGGACTTCGAAGTGCTGGCCTCTTATGGCCACGTGCGCGATCTCATCCCGAAGGAAGGCGCGGTCGACCCGGAGCACGGCTTCGAGATGCACTATCGACTGATCGAGCGCAATGAGCGGCACGTCGAGGCGATCGGCAAGGCGCTGAAGAAAGCGAAGTCGCTTTATCTCGCAACCGATCCGGATCGCGAAGGCGAGGCTATTGCCTGGCACCTGCATGAAATCCTGCGCGAGCGCGGCGAGCTCAAATCCAAGCACGTCCATCGCGTCGTATTTCATGAGATCACCAAGAACGCGATCCGCGAGGCGGTGGCGGCGCCGCGTGAGCTGTCGCTCGATCTGGTCAATGCGCAGCAGGCACGGCGCGCGCTCGATTACCTGGTCGGTTTCAATCTCTCGCCGCTGCTGTGGAAGAAGGTCAGGCGCGGTCTGTCCGCCGGCCGCGTGCAAAGCCCGGCGCTGCGCATGATCTGCGAGCGTGAACAGGAGATCGAAGCCTTCAAGCCGCAGGAATACTGGAGCATCGACGCCGAGGGCGAGCATTCGACCCAGGCCTTTCCGCTCAAGCTGGTCGAATTCGCCGGTCACAAGGTTGAACAATTTTCCTTCACCGACGAGCACACGGCGCGCGCGGCTGAAAATGCGCTGCTGTCGGCCGCCGGCCCCGGGCGCCAATTGCACGTCGCCGGTGTCGATCGCAAGCAGCGCCGCCGCAACCCGGCGCCTCCCTTCACGACCTCGACCCTGCAGCAGGAGGCTTCCCGCAAGCTCGGCTACTCCGCGCAGCGCACAATGCGCCTGGCGCAGCAGCTCTACGAAGGCGTGGATGTCGGCGAGGGCAGCGTCGGCCTGATCACCTATATGCGTACCGATTCGGTTTCGCTCGCGGCGGAAGCGGTCACCGAGATCCGCACGGTCATTGCCCGCCTCTATGGCAAGGATGCACTGGCTGAAGAGCCGCGCGTCTACAAGACGAAATCGAAGAATGCGCAGGAGGCACATGAAGCGATACGTCCGACCTCCGCAGCCATCGTCCCGGCAGACATCGACGGTAAGCTCGACGCCGATCAATACAAGCTGTATGCGCTGATCTGGAAAAGGGCGGTCGCCTGCCAGATGAGCCATGCGCTATTCGACACAGTGGCGATCGACATGCTCGCGGGCAGCGACGGTCCGCAGCGCCATGTACTGCGGGCCAACGGTTCGACGCTGCTGAAGCCGGGCTACATTGCCGTGTATCAGGAGGGTCGCGATGATGCGACTGAAGACGATTCCGACCGCATACTGCCGGCGATGAAGGAAGGCGATGTGGTCAAGCTGCTGACGGTACATCCACAGCAGCACTTCACCGAGCCGCCGCCGCGCTACACCGAGGCATCGCTGGTCAAAGCGCTCGAGGAATACGGCATCGGCCGACCGTCGACCTACGCGAGTATCATCTCGACTTTGCGCGACCGCGAATATGTCGAGATCGACAACCGGCGCTTCACGGCCACGGATATCGGCAAGATTGTCGGTCGATTCCTGACCGAGCATTTTCACCGCTATGTCGAATACGGCTTTACCGCCGCGATGGAGGACGAGCTCGATGCGGTGTCGCGGGGCGAGGAACCATGGACCACGCCGCTGACGAAATTCTGGAAGCCCTTCATCCGTCAGGTCAACGCGATCGAGAAGAACGTCTCGCGCGAGCAGGTTGCGCAGGCACGCGAGCTGGGCCGCGATCCCGTCAGCGGCAAGCCGATGACGGTGCGCATGGGCCGCTTTGGACCCTTCGTGCAAATTGGCACCAAGGATGACGAGGAAAAGCCCCGCTTCGCAGGCCTGCGGCCCGGACAGAAGATGGATGCAATCTCGCTCGCCGAAGCGCTCGAGCTGTTCAAGCTGCCGCGCACACTTGGTACGACCGACACCGGCGAATCGATCGTGGCGAACGTCGGCCGCTTCGGGCCCTACGTCAAATATGGTTCGAAGTACGTCTCGCTCAAGGGCGATGATGACCCGTACACGATCACGCTCGAGCGCGCGTCCGAGTGCATCCGCGCCAAGCAGGAAGCCGACGCCAATCGGCTGATCCACGACTTCGGCGTCGACGACATCCAAGTCCTCAATGGCCGCTATGGCCCTTACATTACGAATCGCGCCAAGAACGCCCGCATTCCCAAAGGCCGCGATCCGAAATCCCTGACCCTGGATGAATGCCGTGCGCTGCTCGAGGCGGCACCGGTACGTTTCGGCCGCGGTCGCGGCCGCTTCACCCCCAAGAAGACAGCCAAATCAGGTGGCACCGCTGCGGCGGCGTCGAACGCGGCGGCGGCCAGACCACCCGAGAATAAGGCTGCCAGAAAATCAGCGGCCGACGGGGTCGCCCCCGCGACCAAGGCGACCAAGCCGGCCGCAGGGGCGAAGGTGGGCAAGGTTGGCAGGATGGGCAAGGTGGCCAAGGTAGGCGCAGGGGCCAGAGTCGCCAACGCCCCAACTGCCGCCATCGCGCGCGCTAAGGCAGCGCCAGCAGTGCGCCGCAAGGGCCCGGCGAGCAAGAAAAAGGCCGCCGCTGGGGCCCCCTGACGGGCCTGCGCCGGCCCGGCCCCCGCCGTGAAATACCGTCACAGCTTTCATGCCGGCAACTTCGCCGATGTGCACAAGCACGTGACGCTGCGCGCCCTGTTGCGGGCGCTGCAACGCAAAGACAAGGGCTTTCTCTATCTCGACACCCACGCGGGCGCCGGACGCTACGACCTTTCCGCAGCGGACACGCACCGCGGCGCGGAAGCCAGGCACGGCATCGTACGTTTGCTGCAGCAGGCAAGCGCCGTTCAGGCGGAGGAAGTGCAGGACTATTTACGCGGCGTCATAGCTCTGCGCGAGGTCGAGGGCGTCGCGGGCGCCGCGCTCTATCCCGGTTCGCCGCTGCTGGCCGCGCAAGCACTGCGGCCACAGGATCGCGGTGTCTGCTATGAAATACTGCCGCCGGAATGCCGCGCACTGGAGCGCGCGCTGGGCGGAATGCGGCGCATGCGCGTCGAATGCGCCGATGGCTACAAGGGTCTGAACGCGCAGCTGCCGCCGCGCGAGCGGCGCGCGCTCGTGCTGATCGATCCGCCTTACGAAGACGGCGCTGAGTTCGATGCGGCGCTATCCGCCGCCGGCGCCGCGCTCGCGCGACTTGGCAATGCGGTGATCGCCATTTGGTACCCGATCAAGGACGAGCGCACCCTCAGTGTCGCGCTGGCACGCGCGGCCGCCAAAATCGCAGCCCCGCTGCTTTGTTCGGAATTGTGGGTCTATCCGCGCGATTCGCGCGTCGGCTTGAACGGCTCTGTCTTGCTGATCGCGCACCCGCCCTATCAATTCGACGAGCGCATGCGCGTCTGGCTACCGGAGCTCGCGCAGGCACTGGACGGCGAGCGGCGCGGCGGCAGCGCGCAGACCTGGCTCGTCGCACCCAACGGCGAAGCGCGGCAGGCATGAGCTCTCCCCATCGTGACTGCACCTGACCGCTATGCCGTCGTCGGCCATCCCGTGGCACACAGCCGCTCGCCGGCGATACACGCGTTGTTCGCCCGGCAGACCGGACAGGTACTGTTGTATGAGGCGCTCGACGTGGCGCCGGAGCAATTCGTCGAGGCCGTACGTGCTTTTTTTGCCGATGGCGGCCGCGGTCTCAACGTCACCGTGCCGCATAAGGAGGCTGCATTCGCGCTGTCGGACCAGTTGACCGAACGAGCGCAGCGCGCCCGATCTGTCAACACGCTTGCCCGGCTCGCTGACGGCACGCTGCTCGGACACAACACCGACGGCACCGGGCTGGTGCGCGATCTGACGATCAATCTGCAGGTACCGATCAGCGGCCGGCGGCTGTTATTGCTCGGCGCCGGCGGCGCCGCACGGGGAGTGTTGGGACCGCTGCTGGAACTATCGCCGCGGGAGTTGATCGTCGCCAACCGGACCGCCGGCCGTGCGCAACAGCTTGGACGCGAATTTGCCAGTTTGGGCCGCGTGCGCGGCACCGGCTTCAGCGGTCTGCCTATCGGCGCTTTCGACCTCATCAATCAACGCCACCGCCGCCAGCCTCACGGCGGAGCTGCCGCCGCTGCCGGCAGATACGATTGGCGCCGCGACGATCTGCTATGACATGGGCTACGCCGAGGGCGAAACCCGTTTTGTCGGCTGGGCGCGCGAACGCGGCGCCGCCCGCGCCTATTCGGGCTTGGGAATGCTGGTGGAACAGGCCGCCGAGTCGTTCCTGCTGTGGCGTGGTGTGCGGCCGGACACCGCACCGGTGTTGGCGGCGCTCGGCGCAGCGGACAGGGCGTATCCAGAGCGTTAAGATTCAGCTGGAGGTCCTGTCCGATGACGCGCCATCAGCCTGATCTGGTTGTACCGGTGATGCCCGTGGACCATGGGCGTGGTGCACTGCACCCGCGCGTCACGATCGTCGAATACGGCGATTTCGAGTGCTCCCTGTGCCGAGCGGCCGAGCCCGGTGTACGCATGGTGCTCAATCATTTCACCGCCGAGGTTCGGCTTGTCTATCGCCACTTCTTGATCGAGAGCGCGCACCCGCATGCGCTGTTGGCGGCCGAAGCCGCAGAGGCCGCAGCGGCGCAGGGAAAGTTCTGGGAGATGCATGATCACCTGATGCGCGACGGGGTGCGGCTCGATCGCGCATCGCTGCAGCGCTACGCCGAGGAGTTGGAACTCGATACGGCGCTGTTCCAGTCGTCTCTCGATGATGAGATCTATCGGCAGCGGGTGCGTGAGCAAATGGAGGGAGCCGTGCGCAGTCACTTGCGGGCAACGCCAGGGTTCTTCGTGAACGGATACGTGTGCGACGTCTCCGGCGGAATCCATGCGTTGTCGGAACGCGTCAGCGCGCTGCTATGAACGTAGATCTGAATGACGTTTCCCGCGAGCAGCTGCTGAACGCGCTCTATGAGGCCGCGGAGCTGGAACACAACCTGATGTGCACCTACCTCTATGCGGCTTTCAGCTTGAGGGATGGGGTGGCGGAGGGCCTGAGCCCGCTGGAAGCGGAGGCCGTAGCCCGGTGGCGCAAGCAGATCATATCCGTCGCCATTGAGGAGATGGGTCATCTCACTGCCGTATGGAATATCACCTCGGCGCTGGGCGGCCTCCCCACGCTTCGGTCGCGGCAACTTTCCGCTCGATCCGGGCAATCTACCCGCCGGAGTGATTGTCAGGCTGGCGCCGTTTGATGAAGCGTCCCTGCAGCACTTCATCCATTTGGAGCGACCCATCAATTCCGGGGAGCCCGATGGTGTCGGATTCTCGCCAGAGCGCCCGTATGAGCGTGGCACGGTTGGGAAGCGACTAACCCCGACGGCCATCGACTACGCTGCGGTGGGTCAGTTTTACGCCGCCCTCGGCATAGCACTGCGGTCCCTGGTCGAGCGTATCGGTGAATCGGCGGCCTTCTGCGGTGATCCCGCGTTGCAGCTGTCGCCGTCGGAGGTGAATCTGGCTGGCGCGCAACGGGTGGTGTGCCTCAAGACGGCGCTGGCGGCCTTCGACTCGATTGTGCGGCAGGGCGAAGGTGCCCCGGAACATTCCGTCAATTCACATTTCGAGCGGTTTACCGCCATCCGCGCCGAGTACGGCGCGCTGAAGGCGTCAAATCCAGGATTTCAACCGGGCCTGCCAGCCGCAACGAATCCGGTTCTGCGCCGACCGCCACGACCGGAGGGGCGGGTCTGGATCGAACATGAACCTGCCATCGCGACGGTCGATCTGGCCAATGCCTGTTATGGCCTGATGTTGCGGCTGGTGGCGTACACCTATTCGGTACCTGCGCCTCATCCGGACAAGGCGCTGGCAATGGACCTCGGTGTTGGCCTGATGAGGGCCATGGCCGCACTGGGCGAACACGCCGCGCGACTTCCGGCAGGACCGTCCAATCCTGCCTGTCACGCCGGCATGTCGTTCACCGCACTGCGCGATGCAAGCTCCCTTTCCGCCGGGCCTTCGGCCCGCCGATTCTTTATTGAACGATTTGGCGAACTTGCTGCTGCGGCCGCGGACTTGGCGGCGACCGGCGACGCACGGCCGGGCATAGCGGCGCGACTGCTAAAGGAATTGGCGGAGCGCGCCGAGAGGCGCTTTGACTTATCCCTGCCGGCCACCGTGGCCGTAGTCCAGGCTGCCAGCACAACACGCGCCGCCCCCACGAGCGAGCCGACGTCGTTAGCCGACGGCGTCGAATCGGTGGAGGGTCAGGCACTCACCTTAATGTTCGAAGCGTCCCGCTGCATACATGCGCGCTTCTGTGTCACCGGTGCGCCCACCGTGTTTCTCGCCAACGTGCAGGGTCCGTGGATTCACCCGGATACGATGAATGTGGAACGGCTGGCGGAGATTGCGCACGTCTGCCCCTCGGGCGCAATCCGTTACCGGAGAAAGGACGGCGGGGCGAACGAAGCGGCACCTCCCGTCAATCTTGCGGCGATCCGCGAAGGCGGGCCGTACGCGTTCCGCGGCCAACTGCAGCTGGATGGCGAAGACCTCGGGTACCGCGCCACGCTGTGTCGATGTGGGGCATCGAAGCACAAACCCTTCTGCGACAGTTCCCATCATGATGTGGGGTTTAGTGCGACCGGTGAACCACCCAGTGAACAAACCGACATGTTACCGGTGCGCGACGGCGCGTTGGCCATCGATCCCCAGCCCGATGGCCCATTGCAGGTACGCGGCAGTCTAGAGATCATCTCCGGCACAGGCCGCGTGGTCGCGCGAGTAAATTCAGGCCGACTCTGTCGTTGCGGCGGAAGCGGGACAAAGCCGTTCTGCGACGGGACACACGCAAAGATCGGGTTCCGGACTTAGCACGTTTACTCAGCGGAGCCGCAGCTCGCCGAGATAGGCGCTGCTGCCGAGTGCGGCATGCGCACGCGCGGCGCCGAAATCACGATGCTCGGCACGGATCTCGTAATCGCCGCTAGCGGCGGGCAGGGCATCGAACTTGAAATCGCCGAAGGTGTCCGTGATCGCCTCGGCGATGCGTGACCCCGCCCGCCATAGAGTCACGTTGGCGCCGGCGACACAGTCGGTCTGGCCTTCGATGTCGGCGACCACACTGCCGCCAATGAAGCATTCGTCGTATCGACCGAGCCCGTGATAATAGACGCGTGGATTGGTGCCCCATTCGGGATGCAGCACGCGCAGCTGTTCGCGCTGTGCGCGCTCGGCCATGGCTTCATCGCTGATCTTGACGGCCTCGAACACGCGGGTGGGGCAGACGCCGACGCAGCGCGGCGCCTTCCAGCCGGTATCGAGCAGGTGCGCATCGAAGAACCAGTTCTGCGGCAGCTGCTCGGCCTCGTTCCAGACAATCGCGCCATAGGGGCAGGCGTCTACCAGATCGCGCCGACCTTTGGCCTTGATCGGATCGATGATGACGATGCCATCCTCGCGCTTGAGGATCGAGTCATCGCCGGCGGCCTGCATGCACGGCGCGTTATCACAGTGATTGCACAGGGTCGGCAGGTAGGCGACATCGACCATCGGCGCGTGGCCGCGTATCTGTCGCTGGATCTCGATGACGCCGCGTCCCTGCGCGGCGTGCGGCGCTGAGTAGCCCGGGAAGCTGTTGCCGACCAGTTCGTCCTTTTCGGCGAGCACGCAGTTGTTGCAGTTCTCGCAGAGCGGCACATCGACGATGAGATTCCATTTATCCATTGGCCCCCGCCGACATGAAATGAGTGGACAACCTCGGTGCCGGCGTCGGTGACATCGGCCGCGGAAACGGTATTAAACGCAAGTATAGATTATCGCTGCGAGAACCAGTACCGCGCCGGTCACGGTGCGGGCTCCTCGACGAACAACGAGCGGGATTTGCCCGGCTCGCGCAAAGCCGGCAACTCGCTCCTCATGACTTCATTGATCCTCTGCCGCTTGACTCCGAGCCCCTGCAGGACGAGCAGTACGACATCATCGGCCTGCTGCGGGC
>JBIODE010000031.1:0-14311 GCA_044440325.1 Steroidobacterales bacterium
CTATATCGCCGACCGGCAGCTGCCGGACAAGGCCATCGATCTGATCGACGAGGCGGCGGCGCGTATCCGCATGGAGATCGACTCCAAGCCCGAGGCGCTGGACCGGCTCGAGCGCCGCATCATCCAGCTCAAGATCGAGCAGGAAGCGCTGAAGAAGGAGGAGGACGAGGCGTCCAGGCGGCGGCTCGCGACCCTGCAGCAGACGCTGCGCGGGCTGGAGAAAGAATACGCCGACCTCGAGGAAATCTGGAAGGCCGAAAAAGCCTCCCTGCAGGGCGCAACGCACATCAAAGAGGAGCTCGAGCGCGCGCGGCTCGAGCTCGAGAACGCGCGCCGGGCCAGCGATCTGGCGCACATGGCCGAGTTGCAATACGGGCGCATTCCGGAGCTCGAGAAGAAGCTGAAAGCGTCGCAAAGCCAGATGGAGCAAAACGGCGAACAGAAGGCACCGCAGCTGGTGCGCAACAGCGTGACCGAGGAGGAGATTGCGCAGGTGGTCTCGAAGTGGACCGGTATTCCCGTGTCCAAGATGCTCGAAGGCGAGAAGGAAAAACTGCTGCGCATGGAGTCGGCGCTGGAGAAGCGCGTGGTCGGCCAGGACGAGGCCGTGCGCATCGTCTCGAATGCGATTCGCCGCTCGCGCGCCGGACTTGCGGACCCGCGCCGTCCGAACGGCTCGTTCTTGTTCCTGGGTCCAACGGGTGTCGGCAAGACCGAGCTTTGCAAGGCTCTGGCCGAATTCCTGTTTGATACCGAAGAGGCGATGGTGCGCATCGACATGTCCGAGTTCATGGAGAAGCATTCGGTCGCGCGCCTGATCGGCGCGCCGCCGGGCTATGTCGGTTATGAAGAGGGCGGCTATCTCACCGAGGCGATCCGGCGCCGGCCCTATGCGGTCCTGCTGCTCGATGAAGTGGAGAAGGCACACCAGGACGTCTTCAACGTTCTGTTGCAGGTGCTCGACGACGGTCGCCTCACCGACGGTCAGGGGCGAACGGTCGATTTCCGCAACACCGTCATCATCATGACCTCGAACCTCGGCTCGCAGGTCATCCAGGAGCTGGCGGGCGAGGGCAACTACCAGCGCATGAAGAACGCCGTCATGGAGATCGTGCAGCAGCACTTCCGTCCGGAATTCATCAATCGCATTGATGACATCGTCGTGTTCCATCCGCTCGGCACCGAGCAGATCCGCGCCATCGTGCAGATTCAGCTGGCGTACCTGCGTCGCCGGCTGCTCGAGCGCAACATGGAGCTCGCGCTCGACGACCGCGCGCGCGACCACATCGGCGAGGCCGGCTTCGATCCGGTCTACGGCGCGCGTCCGCTCAAGCGCGCGATCCAGCAGCAGATCGAGAACCCGCTCGCGCAGCTGATCCTCAGAGGGCAATTCGTGCCCGGCGATCGCATTAACATCGCGGTGCGCGACGGCGAGCTCACGTTCGACAAGGTCAGCGCGGAGCCGCGCGCCAAGCGCGCCTGACCCGCGCCGGCATTCCATCATGAGCGAGCCGGGCAACCCCGACGTGACACCTGCCAGCGGGCCGGCCATCGGCGACAACGCGGCCTTGCAGCGGTTTGAATTGCAGCTCGATGGGGCGACGGCGTTCGTGAGTTATCGCCGTACCGCCGATGCGGTGTGGTTGACGCATGCCGAGGTGCCGGCGGCGCTGCGCGGCCGCGGCCTCGGAGAGCTGCTCGTGCGCGGCGTGCTCGAGCGCCTGCGTGCCCAGGGCGAGAAAATCGTTGCGCAATGTCCCTTCGTGGCGGTGTACATTCAGCGGCACCCGGAGTTTGCGCCGCTGCTCGCCTCGAGGCCGTGACGACCATCGATTTGAAAGCCCACATCGTCGATGTGGCCGATTTTCCGCGCGCTGGCATCCTGTTTCGCGACATCATGCCGCTGCTCCGCACGCATTTCGCCGCCACCATCGCGGCGCTCGATCAACTGTATAGCGATGCCGAGTGGTCGGCGATCGATGCGGTCGCCGGCATCGAATCGCGCGGCTTCGTGCTGGCGGCCGGGCTTGCCGCCGTGCGCGGCAAAGGCTTCGTTGCCATCCGCAAGCAGGGCAAGCTGCCGCCACCGGTCGTCGGGGCGGCGTACCTGCTGGAATACGGCGCCGGCGTGCTCGAGATGCAGCGCGGCAGCGGCAAGCTGATCGTCATCGACGATGTCCTCGCCACGGGCGGTACGATGCGCGCGGCTGTCGAGCTGTGCCATCGCGCGGGCTTCACGGTCGAGGGCCTGGGTGCGTTGATCGATCTGAAGCTCTGCGGTGAGTTCGGCTGCGAAGGCCGGCCGCTGCGCGCGGTTATCCAGTATGGTTGAAGCTGGCCGGGAGCGGTTTCCCGCGCGGCTGATCGTCGCGGCGCTCGAAAGCGAAACCCAGGGCGTATTCGAGCGCGCGGGGCAGCCGGTGCTCTACAGCGGCATTGGCAAGGTCAACGCTGCGATCGCACTCGCGCGGCAGTTGGCCGAGTATCGCTGCGCCGGCCGAGCACTGCCGCTGGTGATCAACTTCGGCTCGGCCGGAAGCCGCACCTTTGCGACCGGTGCGCTCGTGGCCTGCCGCAGGTTCGTCCAGCGCGACATGGACGTCAGCGCCCTGGGCTTCGATCCCGGAGTCACGCCGTTCGAGGATGTCCCGGCGCAGCTGGAATTCCCCGTCGTTTTCCCGGCGCTGCCGGACGCGGTCTGTGGCAGCGGCGATTCCTTCGAGACCGGGCGCGGCGCGTTCCCCTGCGAGGTCTTCGACATGGAAGCCTATGCCTTTGCCAAGGTGTGCTGGCGCGATCGCGTCCCGTTCGCCTGCGTCAAATATATAACCGACGGCGCCGATCATGCGGCCGCCGGCGACTGGCGTACCAATCTGGCCCAGGGCGCGCAGGCCTTCGCGGCCCTGTACACGAGCTTGGAGGATGCCTGAGCCTGTTTGCAGTAGGCCTGAGCCTTGAATCAGAGCCGCGCGGCCTATAATGATCGTCTGCCAGGGTTTCAAGTCTTTCAATCCAAGAAGTCGCCAAACCATGCCGATCTACGAATACGAATGCAGCAGCTGCCGCTACTACGCCGAAGTCATGCAGAAGATCACGGAGGCGCCGCTGCGGAAATGCCCGTCGTGCGGCAAGAACACCTTCAAGAAACTGATCTCTGCGCCGGTGTTCCGGCTCAAGGGCTCGGGTTGGTACGAGACCGATTTCAAATCCGATCAGGAGCGCAAGCGCAATATCGCCGGCTCGGAAAGAGAGGAGCCGAAGAAGGAGGCTGTGCCGGAGGCGAAGGCCGATTCGAAATCGGAGGCAAAGGCCGATTCAAAGGCGGAGGCGAAGGCCGCGAGCGATGGCGCCTCGAAACCGAGCGCGGAGGCGCAGGGCGGGACATCGAAGTCCACCGCAAAGAAGTCGGCGTCGCCACCCCGTTCGAAACGGCCGCCGCCCAAGCGTGCCGCCGTCAAACGCCCGGCGGCGAAGGCGTCCGCCGGGCGCCGAGGGCGCCGTTGACGCGCGCGGTCTTGATGCGGATATTGCGCCGCTACCTGGTGGCGGGGCTGCTGGTCTGGCTGCCAGTGCTGGCGACGGTGCTGGTGCTGCGCTTCATCATCGAGGTCATGGACCGCACACTGTTGCTGCTGCCGGTGCGGCTGCGGCCGGAGGCGATGTTCGGGGTGTCGCTGCCGGGGCTGGGTGCGCTGCTCGCGCTGGTGATCCTGTTGCTGACCGGCGTGCTGGTGACGAACATCATCGGCCGCGCGTTCCTGGGCTTCTGGGAAGATCTGCTCAATCGTATTCCGTTCGTGCGCGCGCTCTACGGCGGCGTGAAGAGTTTTTCCGAAACGATTTTGTCGAACTCGGGCAATTCCTTCAAAAAAGTATTGCTGTTCGAGTACCCGCGGCAGGGCATCTGGAGCATCGGCTTTCAGACCGCGGCCGACGTGCCGCCGATCAGCGCCCGTACCGGCCAGACGCAGGTGTGCGTCTTCGTGCCGACCACGCCGAATCCGACCTCGGGTTTCATCATGATGCTGCCGCGCTCGCAGGTCATCGAGCTCGAAATGAGCGTGGATGCGGCGATGAAGATGATCGTCACGCTTGGCGTCGTGGTGCCGCCATCGTCGGCCGGCACCGAAACGGCGCATTCGGCCATCGGTTCGGCACCCCCGACAGCTTGAAGTGCCGCTCGAGCGGGCTTCAGCGCCGATCGGTCAGGCGCCGCCCAGGCGCCCGCCGGCGCTCCTGCCGGTCGAGCGGCCGTTCGGGCAATCCCTCATCGGTGGCGCGGCGCGGGCCGCTGCGACGGTCATCGAAGTGCTGAAACGTGCAGCGGCAATCCGCCGCATTCGAGCAGTCGCGCAGCGGTGTCAACGGCGCCTCGCGCGCCAAAAAGCGCTGCTTTTCCAGGGCTGCCACCGCATTGCAGCGGTTGACCCCGCCGCAGACACTGACGGCATGCCAGGGGTTGCCGATGTGGATACGGATGCCAGCATTGCTGCTGCGCCTGTTATTTCGGCTGAACATTTCGCGTCCCCTGCAGCTGATCATTCTGAACGTGTTGACGGTAACGCAATGCGATGTTTTAGCCAAGTTTCATGCCAGCTTGTCTAGTTTCCAAGGTTACCTCTAACATGCGCGACCTTCAGACCTCGGGCCCGCCATGCGCACGCATTACTGTGGAGATGTGAACGAGCAGCTGCTCGGCCAGACCGTTTCCGTCGCCGGCTGGGTGCATCGCCGGCGCGACCACGGCGGGGTGATTTTCGTCGATCTGCGCGATCGAGAGGGCCTGGTGCAGATCGTGTTCAACCCGGAGCGGGGCGAGCTGTTCGTGACCGCGGAAAAGCTGCGCAACGAATACGTCGTGCGCGTCACCGGCACGGTGCGCGCGCGGCCCGAGGGCACCGTGAATGCGAATCTGGCCTCCGGTCGCGTTGAGATCGTCGCGGCGCAGCTCGAGCTGCTCAACCGTTGCGATCCGCTGCCATTCCAGCTCGATGAGACGGTCAACGAGGAAATGCGGCTGCGCTATCGCTACCTCGATCTGCGCCGCGACCTCATGAGCTCGCGGCTGCGGTTGCGCCACCGCATCACGCGCGCGATGCGCCAGTATCTCGATGCGCACGGTTTCATCGACATCGAGACACCGATGCTGACCAAGGCGACGCCCGAGGGCGCGCGTGACTACCTGGTGCCCAGCCGCACGCATCCGGGCAAGTTCTTTGCGCTGCCGCAATCGCCGCAGCTCTTCAAGCAGCTGCTGATGATGGCCGGGTTCGATCGCTACTACCAGATCGTGCGCTGTTTCCGCGATGAGGACCTGCGCGCTGACCGGCAGCCCGAGTTCACGCAGCTCGATGTCGAAACCTCGTTCCTGTCGCAGTGGGAAATCATGCTGCTTATGGAAGGGCTGGTGCGGGCACTGTTTCTCGAGGTGCTGGGACTGCATCTGCCGCAGCCGTTCCCGCGCATGAGCTACGCGGAAGCGATGCGCCGCTACGGCTCGGACAAGCCGGATCTGCGCGTGCCGCTCGAGCTCGTCGACATCGCCGATCTGGTCGCGAACTGCGAGTTCAAGGTATTTTCGGCGCCGGCAAAAAACCCCAAAGGCCGGGTCACGGCACTGCGCGTGCCGCAGGGCGGGACACTCACGCGCAAGGAAATCGATGACTACACCGCGTACGTCGCCCGCTACGGCGCCCGTGGCCTCGCGTACATCAAGGTCAACGAGCGCGCGCGCGGTCGCGATGGGCTGCAATCGCCGATCGTGAAATTTCTCGATGACGCCGCGGTGGCGGGCATTCTCCAACGCACGCAGGCGCAGGACAATGATCTGATCTTCTTCGGCGCCGACACGGCCAAGGTCGTCAGCGATGCGCTCGGCGCACTGCGGCTCAAAGTCGGCCAGGATTTGAAACTTGTGGCCGAGGGCTGGCAGCCGCTCTGGGTCATCGATTTTCCGATGTTCGAGTGGGACGAGGAGGCGCGGCGCTGGGTCGCCATGCACCATCCGTTCACATCCGCTCAGAGTGACGATGCGGCGGCGCTCGCGGCCGATCCGGGCGCGGCGCTGGCGCGCGCCTACGACCTGGTGCTCAACGGCTCGGAGGTCGGCGGCGGCTCGGTGCGCATCCACCAGCAGGAGATGCAATCGGCGGTATTCGGCCTGCTCGGCATCGGCGCCGAGGAGGCGCGGCAGAAGTTCGGCTTTCTGCTCGATGCCCTGCGCTTCGGCTGCCCGCCTCACGGCGGCATTGCGTTCGGCCTCGACCGCCTGGCAATGCTGATGAGCGGGGCGGAAAACATTCGCGATGTGATCGCGTTTCCCAAGACACAAACCGCCGCCTGTCCGCTGACGGAGGCGCCGACCGAAGTCAGCGAGCAGCAGCTGCGGGAGTTGCACATCCGAGTCCGGCAGCCCGCGCCGGCCGGATGATGGCCGCGGCGGCCGGCCGACCTCCGGCCGCGGTTGCGGTTGCGTATGTCCACGGCCTGTGGATGCCGGGTGACGAGAGCTTCTTATTGCGGCTGCGCATGGAACGCGAGCATGGCTGGCACTTTCAGGTGTTCCGTTATGCCTCCGTCGCCGGGTCGGTGGCCGAGATCGTGGCAGCGCTCGACGTCGAGCTGGCGACGATCAAGGCTGAACGCGTGCACCTGGTCGGCCACAGCCTGGGCGGCGTGATCATCCTGCGATATCTTGAGCGTCACCGCCCTGCGGCCCCGGGGCGGGTGGTGTTTCTGGGTACGCCGGCGGTCAAGTGTGCGGCGGCGCAGGCGCTGGGCCGTTTTCGCTTTGGACGCACGCTGCTGGGTCAGGTGGTGGCCGAGGAACTGTTGACTGCGCACGAATTCCGCTGGCAGAGCGAGCGTGAGCTCGGCATCATCGCCGGCACCCACGCGCTGAGTCTCGGACAGCTGGTGGTGAAATTCGATGAGCCCAATGATGGCACGGTGGCGGTCTCGGAGACCCGATTACCGGGTGCGACGGCGCATCTTTGCCTGCCCGTGACGCACACGAGCATGCTGCTGTCGGCGCGCGTGGCGCAGGAGACCTGGAGCTTTTTGCAATATGGTCGCTTCGGCGTTTGAGTCATCGAGCCGCTGGATCCGGACGCACTGGCGTGCGCTCGCGGGCCTGGCTGCGGCGCTGCTGCTGTACGCGCTGGCCGGATTTGTGCTCGTGCCGCGGCTGGCGCGCAATGCCATCGAAAGCTATGTGCGCACGGACCTCGGTCGGCGGATTTCCATTGGCAGCCTGCGCTTCAATCCGTTTACCTTCACTGCGGAGGTGCGGGCGGTGGCGCTCGCCGAGGCCGATGGCGCCCCGATTGCGGGCTTCGAGGCCTTGCGCGTCAACGCCGCGCTGAGTTCGCTGCTGTACCGGGCATGGACCTTCAAGGAAGTGCGGCTCGATCGCCCGGACCTCAATGTCATCGTGAGCGCCGATGGCGGCTTGAACCTGGCGGCGCTGCGGCCTGCCCGGCGCGGTCAGACCGCCTCGCCCTCGAGCGATCTGCCCCCGGTGCGCATCGGTGCATTCTCGGTGCATCAGGGACGTCTGCGGCTCGAGGATCGCACGCGCTCGCCGGCCTTTGTCGAGACGGTCGCGCCGATTGAGTTTTCGCTGGCGGACTTTCGTACTTCGCCGAAGCACGAGAATCGCTATCAATTCAGCGGCGCAACGCTGGCCGGCGAGCGCTTCAGCTGGAGCGGTGAGTTTTCATTGCAGCCGTTCGGTTCGAGCGGCGCATTTACCCTGGCCGGCTTCAAGGCCGCAACGATCGCCGGATACCTGCGCGAGGATATTCCGATGACCGTGGCGCGCGGCACCCTTGGGCTGCAAGGCAGCTACAACGCCGTAATCGGTGACACGACGCAAGTGACATTGCGGCTGTCAAAGCTGACCCTCGAGGATCTGGCGCTCGCTTCGCGCGAGCCCGGCGCAGCGGCACCCTGGCTGTCGGTGCTGCAAATCGGCATCACGGACGCGGCGGTGACGCTGCCGGAGCGGCAGCTCACGGTGGCGAAGATCGACGTCACCGGTGCCAAGCTTGCCGCCTGGCGCGAGCGCACCGGCGAGCTGAGCGTGTCGCAGCTCTTTGCGAGCGGCAGCGCCGGCGAGGACAGCGGGGCGGGCGCGGCGAGCACGGCCGGCGCAAAGCCCTGGGGCATCAGGATCGGAGCGGCTGAGCTGCGCGATGGCGAAGTCGACCTGGAAGATCGCAGCGTGCAGCCGGCGGCGAAATTTGCTCTCACGCCCATTGCCCTGCGGGTCAACGACTTTTCGAGCATCCCGGGCAGTGCGATGAAAATCGAACTCACCTGCGGGCTGGGCGGCAAGGGCAGCTTCAGCGCGCACGGCACTGTCGGCCTGCAACCCCTGAATACCACGATGGCGTTGGCGATTAAGGATATCGAGCTATCGTTGCTGCAGCCCTACGTGGCGCAGTCGAACGCGATGCAGATCAATCGCGGCCGGCTCGCAGCAACGATGACGCTCTCGTACGAGGCGCAGGCGACGCGGGCCGCACGGTCTGCGCGCAATGGGCCGCAACTTGCGATCAGCGGCGCGGCGGAAATTGCCGATCTGCTGATCCGCGACGATGAGTTGAACAGTGACCTCGTCAGCTGGCAGTCGCTCAAAGTGCAGGGTTTGCGCTATCGGCTCGAGCCGGCGGCATTGCATATCGATCAAATCGTCATGCGCCATCCTTTTGGTCGTCTGATCCTCGCCGCGGACGGGACTTTGAATATCGCTGCGGCGCTCAAGCCGCCCAAGGGCGCTGCCGCGAGCAGCCCGCCGGCCACCGTTCAGACCACAACCGCCGCTCCGACGACGACCGCGGTGCACGCCAGGACTGCGACGAAGGTCGCGGCAGCGGCACACGAGAGCGCCGCAGCCGTGAGTTTCCCGCTCGACATCGGCACGATCGTGATTCAAGGCGGTGCGGCCGACTTCACCGATCACACGGTGACTCCGACATTCTCGGTTGCGATGCTTGGTCTCAAGGGGACCATCACCGGCCTGTCCTCGCGCCCTGCATCCCGGGCCGAGATCAAGCTTGAGGGCAATGTCGATCGCTATGCGCCGGTGTCGATCGCCGGTCAGTTCAATCTGCTCTCGGCGACCACCTATAGCGATGTCACGATGAGCTTCCGCAACATAGATCTGACGACCTTCAATCCGTACTCCGGCAAGTTTGCCGGCTACGCCATCTCGCAAGGCAAGCTCAGCACCGAGCTGCACTATCACGTCGACAATCGCCGGCTGCAGGCGCAGCACCATATCGTGATCGATCAGCTCGAATTCGGTGCCGCTACCGAGAGCAAGCAGGCGGTGCCGTTGCCGATCAAGCTCGCCGCGGCATTGCTCAAGGATCGCCACGGGGTCATCGACATTGAGCTACCGGTCAATGGCAGCATCGATGATCCGCAGTTCCGCCTCGGTCCGATCATCTGGAAGGCCTTCGTCGGGCTGCTGACCAAGATAGTCACCGCGCCTTTCGCGTTGCTGGGCTCGCTGTTCGGCGGCGGCGAGGAGCTGGCCTTCGTCGACTTTCCCGCGGGCAGCACGCTGCTGCCGCCTGAACAGACGCGCAAGCTCACCCAACTCGCGACGGCGTTGATCGAACGGCCGCAATTGCGGCTCGATATCCCCTTGCATACGGCAAGCGACGCCGACGATGAGGCGCTGGCGCACGCGGCGCTCGAGCAGGCGCTCGAACAGAGCCTGCGTTCACAGCCAGTGCCGGCGCAGCCTAATGCCGGTGTGAAACGCGGCCGAGCAAAGTCGGCACCGAACGCCGGGGCGTCGCAGCCGCCGGGCACGTCGACATCGCCACCGCCATCGTCGTTGCGGCTGGGCGCGTTGGCCGCGTTGTACGAGGCCAAGTTTGGCGAGGCGCCGACCTATCCCGAGTCAGCGGATCAGGGCAGCGCCGATCTCGATGCCGCACGTACGGCGTGGCTCGAGCAGCAGCTGCTGTTGAAATTTGCGGCTACGCGGGCGCAGCGCGAAGCGCTCGAGCGCGCACGGGCGGAAGCCGCGCGCGCGGCGGTGCTGGCGAATCCTGGACTGCAGCCTGAGCGGGTGTTTCTGACCGACCGCACGTCCGGCGGCGGGCCCGCAGGCGCGGTGCGCATGGAGTTGAAGCTACAGTAACGAGCGCAGCTCGTAGATCAATTCGAGTGCGGCGCGCGGGGAGAGCTCGTCGGGATTGGCGGCGGTGAGTCGTGCGGCCAGCCGGCGCATCTGCGCGTCGGCAACCGGGTCCGCGGTGGTGTCGGATTCGAGAGCGGCCACAGGCGCGGAAACTGTCGCGGACGAGGCGGCGGGCCGCGCCACCGCGACGAACAGCGGCAGTTCCGCCTGCGGTGCGTGCACTGATTCCATCCGGCTCTGTGCGCTCGTGGCTTCGAGTGCCGCCATGAAGTTGCGCGCGCGGGCGATCACCGCGCGCGGCACCCCGGCCAATTGTGCGACCGTCAATCCGTAGCTGCGATTGGCCGGTCCATTCTTGACCGCGTGCAGAAACACCAGCGAGTCGCCGTGCTCGGTCGCATCCAGGTGCACGTTCGCGCAGTCGCCGACTTCGGCCGCCAGCGCGGTCAGTTCGAAATAATGCGTCGCGAACAGGGTGAAGGCGCGGATTTGCGTGGCGATGTGGTGTGCAACCGCCCAGGCGAGCGAGAGGCCATCGAATGTGCTGGTGCCGCGCCCGATCTCATCCATCAAGATGAGGCTCTGGGAGCTGGCGTTGTGCAGAATGTTCGCGGTCTCGGTCATCTCCACCATGAAGGTGGAATGCCCGCCGGCAAGATCGTCGGCGGCCCCGATGCGGGTAAAAATGCGATCGAGGGGCCCGAGCTGCGCGCGTGCCGCGGGCACGAAGCTGCCCATATGCGCGAGCACGGCGATCAACGCGGTCTGGCGCATAAAGGTCGACTTGCCGCCCATATTGGGGCCGGTGACGATGAGCATGCGGCGGTCGTCGCGCAGCTCCAGATCGTTCGCCACGAACGCAGCCTCGATAAAGCGCTCGACCACGGGATGCCGTCCGCCCTCGATATAAATCCGCGGCTCACTTACCAACTCCGGTTCGGTCCAATTCAAGCTCGCGGCGCGTTCGGCCAGTGCGGCCAGCGCATCCACCTGCGCGAGCGCGGCGGCCGTGGCCTGCAGCGGTCCCAAGGCCTCGATCAGCTGCGACAGCAGCGCCTCGTAGAGCTCCCGCTCGCGTGCCAAGGCACGCTCGCGTGCGCCGAGCACCTTGTCCTCGAAGGCCTTGAGTTCCGGCGTGATGAAGCGTTCGGCCGACTTGACCGTCTGCCGCCGCAGGTAATCCTGCGGCACGCGCTCGGCCTGCGAACGCGCAACCTCGATGAAGAATCCCTGCACGCGATTGAAGCCGAGCTTGAGGCTCGGGATGCCGGTTCGCTCGCGCTCGCGCCGTTCCAGCTCGAGCAGAAATCCATCGGTGTTGCCGGCGATGGCCTTGAGCTCATCGAGCTCGGCATCGTAGCCCGCGGCGATCACATCGCCGTCGCGCAGGTTATGCGGCGGCTCGGGTGCAATGGCCCGTTGCAGCAGTGAGTGCGTCGGTGCGTGCTCGGAGGTCTCCGCCAGCAGACGTGCGCACAGCGGCGAATCCAGCGCCGCGATGGCGCTGCGCAGCGCCGGCAAGCGGCCCAGGGCGGCACGCAGCTGCAGCAGATCGCGCGGCCGCGCCGAGCGCCGCGCGATGCGCGCGAGCACGCGCTCGAGATCGCCGAGGCCGCGCAGCGGCTCGAGCAATGATTCGAAGCGGCGCGAGCCGGCGAGCGTGCCGACGGCGTGATAGCGCTCGCGCAGCACCTGGGTGGTGCGCAGCGGGCGGTTGAGCCAACGCCGCAGCGTGCGCGAGCCCATCGCCGTGACGCTGCTGTCGAGCACGGCGAACAACGTGGCCTCCTCGCGGCCCGTGAGGCTCGTATCGAGCTCGAGGTTGCGGCGGGTCGCCGCATCCAGCGCCAGCGCCTCGGAGCGCTCTTCGACCTGCAGCGAGCGAATATGCGGCAGCGCAGATTTTTGCGTATCGCGCACGTACTGCAGCAGCGCACCGGCGGCGCGAATCGCGAGCGGTAGCTCATCGACCCCAAAGCCCGCGAGCCCGAGGGTACCGAGCTGGTCGGTCAGCAGGCGCGAGCTGCTCGCGAGGTCGAAATGCCACGGTGCGCGGCGGCGCAGGAGCGTATCAGCGCGCATGTCGGCCGCCCCGGTTTGATCCTCGGGCAGCAGCAGCTCGGCCGGACGCAGGCGCTCGAGCTCCGCCGCGAGCGCCCCCGGGCCGTCGCCCTGCATCAGGATGAAGCGTCCGGACGCCAGCTCGAGCCAGGCCAGGCCGAAACTCTCGCCGTCGCGTACCACTGAGGCGAGCAACGTTTCGCGCCGCCGATCGAGCAGCGCATCTTCGGTTACTGTGCCGGGGGTGACGACACGCACGACTTGCCGCTCTACCGGGCCGCGCGCCTTGGCCGGATCGCCAATCTGCTCGCAGATCGCCACTGATTCACCGCGGCGCAGTAGCCGCGCGAGGTAGTTCTCGACGCTCTGCACCGGCACGCCGGCCATCGGAATCGGTTCGCCGCCGGATTGGCCGCGGCTGGTCAAGGCAATATCGAGCAGGGCGGATGCGCGCCGCGCGTCGTCGTAGAAGAGCTCGTAGAAGTCGCCCATGCGGTAAAACAGCAGCGTGTCCGGGTACTGCGCCTTGATGCGCAGGTACTGCTGCATGACGGGGGTATGCGCGGCGAACAGGTTTTCGCCGGAAGGGTTAGCGACCATGGCCCCTTGCATATTACAGTTCACGCCGCCGATGAGCACCGAGACCACCGATGCACCGCTTTGGATCACCGACGCGCAGCTCGCGCAGCTGGTGCTGACTGCCGCGCAAGCGCTGCGAGCCGCGGGCAAGCGCATCGCGGTGGCGGAGTCCTGTACCGGCGGCTGGCTCGCCAAGGCGCTGACCGATGTCGCCGGCAGCTCGCATTACTTCGAGCTCGGGGTCGTGACCTACTCCAACGCCGCGAAGCGCGCGCTTCTGGGCGTTCCGGACGCGGTGCTCGCGGTGCACGGGGCCGTGAGCCGTGAGACCGTGTTGCAGATGGCGGCGGGCGCGCTGCGGATCAGCGGCGCCGATGTGGCCGTCGCGGTCAGCGGTATTGCCGGACCGGACGGCGGCACGGCGGAGAAACCTGTGGGGCTGGTGTGGTTTGCGCTGGCAAGTCGTACCACCGCGCCGCGGGCCGAGGAGCGGCGCTTTCAGGGCGACCGCGAGGCGGTGCGTCGTGCAGCGGTCGCGCTGGCGCTGCAGATGATTGCTGCGGCCGTTTGCTGAGGCGGAGGCCGCTCAGGATGGCGGATTCGGCGCTCCCGGCGGGGGCGGATGCAGGCCGGATGTTCTTTGCGCTCTGGCCCGACCCGGCCTGGGCGCAGCGGCTGTTGACGGCTGTGGCCGCGCCCGCAGGACACGCGCTGCCGGCGTCCGATCTGCACGTCACGCTGCGATTCCTCGGACTGGTGCGGCACGAGGCCGTGGCCCCGCTGTGTGCGGCGGCGGCGGCCATCGCCGTGCCGGCGTTCGCATTGCGCTTCGCGCGCGTGGAATGGTGGCGCGAAGCGCGCGTCCTGTGTGCGGTTGCCGAGCCCGTCCCGGACGCGGCGCTCGTTCTGGTGCGTGAGCTGCAGGATGCCGCGGCGGGGCTCGGTATCGTTGCCGACCCGAAGCCGTTTTGCCCGCATGTGACTGTGGCGCGGGATGTGCCGCGCGAGGCAGCGGCGCTCCGGGGCGAAGCTCTGGGGCTCGATTTCGCGGCGCGCAGCTTCAGTCTGGCGCAAAGCCGCGGCGGCGGTCACGGCGGGCGCTATCGCGTGCTGCAGTCGTGGCCGCTGGGCTGAAAGTGGGGATTTAAAAGTCTTCTTACTCGCCCTACGCGGCCATTTTGCATCCCGCGTCGCGGCCGCATTGTGGGATAATTCAACATACGCTGCTGGAGGACTCCCACGAATGGAAGACAATCGCAAGAAGGCGCTCGCCGCCGCACTCGGCCAAATCGAAAAGCAGTTTGGCAAGGGCTCGGTCATGCGTTTGGGTGACGCCGCTGCGATCTACGATGTTGAAACGGTGCCCACCGGCTCTCTCGGCCTTGATATTGCACTCGGCGTCGGCGGCCTGCCGCGCGGCCGCGTGGTCGAGATCTACGGGCCGGAGTCTTCCGGCAAGACCACCCTGACATTGCAGGTGGTGGCCGAAATTCAGCGGCGCGGCGGCACGGC
>JBIODE010000032.1:0-14254 GCA_044440325.1 Steroidobacterales bacterium
ATGATGCTCGATTGCCCCGAGCGCGCCGGCGCGCTCGGGGCAATCGAGCATCATCGAGTTGATGCGCGCGCCGACTATTTCGAGCAGGTGCTGCGCTTTCTGATCATGGGCAATGTACGGCGCGGACAGCTCTATCCGCTGTGTGTCGGCGCCGAGCGCGTGATTCAGGCACAGACCATCGCGCGCATGGCCCGAAATCTTGCGACCGGCACGGTCGCTCACGGCTGCACGGCGGCCGGCAATGACCAGGTGCGCTTTGAGGTCGCGCTGCGCACGCTGGCGCCCGAGCTCGAGGTGCTGGCCCCGGTGCGCGATCGCGCTTTCAAGCGCACGGAGGAGCTCGAGTTTCTCGAACGGCGCAAGCTGCCGGTGCCGCCGTACGGCGCCGCGTATTCGACCAACCGCGGACTTTGGGGCGTGACCATCGGCGGCAAGGAGACGCTGACCTCGAGCGGCAGCATTCCCGAGGAGGCCTGGGTGCTCTCGTCCGAGGCCTTCACGCGGCCTCGCCCCCCGGCGCAGCACACGATTCACTTCGAGCGCGGACGGCCTGCAGGCCTGGACGGCAAATCGCTGCCGCCCGTGCAGCTGATCGAGCAGCTCGAAGCATTGGCGGCGCCCTTCGGCATCGGCCGCGGCATCCACCTGGGCGACACCATCATCGGCACCAAGGGTCGCGTCGCATTCGAAGCACCAGCCGCCGACACGTTGTTGACCGCGCACCGCGAGCTCGAGAAGCTGGTGCTGACCCCGCGTCAGCAGCGCATCAAGGAAACGGTGGCGCTGACCTATGGCGATCTCGTGCACGAAGGCCAGCTGCTCGATCCCGTGTGCCGCGATATCGAAGCGCTGCTGCTCTCCTCGCAGGAGCGCGTAACCGGCGAGGTGAAGGTGCAGTTGCGTCCAGGCTCGCTCTTCATCACCGGCGTCGAGTCGCCCTATTCACTGATGGCGGCATCCAAAGGCATATACGGCGAGGCCGCCGGCGAGTGGAGCGCCGCCGACGCGCTCGGCTTCTCGAAGATCGTCGCGCTGACGGGCATGTTTCATCGCCGCGCCGGCGAAGTGGTCAATCGTGCCGGCCAAGCCCAGGGTCGCGCCGGCGTGGCCGACGGCAATGCCGCCGGCTCCGGCGGGGTCAGCGGCAATGGTTGAGGGTGCATCGATGAAAACTGTCATGGTGGACAAGGTCGCATCCGTGACCCAGGCCTGCGCGCTCGGGCATGAGCTGCGGCTCTCGAGTGAGATTCCGGCCGAGGAAGGCGTGGTGATCGTCGCCGAGATCCTCAACAACAAGGCCACGTACAACACCCTGGAACTCACGAGCGGCCGCATGGCCAAACTCGGCCGCGGCGATATCGTAGTCGGCGCACTGGGTCCCCGACGCGCGCTGTTTGGCTATTCCGGCCATGTACCCGAGACCCTCAAGCCGGGCGATGTCATCCAGATGCTCAATATCGGCGGAGTCATGGGCATTTGCGATTCGGCCACGCCGGATAAAGGCAAGCCATTCGACTGCCGCGTGCTCGGCGTCGTGCTGCAGTTTCCTTATCTTGGCGAGCGCATTGGCGTGCCGGCGCGGGTCGGCTACCGCCAGCTCGATTTCAATGCCGTGCTCGACGCGCGCAAGACGCCGGTGGTTGCGCTTGCCGGCACCTGCATGGAAGCCGGCAAGACCGCAGCGGCCGCCGCCATCGTCGCACGCATGCGCCATCGCGGCCTCACGGTCGATGCGTTCAAGGCAACCGGCGTATCGCTGCGCCGCGACATCCTGGCGTTCGAGGATGCCGGCGCGCGCAGGACCATGATCTTCACGGACCTGGGCGTGGTGACGACGACCGCACGCACCGGTCCGGCGCTCACGCGCACGATGCTGACCGAGCTCGCCATCGGCAAACCCGACGTGATCGTGTTCGAGCTCGGCGACGGCCTGCTCGGTACCTACGGCGTCGATGCCATCCTGGATTGCGCGGACATCCGACGCGCGCTGACGGGCGTGGTGCTGTCGGCGAACGACCCGGTCGCGGCCTGGGGCGGCGTGAAGCTGCTGCGCGAGCGATTCCTGATCGAGCCCTGTGTCGTCACTGGCCCGTCCACGGACAATCAGGTCGGGGTCGAAATCATCGAGCAGCAGATGCAGGTATCGGCGTTCAATGCGATCAGCGCGCCAGCGGCGCTCGGCGATCGCGTGATCGAAGCCGTAGGCCTATCGGCACCGGCGCGCGCGGTGGTGGCGGCGCAATGACGGCCAGCGCTGCCGGCGCCCGCATTCCGACCGTCGTGCTCGGGGGCACCGGCTATGTCGCGGGCGAGCTGCTGCGGTTGCTCGCGACGCATCCGAACTTTTACCTCGCCGGCATCATGTCCGATAGCAAGCCCGGCGAGCCCGTGGCGCATGCCTTCAATCATCTGGCCTCCGCCTACCCCGAGGAGCGCTTCCAGTCGCAGCAGGCCATCGAGGCGCTCATCGCACACGAAGCGGCGCCCGCGATTTTCTCGGCCGCCCCGCACGGCGTAGCCGCGGGCCTGATCGATGCGCTGCTGAAAGGCGCGGAAGCGGCCGGCACGCGGCCGCGCGTGGTCGATATCTCGGCCGACTTCCGCTATCCCTCGGCGGCCGCGTACGAGCTGGTCTACAAGCACCCGCACGGCGCTCCCGGGCGCATCGACCACTTCACCTGCGCGGTTCCGGAACATCTGCGCGACATCGGCACGCACCACGTTGCGCACCCGGGCTGCTTCGCGACCGCGGCACTGCTGGCCTCGGTACCGTTGCTGGCGCTCGAGTTGACCGCGCCGCAGCTGTTTGTCACCGCGATCACCGGCAGCACCGGCGCCGGCCGCAAACCGACCGAAGGCACGCATCATCCGGTGCGTCACAGCGATCTCTACAGCTACAGCGCTCTGGCGCACCGCCATACGCCCGAGATCAAAGCCTGTGCACTGGCTGCGACCGGCGTCGAGGCGCAGTTTGCATTCGTGCCGCATTCCGGACCGTTCGCCCGCGGCATCCACGCCACGGTGCAAGGCATGTTGCGCAAGCCGCGTGACACGGTGGAGATTCTGGCGGCGCTGCATGCCTTCTACGCGCATTCTCCATTCGTGCGCGTCAGCGACCAGGCGCCACGCATCAAGGATGTGGCCGGCAGCAACTACGCCCATCTGTCCGCGGCCAGCGACGGGCGGACCGTCGCGGTGATGTGCACCATCGACAACCTCAACAAAGGCGCCGCGGGCGGCGCGATGCAATGGATGAATCGCCTTTACGGCCTGCCGGAAACCGCGGGTCTGACGGCGCCGGCACCGGGATGGACCTGAACAGGATGGACCTGAAGTCATGAGTGCCGAGCCCCAAATCCTCGCGACCACCCTGCCGGACTACCTGGCACCGGTATTCGCGCAGTATCCACTGCCGGTGGTATCGGCCGAGGGCGTGTGGCTCAAGACGCGCGATGGGCGCCGCGTGCTTGATCTATATGGTGGCCACGCGGTGGCAGCGCTCGGCTACGGCCATCCACTGTGGACGCGCGCCCTGACCGAACAGGCGCGTGCATTGAACTTCCAGAGTAACGCGGTGCCGATGGATGTGCGGCTGCGCGCGGCCCAGCGGCTGGTACGGTTCTCGCGCTTGGATTTCAGCAGCGTCTTTTTCGTCAACAGCGGCGCGGAAGCGAACGAAAACGCGCTGAAGATGGCATTTACGATCACGCGCCGCAGTCATGTCGCCGCCGTCGAGCACTCGTTCCACGGCCGTACCGCTGCCGCGGGCGCGATCACCTGGGGCGCCGCGCAGAAATGGTACGGCTTTCCGCGCACGCCGTTCGACGTGAGCTTCATTCCACGGTGCGAATTCGCCGCCATCGCCACTCACGTTACCGACAAGACCGCCGCCGTTATCGTCGAGCCGGTGCAGGGTGTCGGTGGTGCCTTCGACCTCGGCGCGGAGTTTCTTGCGGCGCTGCGCGCACGCTGCGATGCGGTTGGCGCGCTGCTGATCTTCGATGAGGTTCAGTGCGGCATGGGCCGGGTCGGCGAGCCCTTTGCCGCCAATCTCTATGGCGTGACGCCGGACATGATCACGACCGCAAAGGCGCTCGGCAACGGCTTTCCGTGTGCGGCATTGCTGATGTCGCCGCGCGTGGCCGCAGCCGTGCGCCTCGATGCGCTCGGCACCACTTTCGGCGGCGGTCCCATGGCCTGCGCCGTGATTGAAGCGGTCATCGAGGCGATCGAATCGGAGCGGCTGCTCGAGCGCGTACGCAGAACCGCGGCGCTGATCCGCAGTCGCTGCATCGTCGGTCCGGTTACGGCGCATCAGGGCGCGGGGTTGCTGGTAGGTCTGCGCACCACACGTCCGGCGAAGGAGATTCATGCCGCACTGCTCGAACGCGGCATTCTGGCCGGCACGAGCGCCGATCCGAGCATACTGCGCTTGTTGCCGCCCTACGTGCTCGAAGACGCGCACGTGGAGCTGCTGCGCTCCGCGCTGAGCGACATCGGCGCCTAGGGGTTCACGTGCAAGGCTTCCTCGATCTGGCTGAGCTTTCGCGCGAGCAGATCTGCGAGCTGCTCGAGCTCGCGCGCCGCTTGGAAAGACGGCCCGAACCCCAGGCCCTCGCCGGTAAAATCCTGGGCCTGCTGTTTATGAACCCCTCGCTGCGCACCCTGGCCTCGTTCCAGGCCGGCATGGCGCGGCTCGGCGGCGCATCGTTCGTGATCAACCCGGGCATCGGCACCTGGCAGCTCGAGACGCGCGATGGCGTGATCATGGACGGCGATGCCGCCGAGCACATCCGCGAGGGGCTGCCGGTGCTGGCCTCCTACTGTGATGTCCTCGGCATCCGAGCCTTTGCCGAGGGCAAGCATCTGGCCGCCGATCTGGCGGAGGAGAAATTTGCGCAGATGGCGGCATTGGTCGACAAGCCGCTGATCAACCTCGAATCGGCCGTCAACCATCCCTGCCAGGCGCTGGCGGATTGGAAGACGTTGGACGACCTCGATGTGCCGCGCACGGCCAAGTTCGTCCTGAGCTGGGTCTACCATCCGCGGGCGCTGCCGCTGGCGGTTCCTGCGGCGGCGATGCACATGGCGGCGCTGCGCGGCATGGAAGTCGTGGTGCTGCACCCGGAAGGCTTCGCGCTGCCGGAGGCGCTGATGGACAAGGCGCGGCGCGCCGCTGCGCTCTCCGGCGGCACCGTGCGCGCGACGCAGGATCGCGCCGACGCGCTCGCCGATGCGCATATTGTCTACGCCAAGGAATGGACCAGCACCGCGCACTACGGCGACAATCGCGCCGATGCCACCGCGCGCCGCGCCTTCAACGACTGGTGTGTGCGCGACGACTGGTTCACGACCGCCCGCGCCGATTGCCGGCTAATGCACTGCCTGCCGGTGCGGCGCAATGTCGCGGTGGCCGACAGCGTGCTCGACGGCGCGCGCAGCGTCGTGCGGCGTCAAGCCTACAACCGCCTGCCCGCACAGATGGCCGTCCTTCACCGACTGCTCACACAACAGGAGTAATCAAGTCCTCCCATGATCCCGCATTCATCCGATCACGCGGCGACCATTCACGCGCTGCGCAACGCCTCACCCTATATCCGCCTCTACAAGGGCAGATTTTTGTCGTGAAGGCCGGCGGCGCCGTATTCGGCGACATGGAGGCGACACGCTCGCTGATCGAGCAGATCGCGATCCTGCACTACCTCGGCGTGCGCGTCGTGCTGGTCCACGGCGGCGGCCCGCAGTTGACCGAGGTCACGGAAGCGCTCGGCGTGCCAACGCGCATGGTGCAGGGGCGGCGCATCACCGACGAGAAGTCCATCGATGCCACCTCGATGGTGCTCAACGGGCTGATCAACACACGCATCCTCTCGATCTGCCGCGATCTGAACATCAATGCCGTTGGCCTCTCCGGTGTCGATGCGGGGCTCGTGCTGGCGCATCGGCGACCGCCGGTCAATGTCGAGGGCGAAGCTGAGCCGGTCGATTTCGGCTTAGTCGGTGACATCGATGCCATCGACACCAGCGTAATTCGCAAGCACCTCGAGCTGGGCCTCATGCCGGTGATCAGCCCGCTCTCGGCCGACGCCAGGGGCATGCTGCTCAACATCAATGCCGATACTGTCGCTGCCGCCATCGGGGCCGCGCTGGAGGCGGAAAAGCTGATTTTGTGTACCGGCGCACCGGGAATTCTCGAGCGCGCGGATGACCCGACCTCGGTGGTGTCGTACACCGACCTGGCGGGGCTCAAGCGCATGCGGGAGGAGCAGCGCATCGTCGATGGCATGCTGCCGAAGGCCAAGGCCATCGAGGAGGCAATTCGCGGCGGGGTGCGGCGCGTGCACGTCATCTCCTATAAGACGCCGGACAGTATTCTCGCCGAAGTCTTCACCAACGAAGGCACGGGTACGTTGATCGTCGCCAACATCAGCGCGCTCACGCTGGCGGAGCAGCACAGTGGCGCATGACGAAGCAGGGATGTGACCGATGAGGCGGTTGTGGGACAAGGGCGCGCGGCTCGACGAGCGCGTGCTGCGCTACACGGCCGGCGATGACTATGCGCTCGATGAGCGACTGGTGCCCCATGACGTGCGCGCGTCAATCGCCCATGCGCAGATGCTGCATGCGCAGAAGCTGCTGTCGGCGGAGGATCTGCGGCTCATCTGCGCGGGGCTGGAGGCGCTCGCCGATGAACACGCGCGCGGGCTCTGGCACATAGAGCTTGCCGATGAGGATGGTCAGACGGCGCTCGAGAAGAGGCTCACCGACCGCATAGGCGCCGCCGGCGGGCGCATTCACCTCGGCCGCTCGCGCAACGATCAAGTGCTCGCAGCGCTGCGGCTATATCTGCGCGCCGTCATCGACGAGCTCGAGCCGGCGACGCAGCGCGCGGTCGCAGCGCTCGAACGTCTGGCGCGGCGCGAGGGCGCTACGGCGTTGCCCGGCTATACGCACATGCAGCAGGCCATGCCGAGCTCGGTCGCGCTCTGGGCCGGGGGCTTCGCCGCGGAGCTGCGCGATGACGCGCTCGGTTTGAAGAGCGTGCGGCGCCGCATCGACAAGAACCCGCTGGGGTCGGCTGCCGGGTACGGCACACCGGGATTGCCGCTGGATCGCGACGCGACCACGCGCGCGCTGGGCTTCGAGCTCACGCAGGAGCCGGTGACCGCCGTGCAGCTCTCGCGCGGCAAGGCCGAAGCGCAGCTGCTGTTCGAAATCGCGCTGATCATGCAGGACCTCGGCCGGCTGGCTGCGGATGTGCTGCTCTTCTATACGCAGGAGTTCGCCTTCGTCGAATTATCGGATGCGTTCACGACCGGCTCCTCGATCATGCCGCAGAAGCGCAACCCGGACGTATTCGAGCTCATTCGCGGCCGCTCGGCCACGGCACTCGCCTGCCTCACCGAAGCCTTGAGTGTCTGCAGCAAGCTGCCGTCGGGCTACCAGCGCGACCTGCAGCTGCTCAAAGCGCCGCTGTTTCGCGGGATCGACCTGTGCGGACAGACACTCGATATCGTGGCTGCGGCCCTCGATGAGCTAAAATTCCGGCCGGAGCGTATTCGCCTCGACCCGGCGGTCCATGCCGCCGAGGAGGCCTACGCGCTCGTGGTGAAAGACGGTATTGCTTTCCGCGAGGCGTATCGACGTATTGCGGCCAAGCTCACACGCAAGGATTGAACCGCGCGTGCGGAATTGGGCGGTGCTCGAGCGGAGGTTGCAGCGATGAACCGAGAACCCATCGTCGCCGAGGGCGGTGCCGGCCATCCGCTGATCGACTATGCCCAGTGGATTTATGGACTGCACGCGCTCGCGGTGGTGCTTGGCCTCGTCGGCACCGGCGCGATCGCACTGCGCTTTGCGTGCGGCCTGCCCTCGATCGTTGCAGTCATCATGAATTATGCGCGCCGCGAACAAGTGCGCGGCAGCTGGCTCGAGTCGCACTTTCGCTGGCAGATTCGCACCTTCTGGTTCGCCTGGTTGTGGATTCTCGTCACCTTGATTGTCTCGATGCCGCTGGTGCTCGTCCTGGTCGGTATAGCGCTGGCCTATTTGGGATTGGCTGCCGTGGGCATCTGGGTCATCTATCGCATCATCCGCGGATGGCTCGCTTTGCGCGAGGGTCAACCGATGCCGCTGCCGCCGTTGGCATCGCCATGAGCCGCCGGGACGGAAGTCGCCTGCGCCCCGCATTGTTGCTGGCCATGCTCGCGCTCGCCGGCTGTGGCCTCGGCGGTTGCGGCCTGAAAGGTCCGTTGTATCTGCCGGATTCCAAGAAATCGAAGGTACCGCCCGCGGCGACGCCCACAGCAACGCCTACCGCGGCGCCCGCCGCAACCGGCTTGCTACGCGCGCACGTGGCCGCCGAGGTGGCGCGTTCCGCCGTCGGAAAGGACCGCGCCGGCCGCGACTTGGCTTAGTCTCGCGTCATGACCCAACGCCCCGATCTCGTCCTGGTAGACGGCTCGTCCTATCTGTATCGCGCGTTTCACGCGCTGCCGCCGCTGACCAACTCGGCCGGGCAGCCGACTGGTGCCGTGCACGGCGTGCTGAGCATGCTGCAGAAGTTTGTGCGCGAATACACGCCGCCGCACATCGCCATCGTGTTCGACGCGCCCGGCAAGACTTTTCGCGATGATCTCTACGCGCAATACAAGGCACACCGGGCGCCGATGCCCGATGATCTGCGGGCGCAAATCGAGCCGCTGCTCGCGGCCGTCGATGCGCTCGGATTGCCGCTGCTGCGCGTGCCCGAGGTGGAGGCCGACGACGTCATCGGCACGCTGGCATGCCGCGCCGCCGCGAGCGGTCAAGCGGTCCTCATCTCGACCGGCGACAAGGACATGGCACAGCTCGTCAACGAGCACATCACCTTGATAAACACCATGAGCGGCGCGCTTCTCGACCGCGCCGGCGTGAAAGCGAAGTTCGATGTCTATCCCGAGCAGATCATCGACTACCTCGCGCTGGTCGGCGACAGCTCGGACAATATTCCGGGCATCGAGAAAGTCGGACCGAAGACGGCGGCGAAGTGGCTCAACAAGTACGGCACGCTCGAGGGGCTACTCGAGCATGCGGCCGAGATCGAGGGCAAGGTCGGAGAGAATTTGCGAAGTGGATTGGTAACTTTGGCGCTGTCGCGACAGCTCGCCACGATTCACACCAGTCTCGTGCTGCCGCTCGACGAAGCGGGACTGGTGCGCCGCGAACCGGATCGCGCGCGCCTGCGGGAACTCTACCGGCGCCTCGAGCTGCGCTCGCTGCTGCAGCAGCTAGAGGCCGCTGACGCGGCTCCCGCCCGCGCGGCGGAACCTCCGACCGCCGCGGAGGCGGCCCTCGCCGCGGCGGCAGCTCCCGCCACCGCGGCAGTCTCCGATGCGCTGCTGGCCGCCGACCCGGCGGCGGCCGCGCTGGCACAGATTCCACGCCGCTACGAGACCGTCGTTACGTGGGAAGCCTTTACGCGCTGGCTCGACGAACTCGCGCGCGCGCAGCTGTTCGCCTTCGATACCGAGACCACCAGCCTTGACTACATGAACGCCGAAATCGTCGGCGTCTCTTTCTGCATTGAGCCTGGCCGCGCGGCCTATGTGCCGCTGGCACACGACTATGCCGGCGCGCCCGAGCAACTGCCGCGCGCACGCGTGCTCGAGGCGCTCAAACCGCTGCTCGAAGATCCGGCCCACGGCAAGCTCGGCCAGCACCTGAAATTCGACATGCACGTGCTGGCGTATTACGACATCCATCTTGACGGACAGCGCTTCGACACCATGCTCGAATCGTATGTCTGGAACAGTACCGCCACGCGCCACGACATGGATTCGATGGCGGCGCGTTATCTGGGCCTGCGCACGATTCATTTCGAGGATGTCGCCGGCAAAGGCGCCAAGCAGATCACATTCAATCAGGTGAGCGTGGAGCGCGCGGCCGAATATGCGGCGGAGGACGCGGACATCACGCTGCGATTGCATCGCGCCCTCTGGCCCAAGCTCGAGCAGGCCGCGCCGTTGGCGCGCCTTTACCTCGAAATCGAGCAGCCACTGGTGCCAGTGCTGCAGGGCATGGAGCGCCACGGCGTTCTGATTGACCGCGGCATGTTGCAGCAGCAGAGCCTCGAACTCGCCGCGCGCATGGCCGAGATCCAGGTACAGGCGCAGCGCGAGGCGGGCTGCGAGCTGAACCTCGAGTCGCCCAAGCAGCTGCAGCAGGTCTTGTTCGAGCGGCTGCAACTGCCGGTGGTACGCAAAACGCCGACCGGCCAGCCCTCCACCGCCGAGGATGTGCTCGAGGAGCTCGCACCGCACTATCCGCTGCCGCGTCTCATTCTCGACTACCGCAGCATGGCGAAATTGCGTTCGACCTACACCGAACGGTTGCCATTGCAGATCAATCCGGCCAGCGGCCGCGTGCACACCAGCTATCACCAGGCCGTCGCGGCAACCGGCCGTCTGTCCTCGACTGACCCTAACCTGCAGAACATACCGATCCGCAGCGCCGAGGGGCGCCGCATTCGTCAGGCATTCATCGCGCCGCCCGGCTATCGGCTGCTGGCGGCGGATTATTCGCAGATCGAGCTGCGAATCATGGCGCATCTGTCGCAGGATGAAGGGCTGCTGCGCGCGTTCGCCGAAGACCGCGACATTCACCAGGCCACCGCCGCGGAAGTATTCGGCGTGGCGCTTGAGGCGGTTTCGAGCGACCAGCGCCGCTCCGCCAAAGCCATCAACTTCGGCTTGATTTACGGCATGTCCGCTTTCGGGCTGGCACGACAGCTGGGCGTGGGGCGCGCGGCGGCGCAAAGCTACGTGGACCTGTATTTCGCGCGCTATCCCGGCGTACGCCGCTACATGGACAGCACGCGCGAGCAGGCGCGGCGCGATGGCTATGTCGAAACCGTATTCGGGCGGCGGCTATATCTGCCGGAAATCGGCTCGCGCAACCGACAACTGCAGCAATATGCCGAACGCAGCGCGATCAACGCACCGATGCAGGGCACTGCGGCCGATATCATCAAACGCGCCATGCTGGCGGTGGATGCCTGGTGCCGCCGCGACAGTGCGTCCGCGCGACTGATCATGCAGGTGCACGATGAGCTGGTGCTCGAGGTCAAGGAGGACTTCATCGAAGTCGCGTGCCGCGAGCTCTCTGCGGCCATGGGCGGCGCGGCACGGCTGCGGGTGCCGGTGAAGGTCGAGGTCGGCGTCGGGATGAATTGGGATGAGGCGCATTGATCAAGCCCGATTCATGCTTGTTGCGCAGATGCGACAAAATTCATCTCAAGCCTTTGATTTATATAAGAAAAAAAACTTCTCCGATAGTGGAACTTCCGAGCCGGCCGCGGTTCCAACCAAGTGAGCGTTCTGCGCTCCCCGCTTCCCTCCCTAAGCGGGTTAGCCCGGTTCACACTAGACCTGTACCGGGTTAGTCTGCCCCGGCGATCCATCCCCTAGAGGGTCGCCGGGGCCCTTTCTTCAAGTCCCTGCAAGCCATCGCGCGAGTAGCCGCCTCGCGTCCTCGACGCCGGCGCCGGATTGGGCCGAAAATAGCTGCGCTGAGGCGGCAGAGGGCAACTGCCCGCGGGCAGCCGCCAAGGCCTTCGCACCCTCGTTGCGTGTGAGCTTATCTGCCTTCGACAGCAGCACGTGCACCGGCCGGTGGTGGCCCTCTGCCCACTCGAGCAGTCCGACGTCCGCCTCCATCAGGCCACGCCGGGCATCTACCACGAGCAGCAGCCCCCGGAAGCAACTGCGCTGCGCCAACGCATCGATCAGCGGCCCCCAGTCCCCGCGCTCATTGCCGGGCACCCGTGCATAACCGTAACCGGGTAGATCGACCAGACGCCGCGTCGGCGCGAGCTCGAAAAAATTCAGCAGTCGGGTTCGGCCCGGTGTTTTGCTGGTGCGCGCCAGCGCACGCCGTCCCGCAATGGCATTGATGGCGCTCGATTTGCCTGCGTTGGAGCGCCCAACGATGGCGGCCTCCGCCCCGGTGTCCGGCGGAAACTGCGAGGCGGCGCTGGCGCTGATAAGGAAACAAGCGTGCGGGTAGGCGCTCACGGGCAATGCATGTTGCGGCGGAGAGCTAGTGTACAATCTTCGATCCCTTTGCTCTGCAAAGAAAAAGCCGTTCGACGGGAGCTGATCGACAACTATGAGTCCGACGATTCGCTGGATGTTTGCAGCGCTTGCGGCGCTCGCCGCACCGCTGGCCTGGAGCCGCGGCACCGCCGAGGCGGGCGCGACCAAGACCACCACTTGCCTCGCCTGTCACGGCGCCAATGGCAACAGTGTCAATCCACAATGGCCGAGCCTCGCCGGTCAGAATGCGGCCTATATCACCGCGCAGCTCAAATATTTTCATGACAAGAAACGCCTCGACGCCAGCGGCTTGATGCCGCCGATGGCCGCGCCATTGAGCGAGCAGGACATCGAGGATGTCGCAGCGTACTACGCTTCTCAGACTCCGGCGGGCCTCGAGGCCGATCCATCCTATTGGAAGGCCGGCGAGAAGCTTTATCGCGGCGGTGACCGCACCCGCAAGGTTCCAGCCTGCGTGGCCTGCCACGGGCCGGTGGGCCGTGGCAATCCAGCCGCCGGCTACCCGGCACTTCGCGCCCAGCAATCGGTCTATACGATTGCGCAACTGACCGATTACGTTGCAGGCAGTCGTTACACTAAGGAGGCCGATGGCGGCACCGCCGGTGGTCCCAATGCCGAGATCATGCACACCATCGCCAGCCGCTTGACGCAAGAAGACATGCGCAATCTCGCCTCTTACATCCAAGGCATGCGCTAGAGGGATTATGAAGCACACTATTGCATCCACCATTGCTTCAATGATGCTGCTGGTGACGCTTTGCGCCTGCGGGCGTGAGCCGGCGCCCACATCAGCCGTGGGCGCCAGCGCGAGTGTTTCGCCGGTATCCGCCGCCAGCACCGCGGCAACGGGCGGCCTCACGGCCAATACACCCGCGAGTCTGGCAGCTGCCGCCAAGGCTCAGGAAGGCGCCGACAAGGGCGCCGATGCCGACAGAGGCGAGGCGGCGCTCGAGCGGGTCGCGGCATTGCCGCCGGAAGGGCAGCTGCCGGCGGGCAAGTGGGTCGCGGGCACGAACTACAAGCCAATTGTGCCGGCGCAGCCCACCGACGCGGCCCCGGGGAAGGTCGAGGTTGTCGAAGTGTTCTGGTATGGCTGCCCGCACTGCTACGCGCTCGATCCGTACCTCGAGAGCTGGCGCAAGAACAAGCCCGCCTACATCGAATTCACGCGCGTCCCGGTGATGTGGGGAGCGGCGCATCGCGCGCATGCGAAACTGTTCTATACGCTGCAGGCGCTCGGCAAGCTCGATCAGCTGCACTCGAAAGTGTTCGAGGAAATCCACGGAGCTCACAACCAGCTGGTCGGGGCCGATGACGCCGAGACACAGAAGCTGCAGCTCGCCTTCGCCAAAGCCAACGGCATCAGCGAGGCCGAATTCCTCAAAGCCTACGATTCCTTCACGGTGCAGACCAACCTGCAGAAGGCCGATGACCTGGGACGCCGCTACAAGGTTGAAGGCGTGCCGACGCTGGTCGTCAACGGCAAGTATCAGACTGATGTTGGCCTGGCCGGCAGCCAGGCCAATCTCATCCTACTGATCAGTGATCTGGCGGCGAGCGAAAAACGCCGCTGAGCGGCGCTGTCGCCGTTGGCTGCCTTAGGGTACTCTTGCGCGCCGCCGCGCCCGTAGCTCAGCTGGATAGAGTGGCAGCCTCCGAAGCTGCAGGTCGTGGGTTCGAATCCCGCCGGGCGCGCCAATATCGCCGCCACCACTCCGAGAGCGCCATACGCTATAATTTTTTGATCCGTTACCGCTACCGCGATTTCCGGCCGGGCCCGTGAGCAAACAAGACAGTCACTTTCTCAATATTTTCAGTGTCGTGATCGGCCTGCTGGTGACGATTGCCGTACTGCTGCTGGCGTTGGCGCGCTCGGTGGCCGGCAGCACCCAGGATGTCGCGGTGTACGAAGACGCAAGCTATGTCGCCAGCGTCGAGGAGCGTGTCCGGCCGTTGGTGCGCGTCGCGGTCGCCGGTCAGGACAACTCGGCCTTGAAGATCGAGGCTCCGGCCGGCAGTGGCGCCGGCGTCGCGTTGGCGATCCCGAAAGACGGTCCGGCGCTATACGAGGCGGTCTGCAAAACCTGCCACGCGACCGGACTGGCCGGAGCACCGAAGGCCGGCGACAGGTCAGCGTGGGCCTCGCGTATCGCCGAGGG
>JBIODE010000033.1:0-13864 GCA_044440325.1 Steroidobacterales bacterium
ATGCCGGTGAGCTCGGCGACACGCTCGACGCTCCAGCCCACGCGCAGCGCATCCCCGACATACAGCAGCCGGTCCGCGCCGGGAGAGCGCAACTCGTAGGTCAGCTGCCGCTCGGACTCTTCCGACAGCGGCAACGACAGCTGCGGGTCGAGGCCATCGAGCCCGGTCTCGAGGCTGCGTAGCGCCTTCTGCAGCGATTCCTGAAAGGTCCGGCCAATCGCCATGGCTTCGCCGACTGATTTCATCTGCGTCGTCAGGCGGTTGTTCGCCGCCGGAAACTTCTCGAAGGTGAAGCGCGGCACCTTCGTGACCACGTAGTCGATCGTCGGTTCGAACGACGCCGGGGTCGCGCCGCCGGTGATCTCGTTCTTGAGCTCATCGAGCGTGTAACCGATCGCGAGCTTTGCCGCGATCTTGGCGATTGGAAAGCCGGTGGCCTTGGAGGCAAGTGCGGACGAGCGCGACACGCGCGGGTTCATTTCAATCACGAACAGCCGCCCGTCCTGCGGGTTCAACGCGAATTGCACGTTGGAACCGCCGGTCTCGACCCCGATCTTGCGCAGCACCGCGATCGACGCATCGCGCAAGCGCTGATACTCCTTATCGGTCAGGGTCTGCGCGGGGGCGACCGTGATCGAATCTCCGGTGTGCACCCCCATCGGGTCGAGATTCTCTATCGAGCAGACGATGATGCAGTTGTCGTTGCGATCGCGCACCACCTCCATCTCGAATTCCTTCCAGCCGATGACCGCTTCCTCAAGGAGCAGCTCGCGTGTCGGCGACGCGTCCAGGCCCCGCGCGACGATTGCCTCGAATTCCTCGCGGTTGTAGGCGATGCCGCCGCCGCTGCCGCCGAGCGTGAAGGATGGGCGGATGACGATTGGATAGCCGATGCTGCTCTGGACCGCCAGCGCCTCCTCGAGGCTGCGCGCGATTTGCGAGTGCGGGGTCTCGAGCCCGATTTCACGCATGGCGTTGCGGAACAGCTCGCGATCCTCGGCCATATCGATCGCCTCGCGCGAAGCCGCGATCAATTCCACGGCGTACTGCGCCAGTACGCCTTCGCGCACCAGATCCAGCGCAGTATTGAGCGCGGTCTGCCCGCCCATGGTCGGCAGCAGCGCATCGGGCCGCTCGCGCTCGATGATGCGCGCGACCGTGCGCCAGTTGATCGGCTCGATGTAGACCACGTCGGCGGTCTCCGGATCCGTCATGATCGTCGCCGGATTGGAGTTCACGAGGATGACGCGATAGCCCTCCTCGCGCAGTGCCTTGCACGCCTGTGCGCCGGAGTAGTCGAACTCGCACGCCTGGCCGATGATGATCGGACCGGCGCCGATGATGAGTATGCTCTCGATGTCGGTACGTTTCGGCACGACTCTAGCCTTCCGCGCTCTGCTTGCCGTCTTCGGTGCCCAGTCTGCGGCTGGCGGCGCGCAGCGCCCGCAGTTGGTTCTGCAGCCGCCGCACCATCGCCTGCGCGAAACTGTCGAATAGAGGTTTCATATCATGCGGACCGGGACTGGCTTCCGGATGACCCTGGAAACTGAAGGCGGGACGGTCGGTGCGGGCAACACCCTGCAGGCTGCCGTCGAACAACGAACGATGCGTCGGAATCAGATTCGGCGGCAAGGTAGCCTCATCGACCGCAAAGCCGTGATTCTGACTGGTGATGATCACGCGGCCGGTGGCCAGCTCCTGCACCGGGTGATTGGCGCCGTGATGGCCGAATTTCATCTTGATGGTCGAAGCGCCGCTGGCAAGCCCCAGCAATTGATGCCCAAGGCAGATGCCGAAGATCGGCACGTCGGTCGTCAGGAGCTCGGAAATGGCCTTGATCGCATAATCACAGGGCTCCGGATCGCCCGGCCCATTCGAGAGAAACACGCCATCAGGATTGAGCGAGAGCACCTCGGCCGCGGTGGTGGTCGCCGGCACGACCGTGAGTCGCGCGCCATGATCGGCGATCAGCCGCAAGATATTGCGCTTGACCCCGAAATCATAGGCGACCACATGCAACCGCTGCGGCGCGCGCAGCGGCTGCGATCGTTCATCCTCGATGCTGCCGTCGTTCCACTGATAGCTGCGGCGCGTCGTCACGACGCGCGCGAGATCCATGCCCTTGAGCCCCGGAAAATGCTTGGCAGCGCGAACCGCCGCCGCCTCCTCGATGCGGTCGCCGGTCATGATGCAACCGGCCTGCGCACCTTTTTCGCGCAGCAAGCGGGTTAGCCGCCGCGTGTCGATACCGGCGATGGCCACCAGGCGGCCGCGCTGCAGAAAATCACCGAGCGACCCGCAAGCGCGCCAATTGCTCGCCAGCATCGACAGGTCGCGGATTACGAGTCCGGAGGCATAGATCTGCGCGGACTCCATGTCTTCTGGCGTGACGCCGGTATTGCCGATGTGCGGATAAGTCAGGGTGATGATCTGACGCGCGTACGAGGGATCAGTGAGGATCTCCTGGTAGCCGGTCATAGCAGTGTTGAAGACCACTTCGCCGGTAGTATTGCCGTTGGCACCGATTGACTGGCCCCTGAAGATCGACCCGTCCGCCAACGCCAGCACCGCCGGTGCAGTCACTGCATCTGTCCCCTTGATCTGAATGCTTTTCGAGCCGCAGATGCACAAAGCGGGAGGAGTTCTTGTGGAACGTCCTCCCGCCTTGTGCGGACTAACCCGATATCCGGATTAGGCGCAAAATTCTAAGGACCGCAGGCGCCTCTGTCCATGTAAATATCGGCGCTGTTGGCAAACTCAAGGCATATCGTGTCCCAAGGGGCGACACCGGATAAATAACAATACAAAAATTCCATAACTAATTATTATTAAAGGTTATATCTTCCATATCGTAGCGCCCAGCGGGTCTGCCCACCAGCCACTGCCCCGCCTGCAGCGCCCCGCGCGCGAAGATCGAGCGCTCGGTAGCCTCGTGTCGCAGCGTGAGGGTCTCGCCATGCCCTAAGAACCGCACCTCATGCTCGCCGACAACGTCGCCCCCGCGCACGACCGCAAAGCCGATCTGTCCCGCCACTCGCGTGCCGCTGTCGCGCGGCAATACCGCCGCCTCCTCGAAGTGCACACCGCGCCCGGCGGCGGCCGCGCGGCCCAACGCCAACGCCGTGCCGGACGGCGCATCGCGCTTGTGACGGTGATGCGTTTCCACGATCTCGATATCGAACTCGGCCGACAAAGTCTGCGCGGCCTGGCGCACCAACTGCAGCAGCAGCGTGACGCCAGCGCTGGTATTGGCCGCGACCAGCAAGGGAATGTGTTCTGCCGCGGCCGCGAGCGGCGCCGCAAGCTCCGGCGGCAAGCCGGTGGTGCCGAGCAGCAGCGGCACGCGTGCCGCCACGCAGGCCGCGAGATTCGCAGCCGCAGCGTCAGGCTGGGAAAAATCGATGACCAGATCGGCGCCGTCGAGCAGCGGCGGCAGCGCAGCCGTGACTACCACGCCGCTCTCGCGCTCCGGCGCCGCGACATCGCGCCGCAGCGCCGCGCTGCGCTCGGACGCAACCGCGCCGACGAGCTTGATTCGTGGAAATGAGGGCAGCAGCCGCACGATGCTCGCGCCCATGCGCCCTGTGGCCCCGGCCAGGACCAAACGAATCACGGCGGGCCGCCGCCGGTCATGACTGGCCGCCGGCGAAGAAGCGCTTCATGCCTTCGAAAAAGCTCTTCTGGCGCGGGGCGTGCTTGTTGCCGTCGTTTTTCAAGGATTCCTCCAGCTTGCGCAGCAGCTCGCGCTGCTCGCTCGACAGGTTCACCGGCGTCTCGACCACCACGCGACAGAACAGATCGCCACGGCCGCCGCCGCGCACACCCTTGACGCCCTTCTCTCGCAGCCGGAACACACGCCCCGACTGTGTCTCCGGTGGAATCTTCAACGATACCTGCCCGTCGAGCGTCGGTACCTCGATGGTGCCGCCGAGCGCGGCGGTGAACAGGCTGACCGGAACCTCACAGCTCAAGTGCTGGCCATCGCGTTCGAAAATTGCGTGCTCGCGGACCTGAACTTCCACGTACAGATCGCCCGGCGGTCCGCCGTTACGGCCGGCCTCTCCCTCGCCGCTCAAGCGCACGCGATCCCCGGAGTCGACGCCAGGGGGGATTTTGACCGCCAGCTTCTTGCTGCGCCGGACGCGTCCCTGCCCCAGACAGGCATCGCAGGGATTGCGCACGATGCGCCCGGAGCCACGGCAATGCGGGCAGGTCTGCTGCAGCGTGAAGAAGCCCTGCGAGATACGGACCTGGCCGCTGCCTGCGCAGGTATCACAGGTGACCGGCGTGCTGCCCTTGGCCGCGCCGCTGCCATGGCAGACTTCACACTCGGCGAGCTTGGTCACCTCGATCTCGCTGGCGCAACCGAAGACCGCATCGGCAAGATCGAGCTGCAGCTCGTAGCGCAAATCAGCGCCCCGATAGACCTGCGACTGACCGCCGCGGCGCGCACCGCCGAAGATGTCGCCGAACACGTCGCCGAAGATGTCGCTGAAGGCCTCCGCCTGGCCGAAGCCGCCGCCGGCGCCCGCATTGCGGGTGGCTTCAATGCCCGCATGGCCATGCTGGTCGTACACCGCGCGGCGCTGGCCGTCGGAGAGCACTTCGTAGGCTTCCTTGGCTTCCTTGAATTTTTCTTCCGCGTCGTGATCGCCCGGATTGCGATCCGGGTGATATTTCATCGCGAAGCGCCGATAAGCCTTTTTGATGTCCGCTTCGCTCGCATTGCGGGCGAGATCCAAAACTTTATAGTAGTCACGCTTCGCCATGAATAGCCGTCACCTGCCCTGTCATCGAACCATCCTGCAAAATGCGCCGCCGCGCGTGCGGCGCGCGGCGGCGTACGGAGGCTCAAAGCGATGAGCGGCGTCTAGGAGGCGCGGCGGCCCTTGTCGCGAACCTCTTCGAACTCCGCATCGACGACATTGTCGTCCTCCGCTTTCTGCGCGCCAGCACCCGCGGCCGCTTCCGGTCCAGCACCGCCGCCGGGCGCGCCTCCGGCACCATGGGTTTCCGTCTGGGCGCGCTGGGCAATCGCCGCCGAAGCCTGTGCGAGCGCCTCGGTCTTCTTCTCGATTGCCTCCTTATCGTCGCCCTTGAGCACGCTGCGCAGATCGCCCAATGCCGATTCGACTTTGGCGCGCTCTTCGCCACTGACCTTGTCGCCGAGATCCTTCAGCGACTTCTCCACGGCATGCACCATCGCGTCGGCGCGATTGCGCGTCTCGACCAGCTCGCGGAACTTGTGATCCTCAGCCGCGTGCGCCTCGGCGTCCTTGACCATGCGCTTGATCTCATCCTCATTCAAACCGCTCGAGGCCTTGATGATGATCTTCTGCTCCTTGCCGGTCGCCTTGTCCTTGGCATGAACATTCAAGATGCCATTGGCGTCGATGTCGAAGGTAACTTCGACCTGCGGCATGCCGCGCGGCGCCGGCGGGATATCGCTGAGGTCGAACTTGCCGAGCGATTTGTTGTCCGCGGCGCGGTCGCGCTCGCCTTGCAGCACATGAATCGTCACGGCGGTTTGATTGTCATCGGCCGTCGAGAACACATTCGCCGCCTTGGTCGGGATAGTCGTGTTCTTCTCAATTAGCTTGGTCATGATGCCGCCCAAAGTCTCGATACCGAGCGACAACGGCGTCACATCGAGCAGCAGCACATCCTTGACCTCGCCCGAGAGCACGCCGGCCTGCACCGCCGCGCCGATCGCGACCGCTTCGTCCGGATTGACGTCCTTGCGCGGTTCCTTGCCGAAGAAATCACGCACGTACTTCTGCACCAGCGGCATGCGGGTCTGTCCGCCAACGAGGATGACCTCGGCAACGTCCTTGGCCTCGAGCCCGGCGTCCTTGAGCGCCATGCTGCACGGTCCGATGGTCTTCTTGACCAGCTCTTCGACCAGCGACTCGAGCTTGGCGCGCGTGAGCTTGACGTTCAGGTGCTTCGGACCGCTCGCATCGGCGGTGATGTAGGGCAGATTCACGTCGGTCTGCTGACTGGAGGACAATTCGATCTTGGCCTTTTCCGCGGCTTCCTTCAGACGCTGCATCGCGAGCGGATCGCGGCGCACATCGACCCCCGACTCCTTCTGGAACTCATCGGCCAGGAAATGGATCACGCGCTGATCGAAATCCTCGCCACCGAGGAAGGTATCGCCATTGGTCGAGAGCACCTCGAACTGCCGCTCGCCGTCGACCTCGGCAATCTCGATGACCGAGATGTCGAAGGTGCCGCCACCCAAGTCGTAGACGGCGATCTTGCGGTCCGCACCCTGCTTGTCGAGACCATAGGCCAGGGCTGCAGCGGTCGGCTCATTGATGATGCGCTTGACGTTGAGACCGGCGATGCGCCCGGCGTCCTTGGTCGCCTGGCGCTGCGAATCGTTGAAATACGCCGGTACCGTGATCACCGCTTCGCTGACGCTCTCGCCGAGGTAGTCCTCGGCGGTTTTCTTCATCTTCATCAGCACGCGCGCCGAGATCTCCTGCGACGCCATCTTCTTGCCCTGCACCTCGACCCAGGCGTCGCCGTTGTCGGCGCGCACGATCTTGTAGGGCACCATCTTGATATCCCGTTGCACGATCTCGTCGTCGAACTTGCGGCCGATGAGGCGCTTGATGGCGAACAGCGTGTTCTGCGAATTCGTCACCGCCTGACGCTTGGCCGATTGACCGACCAGGACTTCATTGTCCTTGGTGAATGCGACAATGGAGGGGGTCGTACGGTCGCCCTCGCTGTTCTCGATCACGCGCGGTTTGCCGCCTTCCATGATCGCGACGCACGAATTGGTCGTGCCCAGGTCGATACCGATTGTCTTGCTCATAGCGTCGCACTCCGAAAGAACTGTTTCCTAGATCCTTTAGCTGGGGCTCAAGGCCGCCCTTTCAAGTCGAGCGCTGCAAGTCGGCCGTGAATATTCAATCGCCAGCCGGTCAACTCGGGCGCTGCGGCTGTGTCGGCGCCGTCGCCACGATGACGCGTGCCGGGCGCAGCACCCGGCCATTCAAGACGTACCCCGGCTGGAGTACTCGCAGCACCGAATTCGGTTCGGCCGTGTTTGACTCCTGCGCCAGCACGGCCTCGTGCTGCGACGGATCGAAGCTCTGACCGACCGGCTCAATCGGCTTGATCTCGAACTTCTCGAACGCGCGACTCAAGAGCCTGAAGGTCGCCTCCTGTCCCGCGAGCAGGCTGCCCGCGTCGGCGGTGCTGCCGTTGCGTACCGCCAGCTCCAGGCTGTCGCGCACCTCCAGCAGCTCGCCGGCGAATTTCTCGAGCGCATAGCGATGCGCATTCTCGATGTCGCGCTGCGCGCGCTTGCGCACATTGTCGAGTTCGGCGGCCGCGCGCAGCTGCGCTTCGCGGCTCTGGCGCACCGTCTCCTCCGCGTCGGCAAGGGCGCGGCGCAGCGCGTCGACCTCGGCCATCGTGATGGCCTGGTCTGCCGCACCGGTCTGCGATCGGCTCTCAGCACTGTCGCCCGTAGAGCCGCTCATAGAAATATTTCCTTAAATAACAATTCAGTAAAGTACATAGCTAATACAAAACCTAGCTCAGCAGGTTCGCCATGGCAGTTTGATTGGGATCAGCGTCTTAAATTCAAGGCCGAACCGAGCAGCTTGGCGGTCAGATCGACGATCGGGATCACGCGCTCATAAGCCATGCGCGTGGGGCCGATGACACCGAGTACGCCGACGACGCCGTCGCCGGAGCTGTAGGGCGCGGTCACGACACTGTAGTCGTCGAGAATCTGGTAACCCGATTCCTGGCCAATGAAGATCTGCACCCCTTCAGCCTTGAGGCTCTGATCGAGCAGATGCAGAATGTCGCGCTTTTCATTGAAGGCCTCGAACAGACGCTTGAGCTTGTCGACGTTCGAGAGCTCGGCAAAGCCCATCAGGTTGGTCTCTCCGGCAATGACGTACTCGATGTCGGACTCGGCCCGGCTTTGCTCGAGCAACCCCTGTGAGACCGCGATCGCATCGAGCATCGCCTGATTCAGGTGCTCATGCGTCTCCTTGAGCTGCCGCACAAGCTCTTCGTGCACCTGCGTGAACGAGCGCCCGGTGCAGTACTCGTTGAGGAAATTAGCGGCGCGGCGCAGCTCCTCGGCGCTGTAATGGCGCTGCAGCTGGATGATGCGGTTTTGCACCACGCGGTCGTTGAATACCAGCACCACCAGCACCCGGCTGTCCGACAGCGCGAGAAATTCGATATGCGTCAGCGAGGCCGCTTGAGTGATGGGCAGCGTGACCACGCCGGCGAGCTGCGTGATGCTCGACAGCAGCTGCGAGGCGGTCGCAACCAGGGACTTGGAGCTGTCGGCAGGCAGATCCAGCTGGCGGCGGATCTCATCAATATCCAAGGCATCGGCCGGCAGCTGCGCGCGCAGCAGCGTGTCGACGAAGAACCGATAGGCCTTGTCGGTCGGCACGCGGCCGGCAGAGGTGTGAGGCGAGATGACAAAGCCCATCTCTTCAAGATCGGCCATGACGTTGCGCACGGTCGCCGAGCTCAAGGCCAGACCTGAATCGCGCGTCAGCGCACGCGAGCCGACCGGCTGCCCGTCGCGGATATAGCTCTGCACCAATACGCGCAACAACCGCTGCGCGCGCTCGTTCAGCCCCTCGTCTGCGATTTCGTGCGGCATCTGCGCCCGCAGCTAAGCAGTTGACACCCACGCCGTCAAGCCGGGTCTTCTGATGTCAAATTGCCGCTGTGCGTTGGCCGCCGGACGGGCGCCATGCTACAAAGAGCGAGCATTTTAATAAGGCGCCCCGCCCACAATGACTGCATCGATCCGCACCTGCGCCCTTGTCGGCAGGTTCCAAGATCAACGCGTGGCCGAGTGCGCCGCGGCCTTGATTCCGGAGTTGCGCGCGCGCGGCTTGCAAGTGCTCGTTCCGGCCGACGGCACGGCTGCCACGGCGCCTGCAGACGCGCAGGTGACCGCGACCTCCGACTTGCTGCAGCGTAGCGACCTGGTCATCGCGATCGGCGGCGACGGCACACTGCTGCACGCCGCGCGCATGGTCGCAGACCGCGAGATTCCGCTGCTCGGAATCAACCGCGGCCGCCTCGGGTTCCTGACCGACGTGCTGCCGCAGAACATGATCAGCTGCATCGATTCGGTGCTGGCCGGCAGCTGCATCGCGGACCGCCGGCCGCTGTTGGAAGCGCGCCTCCACAGCGCCGACGGCACCGAGACGCGCAATCTTGCGCTCAATGACGTCGTCTTCAACCGCCTGGAAACCGGCCGCATGCTGGATTTTGAAACCCATATCGACGGTCGCTACGTCAACTCGCACGGCGGCGACGGACTGGTGGTCGCAACCGCAACCGGCTCGACCGCCTACGCCCTGTCCTGCGGCGGTCCGATCGTCGATCCGCGCCTGGATGTGCTGGTCGTGGCGCCGATCAGTCCGCACACCCTCTCGGACCGGCCGATTCTGGTGCCGGGACAATCCAGGGTCGAAATTCGGCTGATCGGCGAGCGCGATGTGTGTGCACAGGTGACATGCGACGCCAGTGTGCTCGGAGAGATGCGCCCCGGCGGACGACTTGAAATCGGGCCATCCGGACGCGCCGTGACGCTGTTGCATCCGCCGGGACACGACTACTTCAGGCTGCTGCGCTCCAAGCTGCATTGGGGTCGCGGCGGACTCGCCCACGAGCGCTGATCATGCTGCGGCACCTGCAGATTCGCGATTTCGCCATCATCGATGCGATCGAGCTGGAACTGGGGCCCGGGCTGACCGTGCTGACGGGCGAGACCGGAGCGGGCAAATCAATCATCGTCGATGCCCTGGAGCTGCTGGCCGGGGGACGGGCGGGAGCCGACGTCGTGCGCGCGGGCGCCGAGCGCGCCGACGTGACCGCAACCGCCGATATCTCCCAGACCGCGGGCGAGCTTCGCCGCGTGCTCGAGGAGCAGTCCATCGCGACCGAGGGCGAGCTGCTGCTGCGGCGCGTGGTCGGTAACGATGGCCGCAGTCGCGCCTGGCTCAACGGGCAGTCCGTGCCGGTACAGTTGTTGCGCACCGTGTCGGAACTGCTGTTCGACATCCACGGGCAGCATGAATTTCAGTCGCTGGTGCGCCCTGCCGCGCAGCGCCAACTGGTCGACAGCTTCGGCCGGCTGGACGGCATCGCGGGGCAGGTCCGTGCCGCTCATAGCGTGTGGCTCGCGCTGCTCAATCGCAGCCTCGAGCTCGAAAGCGCCGCCAGCGAGCGCGGCTCGCGACTCGACCTGCTGCGCCATCAGTTGCAGGAGATCGAGGCGCTGCAACTGCGGCCGGGTGAACCCCGCGAACTCATCGAGGAACGCTCGCGCCTCGCGCATCGCGGTCGGCTGCTCGAGGCCGCGCGGCTCGCGCTCGAGTGTCTATATGAGGCTGAGACGCCGACAGCGCACGCACTGATCGCCAGGTCCACCGCGGCGCTGCGCGCCGTGAGCGCGATCGACGCGCAGCTTGCCCCGCTCGCACCGCTGCTCGACGAAGCCGCCATTCGCATCAAGGACGCCGCGCACACGCTCACACAGTACCTGCAGTCGCTGGACGTGGATCCGCAGCGTCAGGATGCGATCGAGCGGCGCCTGGCGGCAATCGAGGAGCTCGCGCGCAAGCATCGAGTGCCCAGCGATGAATTGCCGGCGCGGCAGGCCGCGCTGGCGCAGGACCTCGCGGGTCTGGAGCACGCGGCGGCGGACCTGGGCACGGTGCGCGCGCAGCTTGGCGCGGCGCTGACCGCCTATCGGGAACTTGCGCAAACGCTCTCGGCCCGGCGCACGAGCGCGGCCCGCGTGCTCGCCAAAGAAGTCACGCGGCGCATGCAGGAACTCGGCATGGCCGGCGGGCGCTTTCTGATCGATGTGGCCCCGCTGGAGACCACCGAACCCGCGCCCCACGGCATCGATCGGATTGAATTTCGCGTCAGCACCAATCCGGGTCAGCCGCCGCGCTCGTTGGCCAAAGTCGCCTCGGGCGGCGAGCTCGCGCGTCTGTCGCTCGCGGTACAGGTATCCTGTGCGCTCGGAGCCGCGCCGTGTATGGTGTTCGACGAAGTCGATGCCGGCATCGGCGGCGCGGTCGCCGAGATCGTCGGCCGCGAACTGCGCGCACTCGGCGCGCAAGCACAGGTGCTATGCGTAACGCACCTGGCGCAGGTGGCCGCGCAAGGCCATCAACATCTGCGCGTGAGCAAGCTCAGCGACGGCCTCACCACCCGCACCGCCGTCACCGCGCTCGGCGGCGAGACGCGCATCGAGGAGATCGCGCGCATGCTCGGCGGCATAGAAATCACGGCCCGCGCGCGTGCGCATGCGATCGAGATGCTCCAGCGCGGCGCATCGGCCATACCGGCCAAAACGGCCAAAACGGCCCTATCGGCCGGCGAGAGCGTGGCCGCGTCGACGCCGGCAGCGCGCCAGCGTGGCGCGCGCGATCAGCCGTGAAGCTTGGCGGTCCGCCTGCGCGCGGCGCAATTGGGACGTTGGCAGCGCCCATAGAGAACGAGCGAGTGCTCTTCGATCGTAAAGCCTAGCCGCTTGGCAATCGCATTCTGGCGTTGCTCGATTTCCGGATCGACGAACTCTTCGACCTGGCCGCAGTCCATGCACACGATATGATCGTGATGCGTACCGTGATTAATCTCGAAGACCGCCATGCCGTCTTCGAAATGATGGCGCGTGACCAGGCCCGCGCTCTCGAATTGCGTCAGCACGCGGTACACGGTCGCGAGGCCGATATCTTCGCTCAATTCGAGCAGCTTCTTGTAGATCTCCTCGGCCGACATATGCCGAGTCGCGCTGTGCTCGAGGATCTCGAGGATCTTGAGCCGCGGCAGCGTCACTTTGAGTCCCGCTTTGCGCAGGTCCTTGCCTTCCACGATACACCTCTTGCCGCCGCCTGCAGACGACAGACCTGCGGTATGATTGAACAATGAAAAATAGCACCAAACGCCGTTCCGCGCAGCCGCGACTGGCAGCCCGCCCCTCGGCGGCACCGCGACGGCCGGCCGCCATGATGGTAGTGAGTACCTTGCTGCTGGGCGCCTGCGTCTATCGAATTCCGATTCAACAAGGCAACTATCTCGATCCCGCCGCCATCGTGCAAGTCAAGGTCGGCATGACGCGCAGCCAGGTGCGCTACCTGCTCGGAACGCCAATGGTGCCCGGAAGTTTTGACAATTCGCGCTGGGATTACGACTACTACCTCAAGACACGCCGGCTGCAGAACCCGCGCCGGGGCCACGTGACCATACATTTCGAAAAGGACGTCGTCGCGCGCGTCGATACCAATGTCACTGCGCCGCCGACGATCGCGGCCCCGACCGCGGCGGAGCTCAAGACCTCTACCTAGCTCCGGTCCCCGCCTGGACCGGCCTTTTCATGCCTTGGGGCGGACCGGACCCCCGCGGCTGCGCGCCCGGCGGCTGGCGCGCGGGTCCATCAGCAGTGGCCGGTACAGCTCGATCCGATCCCCGTCCGCGGGCACGTACGTGCGCGCCAACACCCGCCCATGGACGCCTGTGGCGCCGTGCTCCCAATCCACTTTCGCTTCGGGTACCACTAGGCGCGCCGCTGCCAGCGCATCGGCAATCGACGCCTCGCGAGCGAGCTGCAAATCGCAGGTCACCGGGCCGTCGGTGGTGTCGCACACCACCTCGCACCGCTTGACGCTCACGCCGCGCCCTGCGGCTCGAGCTGTTGCGCGCGTGTCACGAACGCTCGCACCAGTGCCGATACGGTCTCCTCAAACAGCGGCTCGAACAGCGCGCTTTTGAGTCGATTTGAAAATTGAAATTTCAGCCGCAGCTCGATACGGCAGCCGTTCTCGCCGACCGGGGTGAAGCTCCAGAGCCCTTCGAACACCCGAAATGGCCCATCGACGAGGTCCATGCGTATGCCGCGCCCCGCATCCAAGGTGTTGCGCGTCGTGAATTGCGTATGCAGCGGCCCGCGCCGCACCGTCAGACGCGCAACGACTTCGTGCTCGGAGCGCGACAGAACCTCGGCCGAGGCGCAGCCCGGCAGGAACAGTGGATAGCTGACCACATCATCGACCAGGTGATACAGCAGCGAGGGGGGTTTGGCGATCAACGCCGAGCGGGTCATTTCGCGCATTGGATGTTGATTCTCGACTATCGGCGCGGGCGTCTCAACCGTCGACAGGTACAATGTTGCAATGACCAAGCCCGAAGTCGCCGCATCGCGCCTGATCGCGGAGAACCGACGCGCGCGCTACGAATATTTCATCGAAGACCGTTTCGAGGCGGGACTCGCGCTCGAGGGCTGGGAAGTCAAGTCACTGCGCGCCGGGCGTGCACAACTTACCGAGGCCTACGTTTATCTGCGCAACGGCGAGGCGTTCTTGATCGGCGCACACCTCTCGCCGCTGCGCACGGCGTCCACCCACAAGGTCGCCGACCCCGTGCGCACGCGCAAGCTGCTGCTCCATCGCAGCGAGCTCCACAAACTGATCGGTGCCGTTGAGCGGCGCGGATACACGCTGGTGCCGCTCGAGCTCTATTGGGTCAAGGGCCGCGCCAAACTTGAAGTCGGGCTCGCCAAAGGCAAGCAGAAGCACGACAAGCGCGCGACCGAAAAAGCGCGCGACTGGCAGCGCGACAAGGCAAGGCTCATGCGGCGCGCCTGACACGGCGGAGCTGCGGCCGGACACGACGGAGCCGCCGGAATCACTCGGAGCGGCCTGCGGCAGCCTGGATCACCCCCGATGACGTGCTTCCCAGGTCACCGCTTGAAGCGCGCGGGCGACGCCCCAAATCATAAGAAAGTGGGTCTGCAAAGGAGAGGACCGTGAGCGCCACTGGGACCGCGGGTATCAGCGACAGTGCCGAA
>JBIODE010000034.1:0-13224 GCA_044440325.1 Steroidobacterales bacterium
ATAACTACGGCGACTACTGGGCCCATTGGCTCAACATCGGCGCCGGGCTGTCGCGGCCGCCGCGCATGTACCATGTCAATTGGTTCCGGCAGAACGCTGCCGGCAAGATCCTGTGGCCGGGCTTCGGCGAAAACCTGCGCGTGCTCGCCTGGATACTCGAGCGTTGCGCCGGCCGCGCCGGTGCAGCCGAGACCGCGATCGGCAGTCTGCCGCGCGCTCAGGACATCAACCTCCGGGGCCTCGATATCAGCAGCGAGACTTTCGCCGATCTCACCAGCGTGTCGAATGCGGCCTGGCGCAAGGAGATGGCAGATATCCGCCAGTATCTACTCGGATTCGGCAGCCACTTGCCGGCCGCCATGCTGGCTCAGGTCGATGAGGTCGCGCGGCGCCTGGAGGCCTGATCCGTTCACCTGATAGGGCGCCGCGCCCTGCGGTTCTAGGCTTCTTCGCAGACGAAATGAATCGTCAGCGGTGAGTCGCGGTCGGGAATGCGGCCGAGTCCGATCATGCCCTCGCCCTTGATCGGCAGGCTGTCGCGGCGCACGAAGGCTTCTTCTTCGCCCTGTATTTGCACGAATGTGCCGTTGGTGCTCTGATCGGTCAGCGTGAAGCGATTGCGCGAGAGCTCGATGCGCGCGTGCAAGCGCGAGATCAGGTTGCCGCGGATGACGATATCGTTGTCATCGGCACGGCCGATTGCCACATGTGGCCGCTGCTCATCGAGCACGAACTCGTGTTCCCGCACCGACAGCCGCAGCCGTTGCGGTTTGCGGCCCTCGCGGCCGGATATCGCCAGCGCCGGCAGCATGCTCGTGACATCCTCCGTCTGCCAGAGCACTTCGTACAGCGCCACCTCGCCGCCCTGACCCCGGATGGTCGCGACGTCGATCTGACGTACGGAAGCGCGCCATTCCGGCGACAGCCGCTCCACCGTTGCCGCGGTCGTGATGATCTGGCCCGCCTTGGCCTGGCTTGTCATGCGATTTGCCGTGTGTACGCTGGCGCCGAAAATGTCTCGCGCCTCGAGCACTACCGGCCCGAAATGACAGCCGATACGAATCGCTACCGGCTGGCCATCTACCTTCAGCTCTCCATGGGAGGTAATCTGCTTCTGCATTTGACCCGCCGCGTTGAGCGCATCATCCGCGGTAGGAAAGGTCGACATCACCTCGTCGCCGATCGTCTTGATGACCGTGCCATTGTGCTGCTCGGTCGCGGTGCGCATGATATCGATGCAGGTCGAGACCATGTCGCGCGCGCGCAGATCGCCCATGACTTCGAACAACCGAGTCGAGCCCACTACGTCGGCAAACAGGATCGCCAATTCGATGTCTTTGCCCATGGCGCCTTGTGGTGTTATCGGGGTGCGAGCGCGAGTTCACATAAGTCGTACAGAAGATTATACGCGAGCACCATCGGCCCGCTATCGGCGTGCAGCCCTGCGGACGCCACGGGGTGCTTTGGACTCAAGCGGCCAGTGCCGCCGCCTCGCGCAGCAACCCCGCGGCATCGACGTGCTGGCGGGCGCCCTCGGACAGCAGCTGGCGATACCGCCGCGCGCCGGGCTGGCCCGCAAACAGTCCGAGCATGTGGCGTGTGATCGAGCCGAGCGGCTCGCCGCGCGCGACCTCGCGTTCGGCATAGGCGGCCATCCGCTCGAGGATGAGCGCTGCTCCGGGCCGTTTCCAACCCCCGCCGTCCAGGTGCTCGTGCAATTCGGACAGAACGTAAGGACGATGGTAGGCCTCACGCCCGAGCATCGCGCCATCACACCATTGGAGCGCTGCCTCGACCTCGCCGGCCGTGCGCAGGCCGCCATTGACCACGACGGTCAGTGTGCCGAACTCGCGCTTGAGTCGCCGCACCACATCGAAGCGCAGCGGCGGCACCGCGCGATTCTCGCGCGGGGACAGGCCGCCGAGCATGGCCTTGCGTGCATGCACGATGACCGCATCGCAGCCGGCCGCAGCGACGGCCGCAGTGAAGCTGCGCAGGCGGTCGTAGTCGCTCTCGTCGTAGTCGCGAATCGATCCGCGCGCTGACTGGGCCTCGAGCACGCCGATACGCATCTTGACCGTGACCGGCACACTCACGGCGGCACGCATCGCCGCCACACACTCGGCCACCCGCTGCGGCTGTCGCATCAGACAGGCCCCGAAAGCACCCGCGTGCACGCGGTCGCTCGGACAGCCGCAGTTGAGGTTGATCTCGATGTAGCCCAGCTCCTCGCCATAGCGCGCCGCCGTCGCCAACTGCGCCGGATCGCTGCCGCCGAGCTGCAGCGCAAGGGGCTGCTCCTGCGGAGAGAAGCGCAACAGACGCGCGCGGTCGCCGCGCGCGATCGCCGCGGCCGTGACCATCTCCGTATACAGCAGTGCGCGCGGTGAGAAGCCGCGCAGGAAATAGCGGCAATGGCGGTCGGTCCAATCCATCATGGGAGCGACGGACACTCGGCGGTCGACCGTCGCAGCTGATTTCTCGACGGAAATGACTACTTCTTTAGTGCTGTCCACGTGTTGCGTTTCGGAACTATTTCTGTGTATTCGGGGGAGTTTATCAGCTCCGCCCATTCACACCGCCGCTCCATCGGCTCGGCGCGGCCGGCGGCATTCACCAGAAAAGGCTTCTTCTGCCCGGCGCGCCTGCAGCGAGGCGCGCCACTATCAGTCCGCCAGACCCATGACGAATGCCAAGGCAATGTTGAGTCGGCCGATGTCATCGTCGTCGAGATGTCCGACATGCCGTCCGATGCGTGCGCGCCGAATCGTCACAGGTTTATCGGCCATCACTTGCGACCTCACTCGTAAACCATTGCTCTCGGTCGGATCAATCGTCACCCGAAAATCCGGTGCGTCACAGAAATCAGAGGTCATCTGGCAGACCACCACCGAAGCGTGCTCGGCAGGAAGAGCATCCGTCTGCACGATAACTGCGGGTCGCGGCTTGCCATAGTCGTCGGTTGCCGCAACCGTCACCACGTCGCCGCGCCTCATCGGGCATCAAACTCCGAAACCGCCTCAATCCACCCTAGTACCTCCAACTCGCGCGCTCGATCCAGGCTTGCCACCTCCTTCGCGACGCGTCTGCGGACCGCCTTCGAGCGTGCATCGGGTACGATCAAGCGCAACTCGCGTAAGCCGCGCGCACGGCGCCGCTCACGCATGGCCTTCATTCGATCAGCGGCTAACGCCATAGGACCCGCCAAATGTAACGCGTGACAGCGTAACGCGTTACGGTCTGTGAGGCAAGTTGCGCTGCCAGCAGGACCGCTATGCGGCCGGGGCGCTGATCGACTGCGGTGGCGCGGTGAGTGGCGCAACGACTGGCGCCACGGCGAGCAGCGCTGCTGCCGGTTTCACGGCAACCGGCGCGGGACGCGCTATGAAGTAGCCTTGCGCGAAGTCCACCCGCAATCGCGCAAGTTCGGCCAGAACTTCGGCGGATTCGACTTTCTCCGCGATGGTCGCGATGCCGAGCGCGCGGCCCACCTGGCTGATCGCCTCGACCATGCTGCGGTCGACGGCGTCGGTGATGATACTGCCGATGAATTGCCCGTCGATCTTGAGAAAATCCACCGGCAGAGTCTTCAGATAGTGGAACGACGACAAGCCGGCGCCAAAATCGTCAAGCGCGAAACGGCAGCCGCGTTTCTTCAGCTCGTGCATGAAATACAGGGCCTCGGTCATGCTCGTAATCACGGCGGTTTCCGTGATCTCGAAGCACAGCCCGCGCGCGATCGAGGCCTCTTCCACCAGGTTCAGAACGAAGTCGAGATAGCTGCGGTCGCTGAGCGAGGTGCCGGAAATATTCACCGCGTACATGAGCGGCGGCCCCGGACTGTCGGCCTGCTCGCGCAGCAGCTCGACGGCACGCTGCACGACCCAGCGATCGATGGCGGAAACCACGTTGTAGCGCTCCGCCGCGGGGATGAACTCTCCCGGCAGCACGATCCGTCCGTCATCATCGCGCAGCCGCACCAGCAATTCGTGAAAACTCGGCGCCGCGGAGGTGGCGTTGCCGGTCGCGATGATCGGCTGGGAATACAGTTCCAAACGGCCCTCATCGACCGCGCGCGTGACGCGTCCGACCCAGTACATCTCGCGGTGACGACCTGAAACCTCATTGGAATCGTACAGGTGCACGCGGTTGCGGCCGGAGTCCTTGGCCGCATAACAGGCGATATCGGCCGCGCTCATGAGGCTGGCGACACTCTCGGAGTCGCTGGTAATTTCGACCGCGCCGATCGAGGCGCCAATGCTGATGGTGTTCTGCTCCCAGGTGAAACGGTAGTCGCGGATCGCTTGCCGGATGTTCTCTGCAATCCTGCCTGCCTGCTCGGCGCTGCAGCGTTGCACCAGGATGCCGAACTCATCCCCGCCAAGGCGGGCGATGATGTCCGCAGCGCGCACGTGGTTTTGCAAGATACCGGTGACATCGCGCAGCAACCGGTCGCCGGCGGAATGGCCGCAGGTATCGTTCACCAACTTGAACTGGTCCAGATCGACGTACAGCAGCGCATGCGAGCCCTGTCCGTCGCGCGCCGACTGCAAAGCATGTTGCAGCCGGTTGTCGAATTCGCGCCGGTTGATCAGCCCCGTCAGCGCATCGTGGCTGGCCTGGTACGCGAGCGCACGCTTGAGGCGCCGTTCCTTGGTGACATCGCGGAACACGATCACCGCCCCGATCACGGCGCCGCCGCGATCGCGAATCGGCGCCGCTGAATCCTGGATCGCGATTTCCTGTCCCAACCGGTTCACCAGCACACTCTGCTCGGTGATATGCACCACCTGCCCTTCGCGCAGGCAGCGCACCAGCGGATTCTCCAACTCCTGTCGCGAAACCTCGTCGAGCAGCCGCAGCACCGCATTGATGGTCTGGCCGCGCACCTCGTCGGTGTGCCAACCGCTCAACTGTTCAGCCACAGGATTCAAGTAATCGATGCGGCCGTCGCTGTCGGTCGTAATCACCGCATCGCCGATCGACTGCAGCGTCACCTGGGCACGTTCCTTCTCCGCGAACATCGCCTGGTCGGCGCGCTTGCGCGCCGTGATGTTGGCCATCGTTCCTTCGTAGGCGATCACGTGCTGGTCGGCATCGCGGATCACGCGCGCGCTCTCGAGCACCACGACCTGCTGGCCATCGCGCCGGCGCAACACGAACTCGGCGTTGCGAATCTCCCCCTGCGCGTCCAACGACCGCTCGAACGCCACGCGTTCGGCGGGATTCCAGTACAGCATGGAGATGCCCGGCAGCGCCTGGATTTCCTCGGCGCTGCCAAAACCCAGCATGCTCGCGAACGCGGGATTGACCTCCAACAAGCGTCCATCCGGCGCGCATTGGTACACGCCCTCGAGCACCCGCTCGTACAGGCTGCGGAATTTGCTCTCGCTGGTGCGCAGCGCCTCTTCGGCCTGTCGGCGCTCGAGCGCAATCGCGGCCAGCCGTGCGGCATGCAGCATCAAGTCCTGGTCCGCCGGCAACGGCAGCCCGCTCCGCGGACTGTAGATCGTGACCGCGCCGAGCGTGCGACCGTTCGCGGCCGTGATCGGCACCGCCCACGCCGCGCTGAAGCCGGCTTCCAGCGCGACCTCGCGGCGCCGCTGCCAGAACGGATCGGTGCGCACATCGGCCACCATGACGGGGCGGCCGAGGTAGACCGCGGCGGCGCTCGAGCCGTTGCGGATATCAATCGAAGTGTGCTCCTCCATTGCGCGCAGACGCGCCGGGATGCGCTTGCCGACCACCAGTGCGAAACTCGCGCCATCGGGCGAGAGCGTGCTGATCACCACCACGTAGCTGCCGCTGATCGATTCGATCAGAGCGGTGATCGATTCGAGTATCTGCGCAAGCGGCGCGTCGGCGGCGATACGCTCGAAGACATTGCGCTCACCGGCCGTGATCTTCTCAGCGCGCCGGCGCGCGGTGATATCCGTGATGCTCGCGCGCACCAGTTTGGCCGTCCCGGGCAGCGGCATCAGCCGCACTTCCGTCTCTATTTCGGCGCCCGCGGCATTGCGGTGCACCCACTCGAACACCCGCGGTTCGCCGGCAAGCGCGGGCTGACCTGGCTGGGAGATGTACCGCGGCTTGCCGCTGTCATCCATCTGCTCCGGCGCGCTCACGTCGGCCGGCGTGAGCTGATAGAACTGCTGGCGCGTGTAGCCAAAAAATTGCAGCGCCTGCTCATTGGCGTCGACGTAGCGTCCGGTCAGGTCGTCGACCACGACGATCATCTCGGGTGCGCTCTCGACCAGCGTGCGGTAGCGCGTTTCGCTGTCGCGCAACGCCTGTTCGGCCTGATGCCGATCGCTGGTGTCGCGCAGGCAGATTACATAGACCTCTCGTCGCTCGACCCGCACGCGGCTGGCAACCAGCTCGGCGGGGAACAGGTGGCCGTCCTTGTGCCGCGCCTGAAGCTCGTGCGGGCGCAGATCACCGCGGGGCTCGTCGGCGCGCACGGCGAGTGCCTGCAGCCCGCGCTCGATCGAACCCTGCACCGGCAGTCCCGGCAACAGTCGCACGATCGACCGGCCGATCACCTCGGCTTGCGAATAGCCGAAAATGCGTTCACCGGTCGGGTTGAATACGCGCACGGCGCCGTCGGCGGTCACGGTGATGACGGCATCCTTGATGTGATCCAAGATCGCCTGCAGGTGCCCGGCGTCGGCGCCCGCCAGACCCTCCCCGAACGAACGCGCCTCCTCGGCAATCAGCTGCATCGATCGCACAATGCCGCGACGCTCGTCATCGAGTAATTCGTAATAGGCGTTGATCAGCGGCAGCAGCTCGGCCAGACCGGCGCGGCCGCCGCCTTGGGCGCGCGCCTGCTCGATCTGTGACTTGAGCCGCGGATGCAGATACCGCAGGTCGAGCGCCCGGCCCACGCGCGCAGTTTCGGCTGGCTGCTGGCTTGGAATAGACGCCACCGGCTCGTGTGACATAACGGACGCATCCGGGACAGTATGTCGGGGATCATACGGAGCGCCTGGTGGGCGACGCGTGAAGCAATCGAGCTTTTCTGCAACCGGCCGCGCCCGCGGCCAAGGCCCTCCGCATGGCTCTCAGCTAGGCCCTCAGCAAGGCCCTCAGGAGGCGGCCAGGGCGATCAGCGGGATGGCATAGGTGCGCGCCAGCGAGCCGCTGCTCGAATCGACCAGGATGGTCGCCGTGAGGCTCAGCACGCCGGCCTGCTGCGGCAGAACCGTCAATACTTGGGAGAGGGGCACACCGGCGCTGGGCCGCTCAGCATCGAAGTTACGGTCAGATTGCAGCTGCAACCCCTCTCCGGCCTGAAAGGACGCGTGAATGTGTTCGATCTCGGCTCCGGCAGCCGGTATCACCACGAGTTCGATCATGAGCGGTTGCCCGACCTGCGGCCGACCCTCGAGACGGAATTTGACGCTGACCGGTGTCGTGGAGTTGGCAGCGCTGACGGCGCTGACCATGTCCGCATCGTTTGGCGGTACGGCCGCGTCCGTCTTGGCCGCACCGGCCAGACTCCCCGGCGCCTGCACAGCCGCGGCGCTGCCCGGCCCCGGGTGGGTCGAGCTGCCACAGCCGGTAGACCCGAGCGCTAGCGCGGCGCATAGCAGCGCCGCGGCCTTGAGCATCTGATGCATGAACGAGCCACCTTCCAATCGCTGCCAGACATTAGCACAACGACGATAACGGCGGCTCCGCGAGGAGCGTGCACTGCTCGGCCAGATCGTTGGTGTACTGCTCCCAAAAGCGCGCCTCCCCCATCCACGGAAATGCACGCGGGAATGCCGGGTCACGCCAGCGCTCCGCGACCCAGGCCGCGTGGTTGAGCATCCGCGCCGCACGCAACGGCTCGATCAATCCGAGCTCGCGCGAATCCAAGTTCGAGAATCGCAGGTAGCCTTCCATCAAGTCGAGCCACTGGCGCCGCTGCTCGTCCGCATTACCGGAAAGGAACATCCACAGATCCTGAATGCGGGGCGCATTCATGCAGTCATCCAAATCGACGAACACCGGCCCTTGCGGCGTCCAGAGAATGTTGCCGAGGTGGCAGTCACCGTGCACACGGATGTGCGCGATCGGTGCGGCTGCCGCAAAGGCGCTCTCGATCGCAAGTAACAGCTCGCCGCTGACGCGCTCATAGCGCGGCTGGACATGCTCAGGCAGAAACTGCGAGCGCAGCAGCGCGGTGCGGGCGGCCGCGCCCAGCCGTGCGCCGCTCTGAGTGGGGCGCAGCCGGAACGGCCGCACGGCACCGACGCTATGAATTCGCCCGAGCGTGCGGCCGAGCAATTCGCGCGCTTCGGGCCGATCCAACTCAGGCGCCGCCCCGCTGCGCATCGGAAAGGCCGCCACCCGCAACTCGCCCTGCACATTCAAAGTGGTGCCGTGCAATACCAGCGGCGCAGCCACGGGGATCTCCTGGGCCGCGAGCTCGGTGGCAAAGGCGTGCTCCTCGAGAATCTGCGCGTCGGACCAGCGCCCGGCGCGGTAGAACTTCAGCACCACCGCGTCCGCATCATGACGGCCGACCCGATAGACACGATTCTCATAACTATTGAGTGCAAACAAGCGCCCGTCAGGCTCGAGGCCGATGCGCTCGGCGGCATGCAGCACTGCATCGGGAGTCAGCGCCGCAAAGGGTCGCTCGGCGTCGTCAGGCGCAGTGCGCGCCGTCGGCTCGGTGTGATTCATAGCGCATGAGCATATCGCCTCGAAGCTGCCGATGGTGGCCTTCGGCCGGCGCAGCCCTGCAGCGCGGGCATACCAGTCGACGGCTCGGGGTGATCGGGTAAGATCGCGCGGGCAGCCGCCTCCAGCCGGCAGCTGTGCGGCAGTCGACATTCTGAGGGCCCGCAGCGCAGCGATAATGCCGCCGCCCCTTAATTTTCCAAGGACTAGGGCCTATGGCGCACAAAGCAATTCTGGTCACCGGCGGCGCGGGCTACATCGGCAGCCATGTACTGCTGCAGCTGCGCGCCCGCGGTGAACGGGCGGTGGTACTCGACAATCTGGGCACCGGCTTTCGCCAGGCTGTCGGCGATGCCACGCTCGTCGTCGGCGATGTCGGCGACCGGGAGTTGGTCGCTCGGACGCTCGCGGAGCATGAGGTCGATACGGTGATGCATTTTGCTGCGAACACCATCGTCCCGGAATCGGTGCGCGATCCGCTCAAATACTACGGCAACAACACCTGCGCCACGCGCAATCTGCTCGAGGCCTGCGCGCACGCGGGCGTGCGCCAGTTCGTATTCTCCTCGACCGCGGCCGTGTACGGCATACCGGCTGGCGGCATCGCGAGCGAGGAAATGGCTCTCACGCCCATCAATCCCTACGGCACATCGAAGCTGATGTCGGAGTGGATTCTGCGCGATCTGGCCGCGGTCACCGACTTTCGCTACGTGAGCCTGCGATATTTCAATGTCGCCGGCTCCGATCCGGCCGGGCGCATCGGTCAGGCCACGCGCAAAGCGACCTTGCTGATCAAGGTCGCCTGCGAAGCCGTCGTCGGCAAGCGCCCGCACGTCTCGATTTTCGGCACCGACTACGCAACGCCCGATGGCACCGGCGTACGCGACTACATTCACGTCGCCGATCTTGCCCGTGCGCACCTCGATGCGCTCGACTACTTGCGTCGCGGCGGCGCCGCGGCGGTACTCAACTGCGGCTACGGCCACGGCTACAGCGTGCGCGAGGTTCTCGACAGCGTGCAGCGCATCGCCGGAAAACGCATCGCGATTCGCGAAGAGCCGCGACGCGAGGGCGACCCTGACAGCCTCGTGGCACGCGCGGAGCGCATCCGCAGTCAGCTGGGTTGGACGCCGGCGCTCGACGATCTGGATACGATCGTGCGCACCTCGCTGCAGTGGGAAGAGCGCTTGCTGCGCGAGCCCTGGTAGCGCAATGGCAGTGTCAGCGGCATAGAATGATCGGATGCGTCTGCTGCCCAAATCTCTGAACGGCTTCTTGCTGCTGGGCCTTGGGATTTTGGCAGGCCCGCTGCTGCTTGCAATCCTCAATGCCACGGTGCAAATGCGCCGCCTGGCCGAGCTCGGCCAGAGCCTGGTGGCCGACAGCGTGCAGACGACGCGGCTGTCGCAGGACATGTACGCGCAGATCAGCCAGCTCGAGCGCTCAGCGCGGCTGTACCAGGTTTTGAGTGATCCGGCCGTGTTGGCGGCGTTTCGCGCCCATGACTCACAGCTTGGCGCCACATTGCACCAGCTGCAGGGGCAGCTGCATTCGCGCGAAGCACTGGCGCAGATCTCCCGGCTTGAAGCCGAGCAGGAGCAGGTCAGCGGCCTGCTGACGACTGCCAGTTCGCCGCGCAAGGAGCTTGCGGGACTGTCCGATCGCTTCAATGCCATGGGCGACCGCGCCGCCGAGATCTCGACTCTGAGCAACCTCCAGATCGATGCCGACGTGGCGAAGCTGCGGAACCAGACCGACACTGCGCGCCGCCGGCTGCTGCAGGAGTCGACCATGCTGGTGCCACTGGTGTTGATAACGCTGCTGATGTTTGCGCTGCGCATCAGCCGGCCGCTGCGCCAGATCGACCGCGCGATCGGCGAGCTCGGCGGCGGCAATCTCTCGCACGCCGTCGTCGTCAAAGGGCCGGTGGATCTCGAGCGCCTCGGCGCGCAACTCGAGTGGCTGCGCAACCGCCTGCTCGACTTGGCGCAGGAGCGGAACCGTTTCCTGCGTCACATGTCTCACGAACTCAAGACCCCGCTCGCAAACATCCGTGAGGGCACGGAATTGCTGATGGACGGCGCGGTCGGCGAGCTCGACAGCGGCCAGCGCGAGGTGACCACGATCCTGCGTGAGAACGGCATCAAGCTGCAGCGGATGATCGAGAACCTCCTGAGCTTCAGTGCCTGGCAAAGCAACAGCACGGGCCTGGACGCCTCGGAATTCCGCCTGCGCCCGGTGGTCAAGCAAGTACTCGAGAATCAGCAGCTCACGCTGGTGTCGCAGCGCGTGCGTCTCGATGTGCAGATCGAAGATGTCACGCTACTGGCCGATCGAGGCAAGATCCGCTTGATCCTCGAGAATCTGTTGTCGAACGCGATCAAGTATTCGCCGCGCGGCGGAGTGATCTACCTGCGCGCCCGGACGCACGGCGCCGAGCTCGAGCTCGACGTTGCCGACTCCGGCACCGGTATTCCCCTCGAGCAGCGCACCCACATTTTCGACGCGTTCTATACCGGGCGCGCCCCCGGCGGCCATGTCCGCGGTACCGGTATCGGGCTGTCGGTCGTGAATGAGTTCGTCCATGTGCACCAGGGCACCGTCGGCATCGTCGACGGCGAATTCCCGGGCGCGCATTTCCGTATTCGCATGCCGCTGCAGGCCGCCGCCGCAAGGAAACGCGCCCATGCGGCCTAGTCCGCCGTTCGCGCCCGTAGCGATCGCCACAGCGATCGCACTGCTGCTGGGCGGCTGCGATAGCGGCCCGGCGCCACGGCCCGAACCGCCGCCGCGCACGGTCTCGCCGAATGAGGACCGCGATACGGCCGCGTCCGTCATGATCGCCGGCACCATTCAGACATTGCAACGCCTGTCGCAGGGCACGCCGGCCGAACAGGCGGAAATCCTCGCCGGTGCCCGCGCCGCTTACGAGCGCGCGCCGCTGGGCGGCGCGCAGCTGCGCTATGCGCTGGTCGCGGCGACGCCGGGACATCCGGGGCACGATGCCGTGCTGGCGCAGAAATTGTTGCGCGAACTGGTCGCACAGCCGGAGGGACTGGTGCCGGTCGAACGCGCTCTCGCCATGGTTGAGTTGAATCGCCTGAACGGCGAGTTCGGGCTCAAAGCCGACTATGAGCGCCAGGGGGAAGCCCAGCGCGGCGATCATGAGCGCCTCGCCGCCGCGCAGCGACGGCTGCAGGCGGAGCTCGAAGAAAATGCGAAACTGCGCAAGCAGCTCGAAGAGGCCCAGGCGAAGCTCGACGCGGTCGCCGATATCGAGCGCAACATGACCGAACGCAAGTCCGGGAAGGAGGCAGGTAAGCCATGAATCAACCACAGAAGCGCAAAGCGCGCATCCTGGTCGTGGACGACGATCCAGGCCTGTTACGGCTACTGACCATCCGTTTGCGAGCCGAACAGTATGAGGTCGAAGCGGTCGAGAACGGATTGCTCGCGATCGCCGCGGCGACGCGATTCCGCCCGGATCTGGTGATCTCCGATCTGCGCATGGACCAACTCGACGGCATCGGTCTGCTCAAGGAGCTGCAGACCCGCTGGCCAGGCCTGAAGGTCATCATGCTGACCGCGCACGGAACCATTCCCGATGCCGTACAGGCCACGCAGATGGGTGCTTTCGGCTTCCTGACCAAGCCGGTCGAAAAGCAGGAACTGCTCGACCAGGTGCAGAAGGCGCTGAAGATATCCGGCTTTGTTGACAGTGACGACGATTGGCGCGCGGAGATCGTCACGCGCTGCCCGCTGGTGGAGGAAAAGCTGGCGCAAGCGCACATGGTGGCCGGCACCGATGCGCGCGTGCTGATCACCGGGGAGTCCGGCACTGGCAAAGAGGCGCTGGCCCGCGCGATCCACAAGGCGAGCCCGCGCCGCAACCGCCAGTTCGTGACGATCAACTGCAGCGCCATGGCCGAGAACCTGCTCGAGAGCGAGCTGTTCGGCCATGTCAAAGACGCCTTTGCGGGCGCCACGCGCGATCATCGTGGCCTGTTTCAGACGGCTGATGGCGGCACGCTGCTGCTCGATGAGATCGGCGACATGCCGATGCGCCTGCAGGTCAAGCTGCTGCGCATGCTGCAGGAGAACAGCGTGCGCCCGGTCGGCAGTACCGAGAGCATTCCCGTGGACGTGCGGGTGATCTCCGCCACACACCGCGATCTGCAGCAGCTCATGGCCGGCGGCCAGTTCCGCGAAGACCTGTTCTACCGCCTCAACGTCGTGCACATCGACATGCCGCCGCTCAATCGACGGCGCGAAGACATCCCGCTGCTGGTCGCGCATTTTCTCGCCGCTATTGCCAAGGAAAGCGGCGTCCGCAAGATCTACGCGCCCGAGGCCGTCGAGCTGCTCGCGACTACGGACTGGCCCGGCAACATCCGCCAGCTGCAGAACGTCATCCGCCAGAACGTCGCATTGTCACAGGCGCCGATCATCTCGGTGGAGCTGGTGCAGCAAGCCCTCGGGAGCACCCACGCCAAGCTGCCCTCCTTCGATGAGGCGCGCGATGAATTCACCCGCAGCTATCTGTCGCAAATC
>JBIODE010000035.1:0-13196 GCA_044440325.1 Steroidobacterales bacterium
CACTACCAGCGGCTGCTCGATCACATCGTGCCGGACGCGGTCCACGTGCTGGCGCGCGGCCGCATCGTTCGCAGCGGCGACCGCACGCTGGCGCTCGAGCTCGAGCGCCGCGGCTACGACTGGGTGACGGAGCAGGCGGCCGCGTGAACACGCTCGATCGCATCCTGCACGACTGCGAATTGGCGGCACCGCCGCAAGAATCCCGCCGGCGTGCGGCTCGGCAATTGGCTGAGCGCGGCCTGCCGAGCGCGCGCGAGGAGGACTGGCGCTATGCCAATCTGCGCGCTCTTGATGCGGTAGCGAGCTTCCGTCCGAGCGCATCGGCGATGCCAGCCGTGCTGGCGCCGGAGCTGCTGCCGCCGGCCATCCCCGGGTTCGCGCGCCTGACGTATCTGAACGGCCGGCTGCACGCTCCGGCGTCGACCTCGGCGGCGCCGATGGTCGAGACGACACCCATTGAATGGACCGGGCCGGAGCAGCGCTTCGGTCTTCTGAACGATATGTTCGCCACCGACGGCGCCGAACTGCGCGTGCAGGGCGATGCGGCAATCGAAATTCTTTTCATCTCCACGCCGCAGCACGCCGGCACTGCGGTCTATCCGCGCCTGTCCGTGCAACTTGAAGCCGGCAGCCGCCTGCAGCTGGTCGAGCGCCACCTGGGCGCGCCGGGTGAATTGGGGCTGGTGTGCCCCAGCGCCTCGCTGCAGCTCGCGCGCGGCGCGCGCCTGACGCACTACCGGCTACAGCAGTGCGCGGCCGGAACTGTGTACATCGACAGTTTGCGCGCGCACCTTCAGGACGAGGCCGCGTACCACGTGCGCAGCGTCGCGGTCGGCGCTGGCACCGCGCGCAGCAGCGCGACCGTGCGGCTGGCGGGGCGCGGCGCGGCACTGACCTGGCACGGCCTCGCGGTGGGCCACGACGAGCAGGTTCATGACGGCCTGCTCAAGGTCGAGCACTGCGCACCGGCGACACGCACCGAGGAGGTATTTCGCGGCATTGCCGCCGAGCGCGCGCGCGTCGCATTCAACGGCCAGATTCATATCGACAGCGCCGCGCCCGGCTCCCAGGCGTGCCAGTCACTGCGCGGGCTGGTCGATGGCGCCGCCGCGGAGATCGATTTGCGGCCGCAGCTGACGATCAACACCGACGATGTGCGCGCTGCGCATGGTGCGACCAGCGGGCGCCTCGATGAGAATCTGTTGTTCTACATGCTCTCGCGCGGACTCGATCCGGCGACGGCACGGGCGCTGCTCAAATGGGCTTTCCTAGGCGACATCCTCAAGCACATCGAACTGCCGGAGCTGCGGCGCGCGGCCGAAGCTGCCGCCGCCGGCCAATTGCCCGACGTGCTCGCCGCCGGTGCCTTATCCGGCTCCGGAGCTCCGCCATGAGCGCGCAGCCAGCTGTCACCGCTGCGCGGCCCGGCGCAACGGGCGCCGCCGGCACCGAATTGAACGCCGCACGGGTACGCGCGGACTTTCCGATCCTCGCGCGCCAGGTCAACGGCAAACCGCTGGTCTATCTCGACAGCGCCGCCTCCGCGCAGCGGCCGCTGGCGGTGCTGCGCGCGGTCGAACGCTACGAGACCACGATGCACGCCAACGTGCACCGCGGCGTACACACCTTGAGTCAGCTCGCGACCGCGGCCTATGAAGGCGCGCGCGAGACAGTGCGCCGCTTTCTCAATGCGGGCTCGACGCGCGAGATCATCTTCGTGCGCGGCACGACCGAGGCCATCAACCTCGTAGCGCACTCCTGGGGCCGCAGCAGATTGCAGCCCGGCGATGAGATTCTGATCACGCGACTGGAGCACCACGCCAATATCGTCCCGTGGCAGATGCTGTGCGCCGCCACCGGCGCGCGGCTCGTCGCCGCGCCGATCAACGCGGCCGGTGAGCTCGAGCTCGAGGCCTTCCAGCGCCTGCTCACTTCGCGCACGCGGCTGGTCGCAGTCGCGCACGTCTCCAACGCGCTCGGCACGACACTGCCGGTACGCGAGATCGTGCAGCTCGCGCACGCCGCCGGCGCCGTGGTGCTGCTCGACGGCGCCCAGGCGGTGGCGCACGAGCCGGTCGATGTCGCGGCGCTGGGCTGCGATTTCTATGCCTTCTCCGGCCACAAGATTTACGGCCCCACCGGCATCGGCGTCCTCTACGGCCGCGAGCAGTTGTTGGGCGAGATGCCGCCATGGCAGGGCGGCGGCGACATGATCCTGTCGGTCAGCATCGAGCACTCGACCTACAACGATCTGCCGTGGAAGTTCGAGGCCGGCACGCCCAACATTTCCGGCGCGATCGGCCTGGCCGCCGCGCTCGACTATGTCAACGCCTTGGGGCTCACGCGGATTGCAGCGCACGAATACGGCCTGCTGCGGCTGGCGAGCGCGCGTCTCGCCGCTCTACCCGGTCTGCAGCTGATCGGCACGGCGGCGGCGAAGGCCGCAGTGCTGTCGTTCACGATGGCGGGGATCCATCCGCACGACATCGGCACGATTCTCGACAGCGAGGGCATCGCAATCCGCACCGGGCATCATTGTGCGATGCCGGTGATGGAATTCTTCGGGCTGCCGGCCACGGCACGTGCATCGTTCGCCTGTTACAACAGCGTCGACGATGTCGAGCGGCTGGTGTCGGGCCTGGGCAGGGTGCGCGAGGTCTTCGGCTGATGGATCTCAAAGAGCTCTATCGCGATGTGATCCTCGATCACAACCGCAGTCCGCGCAACTTCGGCCGCCTCGAGCCGGCCGACGCCAGCGCCGCAGGGCACAATCCGCTCTGCGGCGACCACCTCAGCATCACGCTGCGCATGCAAGGCGATCGCCTCGAGGATCTGCGCTTCGAAGGCCAGGGCTGCGCGATATCGATGGCCTCGGCCTCGTTGATGACCGAGGCGGTCAAGGGACGCGACCGGCGCGATATTGCGCGCCTCTACGACGAGGTGCATGCACTGCTGACCGAGCACGGCAGCACGCCCGCGAACGATCTGGGCAAGCTGGCCGCGCTCGGCGGCGTCGCCGAATTTCCGGCGCGCGTGAAATGCGCGAGCCTGTGCTGGCATACGCTCAATGCGGCGCTGGCGCGGCAACCTAGTACGGTGTCGACCGAATGAGCGCGCGCGCCTACGAGAACGAGCCGGTCGTGATTCAGCGCGACGTCGAGGCGGTGATGGTGCCCGCGGGCACGGCGATCACGCTCAAGATGGGCCTCGCCGGCTACATCACGCAGGCGCTCGGCGGCAGCTTCACACTGTACATCGACGGCAATCTGTATCGGCTCGCCGGCGGGCAGGCCGATGCCATCGGCAAGGAAGTCATCCAGGCGCCGCAGCTGCCGCCCAACGCGACCGCAGAGGACGTCCGCGAGCTCGCCTGGAAGCAGATGCGCAGCTGCTACGATCCCGAAATTCCGATCAACATCGTCGATCTCGGTCTGGTCTATGACTGCAGCGTCACCGCCAGCGAGGATGGCACGCGCGACGTGGCGGTGACGATCACGCTGACCGCGCCGGGCTGCGGCATGGGCGAGGTCCTGGTCGCCGACGTCAAGGACAAGATTGCCTTGATCCCCACGGTGCGCAACGTCGACGTCAATCTCAGCTTCGATCCGCCGTGGAGCCAATCGATGATGTCCGAAGCCGCGCGCCTGCAAACCGGCATGACCTGGTAGCGAGGCCCGTGCGGCAGCTTCTATTGATGCGTCATGCGCATGCCGAGCCTGCCCAGCCGCCGCTGCCCGAGGCAGAGCGCCCGTTGAGCGCACGCGGACGGAAACAGGCCGCCAGCAGCGCCGCGCGGCTCGCCGCCGCTGATTGCGTGCCGGAGCTGCTGCTGGTCTCCCCGGCGCTGCGCACGCGCGCGACCGCCGCCATTGTCGTGCAGGCGCTGAGTCTGCAGAAATCGTGCGTTCGATACGAACCGGAGTTGTACCTGGCGCCGCCGGCGACGCTGCTGGCGGTGATCCGCCGCTGCCCGCCGACGGTCAACACGCTGCTGATCCTCGGTCACAATCCAGGATTGAGTGAGCTGGCGCACCGCTTCGACGCTGAACGCACTGCGATTGATCTGCCGACCGCCGCAGTCTGCTGCCTCGAGCTGCCCGGCGATCACTGGGCACAGCTCACTCCGCACGCCGCGCCGTGGAAGCTGCTGTCATGAGGCCCGCCGCCGGTGCTCGAGCTCAGTCCAGCGTGCAGAAACAATAAGCGTAGATCGTGTTCGGCGCCGACAGGTGCTGCCAGCGGGTCAGTTCACGTTGCAGCCCGCGCCCTGCCTGCCCCAGGCCCGACCCCAGTTGCCGCAGCAGCAGCCGGTCAGTGAGGCTCTGGCCCGCACCGGCGACGCCGAGGCGCACCAGCAGTCGCACGGCGCCGGCACGCACCTGCAGCAGCAGCTGCTGCGCCCAGCTCAACGACGGCTCGATGCGGCGCACGCGGTAGCCGCTCTTGAGGCCCGCACGCGTCGCCGCCGCCTTGATGGCATCATCGTAGGTTCCGATCTGATCGACGAGACCGTTCTGCTCCGCATCGCTGCCCGCCCAGACGCGACCCTGGGCAATGGCATCGATGGCATCGCGACTCTTGCCGCGTCCGGCCGAGACACGGCCGAGAAATTCCTCGTAGGCGCGATCGACCGTGCTCTGCAGCAAGCGCCCGGCATCGGCCGATAGCGGTCGATCCAGACGCGTCGAACCCGACAGCGCAGTCGTGCCGATGCCATCGACATTGATGCCGAGCTTGGCGAGGCTGCGGCTGAAGGTCGGCAGGCTCGCAAACACGCCGATCGATCCGGTGATCGTGTTCGCGCTGGCGAAGATCTCATCGGCCGGGGCGGCGATGTAGTAGCCGCCAGAGGCGGCCACATCGCTCATCGACGCCACGACGGTCTTGCCGGCCTCTTTCAGCGCCCGCACTTCGCGGTAGATCTGCTCGGAGGCGAACACGCTGCCGCCGGGACTGTCGATACGCAGGACCACCGCGCGGATGTCGTCATCGAGACGAGCCTCGCGCAGCAGTCCGGCGGTGGATTCACCGCCGATGGTTCCCGACGGCTGCTTGCCGTCGAGAATCTCGCCGCTCGCAATCACCACGCCGATCTGTGCCGGCGAGCGGCTGCGCACGCGTTCCTGTGTGCGCACCAGCCGCAGGTATTCATCCATGGTGACCGAACGGAACGATTTGCTCTCCCCATCGGCCCCGACCAGGTCGATCAGCCGCTGCTCGACCTGCTGCGCGGTCTTGATATCGGTCACCAGCCCGCTGTCCTTCGCCACCCGCGCAGTATTGCCGCCGGCCGCGAGGACCGCAGCGGTGTAACCGTTGGCATAGGCGGCGAGCGCCTCGGGGCTCAGGCCGCGGGCGCGCGCGACCCCCACGCGGTAGCCGCGCCAGAGTGCCTGCAGATACGCCTCGCTCTCGGCGCGGTCCTCGGGCGACATGTCGCGGCGGATGTACGGTTCGGCGGCGCTCTTGAACTTGCCGACGCGAAACAGATGCATGTCGACCGCAAGCTTGTCGAGCGCGTCCTTGTAGAACATGCGGTAGCGCTCGTAGCCGTCGAGCAGTACGAAGCCGAATGGATCGAGATAGACCTCATCGGCCTGGGCCGCGAGGAAGTACTGGCTCTGAAGGAAATAGTTGCCGCGCGCAATGACCTTCTTGCCGGCGCGGCGAAAGTCGCCGATCGCCGCGGCAACTTCCTCGAGCTTCACCTGCCCGCCGCTGCTCAGATCATCGGTGTCGATGACCAGTGCCTGAATGCGCGAGTCACTCGCGGCAGCGCGGATCGCCGCGATCACGTCCCACAACAACGTCTGCGGCTCGCTCGTGCCCTGTGCCTCGTTGAAGGCGCGCTGCAGCGGCTCGCCGGAGAGCTGCTCCACCAGATCGCCCGACGGTCGCAGGATCAATGCAGCCTTGTCCGGCAGGCGCGGCGTGGCCTGCAGCAGCGCGCCGACCACCACGCCGAATAGCGCCAGCAGCAGCAGTAAATGCAAAAACCGGCGCAGGGCGTCGAGCCCCTGCCAGACGCCGACAAAGAAGCGGCCGAGAAAGCGCATCGCTGCCGCGCCGCGGCGCTACACCTTTTCTTCGATACGTGCCGCTTTGCCGGCGCGGTCCCGCAGGTAGTAGAGCTTCGCACGCCGCACGCTGCCGCGGCGCTTGACGGCGATGTCGGTGATCGTCGGGCTGTGCGTCTGAAACGTACGCTCGACGCCCTCGCCATGCGAAATCTTGCGCACCGTGAACGAGGAGTTGAAACCGCGGTTGCTGCGCGCGATGACCACGCCTTCGTACGCCTGTACGCGCTCGCGATCGCCCTCGATGACCTTGATCTGCACGACCACGGTGTCGCCGGGCTTGAAATCCGGCACCTTGCGTGTCATGCGCTCGGCTTCGAGTGTCTGGATGATGTTGCTCATGTCTGCTCTTCCTTATTCGGCATCCTTATCGGGATTGTGCCGTTCGCTCAAAAATTCCTTCAACAGCTCGGCGCCCTCCGCGTCCAACGGCGCGCGCGCAAACAAGTCCGGGCGCCGCAGCCAGGTGCGGCCGATCGCCTGCTTCATGCGCCAGCGCCGGATCGCCGCATGATCGCCCGAAGACAGCACCGGCGGCACCCGCCGGCCCGCATACACCTCCGGCCGTGTGTAATGCGGCCAGTCGAGCAACCCTGCGGCAAAGGACTCCTCGACATTCGAGCGCGCATCACCCAAGGCTCCAGGCAACAGCCGTGCGAGTCCATCGATCAGCACCAGCGCCGGCAGCTCGCCGCCCGTGAGCACATAATCGCCGATTGACAGCTCGCGGTCGACCGCCGTTGCCAATACGCGCTCATCGATGCCCTCGTAGCGCCCCGCGATCAACACCATGCCCGGCAGCATCCGCAACTGCGCCAGTCGCGCCTGCGTCAACAGCTCGCCCTGCGCCGACAGCGCGATGCGCGCGCTGCCCGCCGGCACGCGCGCGGCGGCCGCGGCGATCGCCGCGGCCAGTGGCTCGGGCTTGAGCACCATTCCGGGGCCGCCGCCATAGGGACGATCGTCCACGGTGCGGTGTACATCCCCTGCGTGCGCACGGACGTCCTCCGTCCCGACCCGCAGCAGGCCGCGCTCGAGGGCGCGACCGAGGATGCCATACCGTAGCGCACTGCGGATCAGCTCCGGAAACAACGTCACGATTTCGATCTGCACGCTAGCCTCACCCGGCGCCGGCAACGGCGCCGTCCTCACAGTTCGACGGGCCAGTCGACCTCGATCTCGCGTTCCGCCAGCCGCACCCGTCGCAGGTGCTGCGGCGTGACGGGCACCCAATGCTCCTGCGACCCGCGCACTACCATGACGTCATTGCCCGGCGTCGCGACAAAATGCTGCACCGTGCCCAGCAGCGCCCCTTCCGTATTGCGGACCTCGAAGCCGAGCAGATCCTCGCAGTAGTACTCGCGCGCCGCGGTTGGCGGCAACGCCGCCCGCTCGACCTGCAGCTCGGCACCCCGGAAGGTCTCGGCCGCGGTACGGTTCTCAACCTGCTCGAACGCGACGCGCAGCCAGCGGCCATCCCACTCGCTGCCGCGCAGCCGCTGCACTGACTCGGTGCCATCGGGCATGCGCAGCCGCCAGGTCCGAGACCGCAACAGCTGCTCCGGCGAATTCGCGAACAACTGCACTCGGAGCCAGCCGCGCACGCCGTGGGGCCCGAGGATGCGGCCAAGAACAATGCGGGCTGCGGGGGTTGCGGCCATCTGCCGCCACTGGCTCTTGCGCCCGCTTCAGACGCCGGCGGCTTGCTTGCGGTAATCGCCGATCAGCGCGCGGACTCGGTCGGATTGCTGTGCACCGATCTTCAGCCAATGCTCGATACGCGGCAGATCGAGCTTGAGCCGCAAATCCTTACCGCGCGCGACAGGGTTGAAATAGCCGACGAGTTCCAGGCTCGAACCGCCCTGGCGACGACGGCTGTCCGTTACGACCACGTGGTAGAAAGGCTGATTCTTGGCACCGCGCCGCGTCAAACGAATTGTGACCATAGGAAACTTTGCTTCAGGCCCAAAAAAGAGCGCGGATTCTACGCAAAACGGCCTGCACAAGAAAGGGTTATCGTGACGCTCCCGGCGGCAGCGGCAGGCCGCCGCCCTTGAGGCCCGCCATCAGCCGCCCCAGGCGGCCACCCTTCATTCCCTTCATCATTTTCTGCATTTCCATGAATTGCTTGAGCAGCCGGTTAACGTCCTGCACCTGCACACCGGCGCCGGAGGCAATGCGGCGGCGGCGCGAGCCGTCGAGCACCCCGGGCGTGCGCCGCTCGAGCTGCGTCATCGAGTCGATGATCGCGATTTGCCGGCGCAGCTCACGGTCGGCCTGCTCGCCGGGCATCGCCACGCGACCGGCGAGCTGCGCCGGCAGCTTGTCCATGACCGCGCTCATGCCCCCGAGTTTGCGCACCTGCTCGAGCTGCGAGCGCAGATCGCCCAAATTGAAGCTCTTGCCCGAGGCCACCTTGCGCGCGAGCTTCTCGGCCTCCGCGACATCGACCTGACGCTGCACGTCCTCGACCAGCGCAACGACATCGCCCATACCGAGGATGCGCGCGGCCATGCGCTCCGGGTCGAACGGCGTCAGGGCCTCGACCTTCTCGCCGGTGCCGAGAAAGACGATCGGCTGGCCGGTGACCGCGCGCACCGACAGCGCGGCGCCGCCGCGCGCATCGCCGTCCGCCTTCGTCAGGATGATACCGGTCAGCGGTAGCGCGGCGCCAAAGGCGCGCGCCGCGTTGACCGCGTCCTGGCCGGCCATCGCATCGACCACGAACAGCCGCTGATGCGGTTGCACGGCCTGATCGATGGCCTGTACTTCGGCCATCAGCTCGCTATCGATGTGCAGTCGGCCCGCGGTGTCAATGATCAGCGTGTCATACACACCGCGCCGAGCCGCCTCGAGCGCAGCGCGCGCGATCGCCGGCGGCGCGGCGTCCGGCGGCACCGGGAAGAAATCGGCCCCGACGGCGGCGGCCAGGCGTTCGAGCTGCAGGATCGCCGCCGGCCGGCGGATATCGGTGCTCACCAGCAGCACCCGGCGGCGGTGCGTTTCACGCAGCCAGCGCGCCAGCTTCGCCGCGGTGGTGGTCTTGCCGGCACCCTGCAGGCCCGCGAGCAGTACCACCTGAGGCGGCTGCACATTGAAGGCAAAGCCGGCGGCCGACGCACCGAGCAGCCGCACCAGCTCGCGATGCAGAATGCCGATGAAGGCTTGGCCGGGCGTCAGGCTCGAGGCGACCTCGGCCCCGAGGGCCTGCGTCTTGACCGCCTCGGTGAAGCTCTTGACCACACTCAGGGCAACGTCGGCTTCCAGCAGCGCCAGGCGCACCTCGCGCAGCGTCTCGCCGACATTTTCCTCGGTGACGCGCCCGCGCCCCCGCAGGTTCTGCACGGCACGGCCCAGACGCTCGGTTAATTTGTCAAACATTCGTAGCGTTTATACTGCCCACGGGCCAACGATTATAAGGACACCGTGGACACCGCGCCGACGATCGTGTTGATTGTGGTTCTGGTCGCGCTGCTGGTCGTCATCGCCTTCTCCTCAGGCACCGAAGTGGCGATGCTGTCGGTCAACCGCTACCGCATTCGTCATCGCGCCAGCCGCGGCGAACGCAGCGCAAAACTGCTCGAGCGGCTGCTCGAGCAGCCTGACCGATGGCTCGGGGCCAATTTGGTCATCCTGGCGCTCGCCAGCGTCGCCGCGACCACGGTTGCCACCCTGCTGGCGCTGCGCACCGGCCAGCACCTCGCCTTGCCGCTCATGATGATCGCCCTGACGGTCGTGGTGATCGTCTTTTGTGAGTTGACACCCAAGATCTATGCCGCGCGGCGCGCGGAAGGCGTCGCGCTCGGCGCCGCCCACATCTATCTGGCGCTGCTGTGGGTCACCGCGCCGGCGCTGTGGGTGACGAACCACCTGGCGCAGGGCTTCCTACGGCTGATCGGGGTCGCCGCGCGCACGCAAGGCGCCCATGCGCTGTCCACCGATGAGCTGCGCGCGGTCGTGGCCGAGGCGAGCGCGCTGGTGCCGGCCCGCCACCGGCAGATGCTGCTGTCGATCCTCGATCTCGAGCGCGTCAGTGTCGATGACATCATGATTCCGCGCCAGGAAATTGCCGCGATCGACATCGCTGCGAACTGGGACGACATTCTCGACCGCTTTCGGCAGACACCGCATACGCGCCTGCCGGCCTATGACGGAGAGCTCGACAACATCATCGGTATCCTGCACATGAAGCGCGTCGCACAGGAGCTCGCGCGCGGCACCCTCACGCGCGAGAAATTGATCGAAGTCGCCTCGGCGCGCGAACCCTACTTCGTTCCGGAGGGCACGCCGCTGACGCAGCAGCTGGCGCAGTTTCAGCGCACCCGCCGCCGCCTCGCGTTCGTGGTCAACGAATATGGCGACATTGCCGGGCTGGTCACGCTGGAGGACATACTCGAGGAAATCGTCGGGGAATTCACCACGGATCCGGCGACCGTCACACACAAGGACGTGCACCGCGACGCGGCCGGCAATTGGCTGATCGATGCCAGCGCCACGATTCGCGCCTTGAATCGCACGCTCGGTTGGCAGCTGCCGGCCGTGGGGCCGCGGACGCTCAACGGCTTGCTGCTCGAGAAGCTCGAGACCATTCCGCAGCCGGGCACTGCGCTGCGCATCGGCGACTACGAGTTCGAGATCCTGCAGATCGCCGATAACGCGATTCGCACCGTGCGCGCACGCGTGGCCTCGGCGCCGCCGGCGGCGCAGACCAAACACAAGTCCGCCTGAGGGTCCCTGGGGCGCGCCGCTTCATTCAAACGCGGCCGCGATCGCCTCGGCGATGCTCACCACCGGCCGCAACTCCATTCCCGCCGCGCCTCCGGCCGAGGTGCCGCGCGGCAGATTCCCGCGGGGCAATATGACCGTGCCGTACCCCTGTTTCTGCGCCTCGCGCAGCCGTTCTTCACCATAGGCCACCGGCCGCACCTCGCCGGTCAAGCCGAGCTCGCCGAAAGCGATCAACGATGCCGGCAGCGCCCGGTTGCGGCGGCTCGACGCCAGGGCGAGGGCGAGCGGCAGATCGGTTGCCGTCTCGGCGATTTCAATGCCGCCGACCAGATTCACGAACACATCGTGCTCGCCGAGCGCCAGGTCCGCGTGGCGACTCATCACCGCGAGCAGCATCGACAACCGGTTGACATCTACCCCCTGCGCCACGCGCCGTGGCATCCCGAACTTTGCATGATCAACCAGCGCCTGCACTTCGATCAGCAGCGGCCTGCCGCCCTCGCGTGCGACCATAACGAGGCTGCCGGGCACGGGGTGCGGGTTGCGTGCGACAAAGATGGCCGATGGATTCTTCACTTCCGTCAGTCCCGCGGCCGACATGGCGAAGAAACCGAGCTCATTGACCGGCCCGAAGCGATTCTTTGTGGCACGCAGCATGCGAAAACGGCTGCCGGCATCGCTTTCGAAATAAAGCACGGTGTCGACCAGGTGCTCGAGCAGCTTCGGCCCGGCGATGCTGCCGTCCTTGGTGACGTGTCCGATGATCATCGCTGCGATGCCGCTGGTCTTGGCATGGCGCACCAGCGCCGCGGTGCATTCGCGCAGCTGCGCGACGGAACCGGCGGTGGTGCTCGCCGCGGCCAGCTGCATCGTCTGGATGGAGTCGATCACCAGCATTGCCGCCCGGCGCTGCTGCGTGAGCGCCAGGATCGCGTCGAGCGAATTCTCGTGCACCAGTGCCATTTGTCCGCCCGCCAGGCCCAGACGTTGTGCCCGCTGCCCGATTTGTGCGGTGGACTCCTCCCCGCTTGCGTAGACAACACTGCGCTCTTGCGCCACCGCGGCCGCGACCTGCAGCAGCAAGGTCGACTTGCCGATGCCCGGCTCGCCGCCGAGCAAGGTCACCGACCCGGGCACCAGGCCGCCACCGAACACCCGGTCGAGTTCGGCGCCCGAGAGCGACCAGCGCGCCGGCAACGGCCCGGTGGCTTCAAATTCGACCGCGGTGGCCGTTACGGTGCCGCCGGAATCCGCGTTCGCACGGGCCTGCATCACCCGTTCGAGCGAATTCCATTCACTACAATGCGGACACTGGCCCTGCCACTTGAGGGCCTCGCCACCGCACTGGCGGCACACGAACACGGACTGGGGACGCGCCACTGGCCTCACGCCTTCGAGCTGTACGGAAGCCCAAGGCTAGCATGCGGACCAAATTCGGCTGCCGCGCAATGTGATCCGGGGCGCGCATTGGCGCCGACTCGATGCTAAGTTACGCGCTGCGGCAACGGGCGGAAGCGGCCAGACCTAGCGTGTGATCGAGTTCACAGTGTCGCGTAGCAATTGGCGCTGCCCGGCGGACGGAGCCATCACTGGATGAGTTTAAAGGGGAAGCTGCGTTGTGTGGGCCTGACCGATACCGGCAGGATCCGTGAGCACAACGAAGACACCATCGCTTGCGATGCCGACATCGGCCTCGTCGTATTAGCGGACGGCATGGGCGGCTATAACGCCGGCGAAGTCGCCAGCGGCATTGCCGTCAAGACCATCGTCGGCCTGGTGCGCGAAGCCATCGAGCGTCAGGACCTGCGAGTGCACGATGCGGCCTCCGGCCTCACACGCGCCTCGATCGTGCTGCGCGATGCCGTTTTGCGCGCCAATAAAATCATCTTTCAGACCGCACGCACCCAGCCGCAATGCGAGGGCATGGGCACGACCGTCGTCGGTGCACTGTTTTTCGACAACCACATCTCGATCGCCCACGTCGGTGATTCGCGGCTGTACCGGTTGCGCGGCCCGACGTTCGAGCAGGTCACGCTCGATCACTCTCTGCTGCAGGAGCTGGTCGATCGCGGGTTCTATTCGCCGGAGGAGGCCCAGCGCGCGGCAAACAAGAACTATGTCACGCGCGCGCTCGGCGTCGAACCGAATGTTGACGTCGAGGTGCAGGAACATTCTGTTCAAAAGGGCGATCTTTACATGCTCTGCTCCGACGGCCTATCGGACATGGTGGAAGATGAAGATATTCATTTAACCATCAGCACCTTTGGTGCTAACCTTGAGATCGCCACTAAACTGATTCAGCTGGGCAATGACAATGGTGGCAAGGACAATATTTCGGTCGTGGTGGCACAGGTGATGGAATCGTTTCCTGCGCGCCGCGGAATTGTGGAC
>JBIODE010000036.1:0-12749 GCA_044440325.1 Steroidobacterales bacterium
ATCTTGCGGCGGCCGGCATCAGGGGCCGTGGCGCCATATTCAAGGCCGAGGACGCGAGCTCGGTCGAGATGCTGATCGGCGAGCTCGAGCCGCGGGAAGGGCTGCCGACGATTCTGGTCAACAATGCCGGTATCGCGCGCGACGCGCTGCTGCTGCGCATGAAGGCCGAGGACTGGGAGCAGACCCTGAACGTCAATCTATCCTCGGTTTTTCGGCTGACCAAGGCAAGTCTGCGGCGCATGCTCAAAGACCGCCGCGGACGCATCATCAATATCGGCTCGGTGGTCGGCGCGATCGGCAACGCGGGGCAGGTGCATTATTCGGCGGCAAAAGCCGGATTGATCGGCATGACCCGGGCGCTGGCGCGCGAGTTGGCTTCGCGCAACATCACGGTCAATGCGGTGGCGCCCGGCTTCATAGAAACGGACATGACCCGCGTGCTTGCGCAGGCGGCCCGCGAAGCCTACCAAGCCCAGATTCCGTTGGGCCGTTTTGGTGCCGCGGAAGATGTGGCCCAGGCCGTGTTGTTTTTGGCATCGCCGCAGGCGGCTTATATCACAGGCCAGACACTGCATGTGAACGGCGGCATGTACATGGCCTGAGGGCCATAGGCAATTTATTTGAATAATCAAGTACTCGCAATTTCAACGAGTGGCGAGCCCGAGAGGGTTCTCATACAATACGCGGCCCATACGGCCGGCCCCTCGGGGCGGCGGCCGCATCGTTACGGTCATTACGAAAGAGGATCAGTTAAAGATGAGCACCGTTGAACAACAGGTGAAAGCCATCGTTGCCGAGCAGCTGGGTGTCAAAGCTGAGCAGGTCACCAGCGCGGCCTCGTTCGTCGATGATCTTGGTGCCGACTCTCTCGATACGGTCGAGCTGGTGATGGCGCTCGAAGAGGAGTTCGAGATAGAGATTCCGGATGAGGATGCGGAGAAGATCACCACCGTGCAGCAGGCGATTGATTACATTGGTGAGCGCCGCAATAAGCCCTGAAGCGCTTCGACCGGCGTCTGGTGGACGTCCACTCATCTGTCCAGCTTTCAAGGTTCCCCGTGAGTAAACGCCGAGTCGTCGTTACCGGTCTCGGTTTGGTGTGCCCTGTGGGCAGTACGGTCGCCGACTCCTGGGCCGCTGTACTCAACGGTGACAGCGGCATCGGGCCGATTACGCGCTTCGATGTCGCGAACTTTCCGGTGCGCTTCGCCGGGGCTGTGCGCGGGTTCGATTTGGAGCAGTACCTCCCGCATAAAGAAGCGCGCCGGATGGACGAGTTTATGCACTACGGCATTGCCGCCGGCGTGCAATCGGTCGCCGACGCCGGTCTCGACCTCGAACGGCTCGATCGCGACCGCTGCGGGGTGATCACCGGATCCGGCATCGGGGGATTGTGGACGATCGAAGAGGTGTACGCGGCTTATTCGGACTCGGGCAACAATCCGCGCAAGATCACGCCGTTCTATATTCCTTCCACGATCATCAATATGATCTCGGGGCATCTGTCGATCCGCTTCGGGCTGCGCGGTCCGAATCTTGGTGTGGTAACGGCCTGCACGACCTCGACCCATGCGATCGGCCTGGCGGCGCGTACCATTCAGTATGGTGACGCCGACCTGATCATCGCCGGCGGCGCGGAAATGGCGACGACGCCGACGGGAATTGGCGGCTTCGCGCAGGCCAAGGCGCTCTCCACGCGCAACGAATCGCCGCAGACGGCAAGTCGTCCCTGGGACCGTGACCGCGACGGCTTCGTGCTTGGCGACGGCGGCGGGGCGATGGTGCTCGAAGAATACGAACACGCTCGGCGCCGCGGCGCGCGCATCTACGCGGAACTTACCGGTTTCGGCATGAGCGGGGACGCCCATCACATCACCGCACCGCCGGAGGACGGCGATGGCGCGCGATTAGCGATGGCGAATGCGTTGCGCGATGGCGGCCTCAACCCCGGCGAGGTCCAGTATCTCAATGCCCACGCCACTTCGACGCCGCTCGGAGACCGGGCCGAGACCATTGCGATCAAGCGCGCCTTCGGCGAGCACGCCTATCGGCTGGCGGTGAGCTCGACCAAGTCCATGACCGGACACCTGCTCGGCGCCGCGGGCGTCGTGGAGGCGATATTCTGCGTGCTGGCGATTCGCGATCAGGTGGCGCCCCCGACGATCAACTACCAGACGCCCGATCCTGACTGCGACCTGGACTATGTGCCCAACACTGCCCGGGCGATGAAGATTGACGTCGCGGTTTCGAACTCATTCGGCTTCGGCGGCACGAATGGCACGCTCGTGTTCCGCGCGCTGCGAACCTGAGCGCGAATGCGCCGGCCGTGAAATCGCACGGCACATTCACACGCGTGGCGATGCCCGACTGTGCGGTCCTGCGCCAGCTCGCCTACCGTGAGCCGCTGCGCTACCCGGTATTGTTCGACAGCGCGAGCACGGCCGCCGGCGATCGGCGCCGCTTGGGGCGCTATTCGATCCTGGCCGCATTTCCGCACGGCGCCATCTGGCTCGACGCCGCACGTCAGTTGCACGGCAGCGGCACGCTGACGGCGGGCGCCGGATTCTTGAATACGCTCGAGCGCTGCTGGCGAGCCGAGGCACAGGTGGAGCAGGACAGCAACGGGATGGGGCTGCCATTTCGCGGCGGGTGGGTTGTTTTTCTCGGCTACGAGCTGGCGCTGGAGATCGAACCGCGGCTGCAGCTGCCGCCGAGCCGGGAGCCGATCGGCGCGTTTGCGCTGCGCGTGCCGGCCGCCTTGATCTACGATCATGCCGAGGCTTGTGGCTACGCCGTGGCGGAGGATGGGTTCGAAGCTCTATTGGACGAGCTCGCGACCGATGTCGCCGCAGCCGCCGCGGCACCTGCAGCGGTATCGTCGCCGGACGCGCGGCTGGCGGCGCCGCGGGCAGTGCATGAAGAGGAGCCGAGGCACTTTCGCGCGCGCGTGCAGCGCACTCTGGACTACATTCGCGCCGGCGATATCTATCAGGCCAATCTGTCGCGACCGTGGCAGATCGAGCTTGCCGCCGACGTCACGCCTCAAGCGGTTTATGAGCGCCTTCGCAGCGCCAATCCGGCCCCGTTTGCGGCCTGGGCGCGCTTTCGCGAACTGACCGTATTGTCATCATCGCCCGAACGGCTGGTGCGGACGCGCGGCGCGCGCATCGAAACGCGGCCGATCGCCGGCACGCACTCGCGCAGCCGCTCGCCGGGGCACGATGATCGCGAAGCCGAACAGCTGCTGGCCAACCCCAAGGAGCGTGCAGAACACGTGATGCTGATCGATCTCGAGCGCAATGACCTGGGCCGCGTGTGTCGTGCCGGCAGCGTGCGCGCAGATGAGTTCATGGTGCTTGAGAGCTATGAACATGTGCATCACATCGTCTCGAACGTGTCGGGCACGCTACGCACGGACGTCACACCGATCGATGTACTGCGCGCGGTATTTCCCGGCGGCACGATCACCGGCTGTCCAAAGTTCAGATGCATGCAGATCATTGCCGAGCTCGAGGGGGAGGGGCGCAACGCCTATACCGGCTCGCTCGGCTATCTGAACCGTGACGGCTCGATGGACTTCAATATTCTGATTCGCACGTTGTCCATGCGCGGCAGCACGCTGCACTTTCGCGCTGGCGCCGGAATTGTCGCCGACTCGAACTGGGAGCGCGAGCTGCAGGAGACGCGCGCGAAGGCGCAGGGACTGCTAGAGGCCGTCGCGGCAACGGGGTAGCGATGCCCTGTCTTATCAACGGCACCGTAGCCGACAGCATTTCCGTCGCCGACCGCGGCCTGCAGTACGGCGATGGTCTGTTTGAGACCATCAGCTGTCTGGACGGGCAGCCACGCTGGCTCGCGCTGCATCTGCAGCGGCTGCTGAGCGGCTGCGAGCGCCTGCGGATCCCGTTCACCGCCGCCGCGCAGCTCGAGCAGGAAGTACGAAAGCTGGCGGCCGACACCGCGCGTTGTCTGGTGAAGGTCATCGTCACCCGCGGAGCCGCCACGGTGCGCGGCTATGGGCCGAGCGGTGCCGAGTCGCCGACACGCATCGTCAGCCGCTATGCCTGGCCCACCGCGCCAGCGGAGTCGGCCGATTCCGCCGTACCGGCCGAGGCGGGGGACGCGGCGCGGGTATGCGCCATTCGAGTCGGGCTGTCGACGATACGGCTCGGCGAGAATCCGGCCCTCGCGGGTCTGAAGCATCTCAACCGGCTCGAACAGGTATTGGCGCAGCAGGCGCTGGGCAATTCCGGTTATGACGAGGTGCTGATGCAGTCCAGTTCGGGGGCCGTCATCTGCGCCAGCAGTGCCAACGTGTTCTTGGTGGATCAGACGGGGCTGTATACGCCCGACGTTGCGCTCTGCGGCGTCGCCGGCATCATGCGGCGCCTGGTGCTCGAGACGGCCGCGGCGGCCGGGATTGACGTGCGCGTGCGCACGGTGACACTGCATGACCTTAGCCAGGCGCAGGAGGTATTTTTGACCAATGTCCGGCTGGGCCTGCAACCGGTAGGATGGTTGCATGGACGGCAAATTCGCGCAGCTCAAATGGCGTGGCGCCTGCGAGAGTTGATCGGTGCGACCCTCCCGTAGCATCGCTCTGGTGCTGCTCGTCGCGTTCGCCGCGACGGCGATGCTCGCTGTGCGCGCTCTGGATGCGCAAATGCGGCGGCCGTCCGAGGCCGACGGCGCTGTACGTATCGAAGTGCTGCCGAAGTCGAGCGTGCGCGCGATCCTGCAGCGTCTGCAGCAACTGCGGGCGCTGCGCAGCGCGCGGCTGGTGGAACTGGATCTGCGGCTGCACGGCGCTTCCCCGCGCATGCAGGTCGGGACCTACGATATCCCGCCGCATTCGAGCGCCAACATGATTCTCGAGCAGTTTGCGGCCGGGCGTGTCGTGCTCGAGCAGCTGACCGTCGTGGAAGGATGGACCTTTCAGCAGCTGCGCCGTGCGCTCGATGAGCACCCGCAGCTGCGGCACGAGCTGCGAGGCTTGAGCGATATGCAGCTGATGGCAGTCCTTGGCCATCCCGGTGAGTTTCCCGAAGGGCGCTTCTTTCCCGACACCTACCGCTTTGCCGGCGGCACCAGCGACAAGAGAATTCTTGAGCTCGCCTATGAACGCATGCAATACGAATTGACCAGTGCGTGGGCCGCACGCGCTGGCGACCTGCCGTTGACCGACGCGGACCAGGCACTCGTACTCGCCTCCATCGTCGAGAAGGAGACCGGGCGCGAGGATGAGCGCAGCAAGGTCGCCGCCGTGTTCGTCAATCGCCTGCGGCGTGGCATGCGGCTGCAGGCCGATCCGACGGTGATCTACGGCATGGGCAGCGCCTATGACGGCGATATCCGCACGCGCGATCTGCTGGCGGACACGCCATACAATACCTATACGCGCGCGGGGCTCCCACCCACGCCCATTGCGCTGCCGGGGGCCGCTTCCATCCGCGCGGCCCTGCATCCGGCGCCGATCGAGGCGCTCTATTTCGTTGCGACCGGCGACGGCGATGGCGCCCACCATTTTTCCGCGACGCTGGCGGAGCACGACGTCGCGCTGCGGCACTATTTGGAGAAGATCGGTGCGCACGCAGCGGCACGATAGCCCAACGGGCAGGGTGAATTGAGCGTATGAGAACCGGGGCCGTAGGGCGTTTCATCACTCTCGAAGGCATCGAGGGTGCCGGCAAGTCGACGATCGCACGGGAGCTGGCGACAGAGCTCACGCGGCGTGGGCTGTCGCTGCAGCTGACACGAGAGCCCGGCGGCACGCCCCTGGCCGAGCAGTTGCGCGCGCTGCTGCTCGCGCACGCCGCAGAAGCGGTGACGCCCGCCGCGGAGTTGCTATTAATGTTCGCCGCGCGTTCGCTGCACGTAGAAAATCTGATCCGACCGGCGCTCGCGCGCGGAGTGTGGGTCATCTGCGACCGTTTCACCGATGCGACCCGCGCTTACCAAGGCGCAGGACGCGGCATGGATGCAGCGCTGATTGAAAGTCTGGCGATCGCGGTGCATGGCAATCTGCAACCGGAGCGTACACTGCTGCTCGATGTGTCGGTGGACGTGGGACTTGCGCGCGCGCGCGCGCGCAGCACACATGCCGATCGCTTCGAGGAGGAGACCCGGGCGTTTTTCGAGCGGGTGCGGCGGCGGTATCTGGCACTTGCCGCGCTCGAGCCACGGCGCTTTCGAGTCATCGACGCCAGCGTGGCCCCGTCTCAGGTCTTGGATCAGTCGCTGATGGCGCTGGACGACCTATTAGATAACATCATATAAACGTTATATCTAATTGAAAATAAATGACTTAACATGGCTTTTACCCCAGCAGCAGCTGCTGCAGCGCGCGCGTGCCGGCGGGCGCTTCCCCGGTGCACTGCTGATCCACGAGGATGCCGGTGCCGGTGGCGCACAGCTCGCGCGCTTTGGCGCGAGCTTGAGGCTGTGCCGCGAGCCCAATGCACCCTGCGGCGTCTGTCGCGACTGCAGGGCGGTGGAAAGATCGCAGCATCCGGACCTGCACTGGATCGAGCCTATCGAGGATTCGAAGCTCATCCGCGTCGAGCAGATCCGCGAGCTTGGTGAGGAGATGGCCTTGACCTCGCACGGCGGGCAGGCCACCGTCGCGGTAATTCGTCCGGCCGAGGCGATGAACGCCAACGCCGCGAATGCATTGCTCAAGACGCTTGAGGAGCCGCGCCCCGGCGTCACGCTCGTGCTGGTCACGACCGCGCCTTCGAGGCTGCCGGCAACCATTCGAAGCCGTTGCCAGCGCCTGCGTGCAGCCAGTCCCAATCGGGCGCAGTGCGTTACCTGGTTGCAGGCGCAGCGCGGCGAGGGTGATTGGGATGCACTGCTCGAGTTGATCGGGAATGCGCCGCTGCTGGCGCTGGACCTCGATCCGGCCGCGGCGGCGCGGCTGCGACTCGAAACGGTCGAGGCCCTGAGCCAGGCACGGGCCGGACAGCTCGATATCCCTGCGGCCGCCGCCCGCTGGGCGAAAGACGAGGCTTTCGAGCTGCGACTGGCATCTATTGAGAACTGGCTCACAACGCGCATAGAGCGCTGGGCTGGCGGGGAACGGCAATCGCGCGAACTGCGCAGTAGCGCGCACTTGCGCAATAACGCTTCCGACATGAATATTGCGACGCTGCTCAGGTTGCTGGAGTCGATCTATGAGTTGCGGCGGCTGGCGCTGACCGCGATCAATCGGACGCTGGCGCTCGAGCAGCTGCTCTGGCAATTTGTCGCCGTCGCGGCGCAGTAGCGCGACCGCGGCGCAATGAACGACTGTTCGGGGAAACGATGGCGAAGGATCCCAATTCCAGATCAGGCGTTAACAAGCCCGGTCTGCTGACGCTGACGATCAAGGACAAGAGCGCCCTGTACCTGGCCTATATGCCGTATGTGCAAAATGGCGGCCTCTTTATTCCGACCAACAGCAACTACCGCCTTGGCGATGAAGTGTTCATGCTGCTCAATCTGATGGGTGAGGACGAGAAATTACCGGTCGCCGGCCGCGTCATCTGGGTCACCCCCAAGGGCGCACAGGGCAAACGCACGGCGGGCATTGGAGTGCAATTTTCCGAACAGGACCGCGGCCAGACCCGCGCCAAGATCGAGAACTACCTTGCCGGCGCACTGTCCGGCGACAAAGCCACGCATACGATGTAGGCGCTCGCGCGCGCCCTCAGGTGGCGCGGCGCAGCTGTGCTTCGCTGTTGCCGTCGAGGCCGCCGCGCAAGACGTGGGCCTCATAGCCGCGCTCCACCAGGATGAAGGCGGCCGCGGAGCTGCGCCGACCGGTGTCGCAGTAGACAACATACGGCACTTTGGCGTTGAGCGTCGAGAGCTTGAGGCGAATGAAGTACAGGGGGATGTTGAGCGAACCTTCGATCGCGCGGTTCTGATGCTCGGAAGGCAGCCGCACGTCGAGCCAGGAGCCGCCGGCCGCAACGATCGCGCGCGCCTCGGCATAGGAGACCCAATGTATCAGCGGCTCATTCATGAGCTCGCGGAAATCGTGCTTGCTCAAGCGCATCAGCACGCCGTCCGTCAGCATGGTGACGGTGGCGTTGCGCTTGGCCTCCGAGATCAACGCCTCCTCGCCGAAGGTGTCGCCGATGCCGAGTTCCGCAAGTTTCAGGCCGCCGCGGTTGAGCGGAGTCTCGCGCGTGACCACGCACTTGCCGCTGACGACCGCGTAGAAGTAGTCGCCTTCCGTGCCTTGCTGGATGATCACTTCACCGGCGCGACAGGCCACCCGCTGCATGCGCATGAAAATGGCCTGAATGTTTGCCGGCGGGATCTTGTGAAAGGCGCCGGTCTGCAGCAGCATCGTCATCCAGTCACCGCTGTTACCGAGCGTTGCCTGCAATTCGGCGACCTCATAGGTGCCGGTCTGATCCCACGTGATCATCATGTCCAGCAGTTCGCTGTCGATCGCGATAAATTCGATCGGATCGACGGCGCGCGCGGTAACCGTGCGCGGCAGTGTCGGTGCGATCGGCGCACGCGCTTCCGGGGCGCCGCCGCGGATCATTGCGACAGTGCGATCGCCTTCGCGCAGTTCGAGCAGACCTGAAATCAGCCAATAAGTCCGCTTGTCGTTGTCGCCCTCGCGGAACAGCTGGCGGTTGGCCGGCAGCTGGCTGACCGTGACCTTGCGGGCGAGAGCGTCCAAATTGTCCTTCTTCATGCCCTCCAATGGCGTGAAGTGCTTTAGCAACGCCACATCGGCCGCTCGATCGTCGCTCATGCCGTTTGCCTGGAGGCCCTCTTACTAAGTCCGCGTGGATTAACGAATCGTACCACGTGAACGCCGGGTGGCCCCCTTGCGCCATTTCACGCCTTTGCTGCTGCGGCGAGCTGTTGCCAACCTGCATCGGGGTGGAAACGCGCGCCATAGCGTCGTTCCAGCTCCTCGAGGCGTGCAACCGTGGCCCCAATCCCACGATCGCGAGCGTAGTTGAGCGGCCCACCGCGAAACGGCGCAAAGCCGGTCGCAAAAATCACGCCTGCATCGATCAGATCGGCATCGGCGACCAGCCCTTCGCGTAAGCCGGCGACACACTCGTTGACGAGCGCGAGGATCAGCCGATCCGCCAGATCCGGCGGTGGCGCCGCGCCGACCTGGGGACGCACTGCCTTGCCCTCGCGCCATAGATAGAAACCCTGACCGCTCTTGCGGCCGAGCTTCTTTTGCTGCACCAGTGCGCGCAACTGCTGCTCAAATGGCGGCATCTCGCGTCCCAGCGCGCCGGTGACGATCGCACCGACATGCACGAGCACATCGAGTCCGACGACATCGGCCAGCTCGATCGGCCCCATCGGCATTCCAAAATCGACCGCCGCACGATCGATGCTGTGGAACTCGATGCCTTCACCGGCGGCGTACAGGGCTTCGTGCAGATACGGAAACAGGATACGGTTGACGAGGAAACCGGGGCTGCTGCGGCAGGGCAGCGGCAGCTTGTCGATGCGTCGCGTCAGCGCCAGTGCAGTTGCGAGGGCTTCCGGGCGCGTTTGCGCGTCGTGGATGACCTCCACCAGCGGCATCTGTGGCACTGGATTGAAGAAATGCAATCCGACGAATCGTCCGGGATCCATGAGCGTCGGCGACAGCGACTCGAGCGTCAGACTCGAGGTATTACTGGCTAGAATCGCGCCCGGGCGCATGTGCGGCTCGGCGGCGGCATACAGCGAGCGCTTGGCCTCGAGGTCCTCGAAGATCGCTTCGATGACGACATCGGCGGTTGCGACACCTTCGCCGGCAACATCGGCGCGCAAGCGGCCGGCTGCTTGCGTGCGCTCCTCCGTACCCGAGAGCCGCTTTTCGTACAGAGCGCGCGCGCGCGCCAGGGCGGGCTCGATGTACTTGAGGTCCCGATCCTGCAGCGTGACTGTCAAGCCGCGCAGCGCACACCAGGCGGCAATATCGCCGCCCATGACGCCCGCCCCGATGACATGGACGCGCTGTATGTCGACGCGTGTCTTGACCGCAAGCGATTTGAGCCGATCCTGCAGCAGGTAGACGCGGATCAGGTTGCGCGTGCTCGGATGCCCGAACAAGGCGGAGATCGACTTCGCTTCGGCCTGATACGCGACGTCGCCATGCGCGCCATAACGCGACCAAAGATCGATAATGGCGTAAGGGGCAGGATAGTGCTCGCGCTTGGCGCGTGCCGCCACGCGGCGTACCAGCGCCGGCCGCAACAGGGTCCGCACACCCGGCCAGGACAGCAGCTGCTCCCACGGACTCGCTCGGCGCGTCAGCGGACGCTCGAGCACCATGCGCCGGGCAACGGCTTGCAGTTCGCTGGCGGCGACCAGCCGGTCGACGAGGCCCAGCTTCAGCGCGCGATCTGCGCGCACCGTACGTCCGGTGAGCATCAGATCCATCGCCGTGCGCACCCCGAGCAGTCGTACGCTGCGCACGGTGCCGCCGAAGCCCGGATGTATTCCTAACTGGACTTCGGGCAGCCCGAGGGCAAGTTTCGAATCGCCGACGGCGACGCGATAGCGGCAAGCGAGTGCCAATTCAAGTCCGCCACCCAGCGCAAATCCATGGATCGCGGCGACGCTCGGGCAGCGCAGGGCTTCGATTGCGGCGCACACGCGCTGCCCCAAACTCACTTGCTCGTAGGCCTGTGCTTCCGAGGCGAAGCTCGTGAACTCGCGAATGTCCGCGCCGGCGATGAATCCCGATGGCTTGCCGGAACGTATGACCACGCCGCGCGGCGGCTGCGCCAGCAGCGGCCGCAGCAGTTCTTCGAGCTCGCGCAGCACGACCCGCGCGAGCGTATTGGCGGAGGTGTTCGGACGATCGAGCGTCAGCCAGGTGATGCCATCGGTGTCCGTGCTCGATGACCATGCACTCTCATCGCTCATGGTTGCTCTCCCCCCGTGATGCGTGCCTTGGTAGCGTGAGTTCCCTATGAGCGTACATGGAAATCGCAGACCAGCGGGCGATGATCCGACATGCGCACTTCCGGAATGCGGAAGTCCGTAACTTCGATGCCCTCGCTCACCAGCACGAAGTCGAGCTCGACGCGCGGGTGCCGCGACGGGAATGACGGCAGGTTCTGGGTGTTGGCGCTGCGCAGGCCCGACGCGCGCATGAAAAGATAGATCTCGTGGGTGCCCCAGAAGGTGTTGAAGTCGCCGGCGACGATCACCGGCTTGGGCGAGCGCACCACCAGGTCATGCAAGGTACGCAGCTGGTATTGGCGGTGCCGGAACTTCAGCGACAGATGCACGAGAAACAGGCATACCTCCTCGAGCTCCAATTCAATGATCAGCCGCTTGATGCCGGTATCGAAATAGTGGAAGCGCTCGCCGGTGACCCGTGGCGCAGCCAGCAGCGCGTTGGCCTGCTTGCGCACGATCGGCACCAGCTGATTGATCGAGCTGGTGCCGTACTTGCATTGGTGGGCGGTGTAGTGCCCAATCGCATTGGCGATATAGGCGGCCTGATTGACCATGCCGGTGCGCACCGAGCCGGTATCGACCTCGATCAAGCCGACCAGGTCGGGGTCTTCGGAACGGATAAATTGCGTGATCTGCTCGAGCACGCGCCGGCTGCTGCGCAGGTACCCCGCCCCCGGTATTGGCAGGTGAAAGGCCGGTCCCGTGCCGGTCGCATAGCGGATGTTGTAGACAAGCAGTCGCAAGCGGTTCCAACTCCCGAGGCGGCACAGTACACTGCAAAGCATGTCACAACGCGATCCAATCCGCGTCTTCGTCACGCACGTCTGGGAGCAGACCGACGACTATCTGCGCGTGTTCGAATATCTCGAGAGCGCACGCAACTTTTACTATCGTAATTGCAGCACCCCGGAGCTGCCGCCGGCGCAGACCTCGCAGGAGGCGCTACGCGAGAATCTGCGGCAGCAAATCGCGGCGGCCGAGGTCGTGGTCGCGCTCGCGAGCCTGTATCCGCAACACTATGATATGTTGCTATTTCAGCTCAATTACGCCAAGGCCAGCGACAAACCGACAATATTGCTACAGCATTTTGGCCGTGAGCAGCCGGTTGCCGCGGCAATCAGTCCGCTGGTGGACGAGTCCGTGTCGTGGGACGAGCGTGCGCTGGTCGATACGATCAAGCGGCAGGCGCGCCACGAGGAGACGACGCGCTGGGACACGATCGAATTCAAGCTCGACTAGGGCTTGCCGCGGCCGTTTCGCTCAGGAATTTCACCAGCGGCGCCATGCCGCGCGCGGCACGGCCATTAGTCACGTAGTGCTTGGTTCCCGCGAGCATGCCGTAGAGCCTGACAACCAGCATGGCGTAGCGGTGCGCCTCATCGTTCGACAGCTTGCGCACCGAGGCTTTGACGATGTCGTCGCCCGGCAGCGCGCGCGCTCGATGCAGGGCCTCGATCATTTCCGCAAATTGCGCCTGCATGGCATCCGGCAGGTCACCTTCCTGCACATCGGCAAGATGGCTGCAATACGCATCGAGCAATCGATCCTTGATCGTGCCGGCCCCGGTCAGCGATAAGGTTGCCGCCTCGAGTCGGGCGCTCAATTCCACCATGTCCGGCTCCACCGACGCGTCCAAAAGGGGCGGCTTGCACCGCGGACCTCAGGTGACGTCTTAATTGTTAGTGATCCCAGAAACCCTGTCTGTTCAAAGATGTGGCACTACAATATAGCGCGAACTATGCGAATTTCAATGTTGAAATGGCGCGACAACAGTGGCATTCGGCGCGGGCGGGAATCCGCGGCCCAAAAATATAGAATATAGA
>JBIODE010000037.1:0-12745 GCA_044440325.1 Steroidobacterales bacterium
GTCAACTCCAGTCGCCGCCCCCCAAATCGCCGCCGAAGGAGCCACCGTCATCGCCCCAGGAACCCGACTCGGAAACTCCGAAATCCGTGCCGCCCATGTCGAGGTTCTGTCCGATCGGGTCGGCAAGCTCGTCCGCATTCGCCGTAGGCAACACGCCCCCGCTCCGACCGGAATCGAGCATGTGATGCACGAGCTCCTCACCGGCCGCGACTCCGGCACCCACCGCCAAGCCCGTCGCCAGGTTGCCCATCAGTCCCGAACCCATGCCGCCACCGTACGATGGCCCCATGCCGCCGACGCCCGGCCCGCCGTAGCTGCCGGGCGCTCCCGGCGACAGCAAGCCGGCGGCAGAGGCGTTCGCCTGGCTGCGTCGGCGCAGCAGCATCCAGATCGCGCCGCAGCCCAACATCAGCAGCAACATGCCGGCCCAGGGAACGCTCGCTCGGGTCGGCACCTCAGCCCCCGCCCTGGAGGGCCGGCCCCCGGCAGTCAATTCGCGGCGCAGCTCATTGACCGATTCCGGCCTGGCAAACGGCAGGCCCGGATCGAGCGATTGCGCACTATCGAGTTCCTGGCTGGCGCGGACCCTATTGCCGGCGCGCGCGTAGATCTCGGCGGCCACGTAATGGGCCTTGCCGCTGCGAGGATAATCGCGCAGCACCTGCTCGACCATCTGCTCGGCTTGCCCGAGCTGCCCGGCCTGTGCGGCCTCGTAGATCTGGTGCATGGTTGGGTCGGTCGCGGCGCGCGGCGCGCTGGCGTACAGCGCCGCCAACCCACACAGGGCCGCCGAAACGGTCAATGATTTGGACACTGTTCCCTCCGTGAATAGGAATACCCGGTCGCGTACCCATGGGCACCGCCGGGCGATCAAGCCAACTGCTCCGGTTAGGCAGCGCAGCCCGCGGGTGGTTCCGTGCGCGTCGCGATGTCACCGATAGAATTATATGTCCTGCGCCCTTGCGGTGAATCGTATATCCGATGCAATTGCTACAGGTGCGGCCTGCTCGGCCGGAACGTTGATGGAGTCATCGCGGGCTGTACCGGTCTGCCGCGCAAAGTGGCTGGCGACAAGGGCGTGGTCTTGCCACGTGCGACCGCAGCGCGGACCCAGCGGACCGGCGTCTGCTCGGCATAGAGCAATGACGGAACTCGCGCGCGTGACTTCATGGACAATCCTCCGATAATCGCCTGATCGGAGTGTGCCCGCCGGACAGGAAATTCGTAGCCGTAGTGTCCGCGCCCACATAGGTGGAACCCGAGCCCTCAGCCGCGTCGAAGCTGCCGGTCCGGTAGCCTGCGCCGCTGTTACTGAATGATTTCGTTTCTCAGCGCGTAGATGGTGATGTCCGCGTTGCTCAGCAAGCTCATCTTCTCCAAAATTCTGCTTCGATAAGTGCTCACGGTTTTCACCGACAGGCATAACTCATTGCCGATCGCCGAGACTGACTGCCCGGTCGCGAGCTTGCAGAAGATCTGAAACTCCCGCTCGGACAGACGACGGTGCAAGGGCTTGCTGCCATCACCAGCCAGGTCTGAGACCAACGCCTCCGCCATTTGGGCGCTGACGTAGCGCCGGCCCTGCATCACGGCGCGCGCCGCGGCCAGTAGATCCCGGGGAGCGCATTCCTTGGGCAGGTATCCGCTGGCGCCGGCTTTCAGTACGTTGATCGCGTACTGCCGTTCCGGAAAGGCACTGAGCACCAACACTTTCACGTCCGGGTGGCTGGCACGCACGTGGCGGAGGATGTCCAGACCACTGCGATCGGGCATATTGATGTCGAGAATGAGCAAATTCCAATGGCTGGCGCGCAGGCGTTCAAGCGTCTCGTTGCCCGAGGCGGCCTCGCCGATCTCGGTGATGCTGGGGTCTTCCCGGAGGAATTGGCGCAGTCCGGCCCGCACCATCGGATGATCATCGGCGATGAGTATCTTTGCCATGAATTGTTTTCCTGCTGATAGCCGTGGTGCCTGCATCAAGCAGTCACCCAGGCGGCGCCGTGGACAAACTGCGGGTACCCGAGAGGATATAGCTGGGCATGGCACGCCACACCCGTCAGGAAATGGCCTATGCCGACGCAGGCGCCGTCCGACACGATCATGAGACCGCCGTCACGTATTTTCGTCTTTCACAGCTCCGGGCGGCCGCGATCCTAAAGTTTTCCCGTGCGCGACCGATTTGGCAAACGGACAGCGACACTAGGAGCGGTGCCAGGATGAAAAGGATTCTGTTAACAGGCTTGGTGGCGATCTCTGGATTGGCCGCCGGATCGGCGTTCGCAGGCTGCACGGAACCGGCTGCGGTAACTGACGTGCCCAAAGGCGCCAGCGCCAGCCGGGATGACATGCTTGCGGCACAGCGGGCGGTCAAAGCCTATGACACCGCCGTCAAGGCTTACACGGATTGCCTGCAGCAGGCGGGCGATAATTCGGGCAAAGGCAACGAGGCCGTCGACAAGCTGCAGAAGATAGCGGATAGATTCAACCAGGAGTTGCGCGCGTTTAAGGAAAAGAACAGCGCTTCGTGAGCTGACGCGCCCCGCGGCTTTTCGACCGCTGCAATCGCGTCCGAGCGAACTCGGACGCGAGTTCTCTCATTGTGACAACGAGCTCCATCACCGCTCCCTGAATTGCAAAAAGCGATTACCATGCGCACGCCAGGGGTTCGGAGCATGCCCATGATCGTCCTCGTCACCGGCGCGAGTTCAGGCTTCGGCGCGGCGATCGCTCGGCGCTTTGCCGCCGAGGGTCATCGAATCGTTGCGGCGGGACGCCGTCACGAGCGGCTTGCGGCCTTGGCCGATGCGCTCGGCGCCGCGTGCGTGCATCCGATCGTCCTCGACGTGCGCGATCGTGCTGCGGTTGAATCGGCACTCGCCGGCCTTCCGCCTGATTTCTCCCAAATCGACCTGCTCGTGAACAACGCTGGTCTGGCGCTGGGGTTGGAGCCTGCGCACGAGGCCGACCTCGATGCCTGGGAGCGCATGGTCGATACCAATGTGACAGGGCTCATGTACGTCACCCGCGCCGTGCTGCCCGGCATGGTCGCTCGTAACCGGGGACACATCGTCAATCTCGGCTCCGTGGCCGGCACCTACCCCTATCCGGGCGGCAACGTTTACGGCGCTACCAAGGCCTTCGTCCGCCAGTTCTCCCTAAACCTGCGGGCGGATCTGCTGGGCACCAAGGTCCGCGTGACCAACGTCGAGCCGGGCCTGGTTGGCGGGACCGAGTTCTCCACCGTGCGCTTCGGCGGCGACACGCGCAGGGCCAGCAAGGTCTATGACGGGGCGGACGCGCTGACGCCCGAGGACGTCGCCGAAACGGTTCATTGGGTTGCCAGTCTGCCGGCGCGCGTCAACATCAACTCGATCGAGCTCATGCCGGTCACGCAGGCGTTCGCGCCGCTGGCCGTCCATCGCCCCGGCGGGCCGCGCTAGTCCCTGCCGCTCAGCGCGCTCAGCTCCCGCGAGGAGCAGAACGGTCGGCAACGCGGACCGTGTAGCCACCCGACTTTTCATCCGCCCGCAGATCGAGCAGGCCGCGCTTCTGCGCCTCAGCCAGCAAGTCGTTGAACGCCCGGAATCCGTATGCGCGCTCGTTGAAACCCGGATGGCGCCGCTTGATCGCCTGTTTGATCATCGAGCCCCAGATCGGGTCGTTCTCGCCGCGCTCCTCGGCAACCGCCTCCAACGTTTCCGCCACCAGTTCCAGCGCCTCCGTGAGGTCTGGCCCTTTGTTCTCGACCGGCGCGGCGGCGGGCGCTGCCGTCGCGGTGCGCCGGCGTGCCTTCGAGGGCTCCTTGCGGACCAGATCGTCGTAGTAGATGAATTCGTCGCAGTTATTGATGAACAGATCGGACGTGGAATTTTTCACGCCGACGCCGATGACGGTTTTTGCGTTCTCCCGCAGCTTGCTGACCAGCGGCGAGAAATCCGAGTCGCCGCTGATGATCACAAAGGTATCGACATGTCCCTTCGTGTAGCAGAGGTCGAGCGCATCGACGACCATGCGAATGTCCGCGGAGTTCTTGCCGGACTGCCGCACGTGCGGAATCTCGATGAGCTCGAAGGCCGCCTCGTGCAGACCGCGCTTGAAGTCCTTGTATCGATCAAAATCGCAATAGGCCTTCTTGACCACGATGTGGCCCTTGAGCAGCAGACGCTCGAGCACTTTCTCGATGTCAAAACTCGGATAGTTGGCGTCACGTGCGCCGAGGGCGATGTTCTCCAGATCGAGAAATACAGCCATGGTCGCATCGGAGGTACTGGTGTTCATGGGGTGTTAGCTTAAGACTTGTTTGGAGAGGCGCCTACTGCGGCTTCCAGAAGGTGATGACCGCTCCGCCGGTGATGATCAGCACGCCACCCACCAGGGTCGGCAAGGTGGGCGTCATCCGAAAGACGATGAAATTGATGATCTGCCAGACGACGAATAGCGTCGCGATGTAGAGCCCGACGACCTGCCCGAACTCCAACGGAGCGAGGTTGAGCGCGGATCCATAGCCGAACAGCAGGGCCGCGCCGGCGAGCATCAATAGTACGCGCGCCAGACCGAGGTGATTGTACATTGCCAGTCTGACCACGGCATCGCCGCTGACTTCCAATATCGTGGCGACCAGCAGAAAGATCCAAGGGGGCGTGAACTGCAAGGCTTTAATCATTAGATGATCGCCATCGTTATACCCAGCGGCAATATAGATTCAGTGTACCGGATCAGGGCATCACCCCAGCTGCGCCGCGTGCGCGCGCGGCGCGCGGCGCAGCAACGCATTGCGCACCGCCCATTCCTGCTGCGGCGGTATCGCCGTCAGCCATTGCACCTGGCCGCCGGCGTGCGCAGCGATCGGCACGCCGTCCTGCAGTAGCAAACGATTGCCGGCGAGTGCCGGCAAGCGTGCGCCGGGCGTAACGATGCCCAGAAGGTTCAAGGGATCGGCGGCGCTCAGCGAAACATAGGCGCCCTCATGCGGGCGCTTGCGCGTGCCGCGCAGCGCCGCGACTGCGTCGGGGAGCGCATACTGCTCGCCGCTGAACCCGGCCACAAATCGGCCGCCGCGGATATGGCCCTGCGCTTCGAGGCGCCGATAGGCCCGCAGCAGCGCGTACCACGGCGGCAGCCACCGCGCCTCGCGCGCCAGCAGGCGGCGAAACACCACGCCGTAGCGTCGCAGTAGCAGCCACGCGAGCTGCTCGGTTTGCTCTGCTGCCCGCCCGTCTTGCGGTAGCGCCGCCGTGGACAGCGTGGCGCTTTCAGCGTGCTGGTCGGCGCGCCGCGTGAGACTCCAGCGGCCGGCCTCCTCGAGTCCAAAAAGTGTCGACCTGCGCCCGCGCGTGGCGAGCTTACGTTTGCGCGCCAGCGGCATCAGCAGCGCACGTAGACCACCGAAACTATCGGCACTCACCAGTCCGGCGGCCACCAGCTCGCCGAGTCCGCTCTCGGCCTGCGCCTGCAACAAGTGTGCGCCGCGCATGATGTCGTCAAAGAATGAAGCGCCGTGCGCCGTCAGGTAGGCCACCAGCGCCTGCGCGCTGGACGACAACTGCGCGGCGTCCGGTCCCGCCGGTGACAGGCCCTGCCACATCGGCCAATGCTTGCGGGTCAGCAGCGCGATCGGCGTCGCGCGCACCGGTCCCGAAGTTGCCGCCTGCGGCCGCTCGAGCCGAGCCCAGACCGCGCGGCCCGACAAACACAGGCTGTCGAGCCAACTGGGGTCATAGTCCTGCAGCCGCGCCGGCAACACGTCGGCCTCCCAAGCCACCGCGGGCACCTCGAAACCCTCGAGTTGCTCGATCACGCTGGCCAGACTCTGCACGCCTTCCGGACGCGGGTCGCGCGTGATGCCGTGCCAATCGAGCAGGAAGCGCATGAAATCCGCGCTCGCGACCGGCTCGATCTCGGCCCGCAGCGACTTGATCGTATAGCGATGAATGCGGGCGAGCAGCCGGCGCTCGCACCATTCCAGCTCGGCGGTCGCGGGTGTGAACTGGCCGCGCAGCACGAAGCCTTCAACCTCGAGTGCGGCGAGTGCCGCCTCGACCGCGCCCGCCCGCAGCGACAACCTTGCGGCAATGGCCCGCGCCGTCGTCGGTCCGCTTGCCTGCAGCCGACCGCGCACCAACTCCCGTACGGCATCGTCGCGGTTCCACTCGCGCCGCGCACAGTCCTCGGGCACGGCAATCGGTGGTTCGATGGTGCCCGCCGGATAGATCGACGCGAGCATGGGCAGATGTTCGGCCGCCACCCAGAAGGTGCTGTCCGCCACTTCGCTCGAGCGCAGACGCGTTGCGCGGCGCCCCTGCAACAGCTTTTCGAAGTGCGGCTGCAGATCAGCGCCCCTGCCCTCCGTCTCGGCCATCGCGCCGAGCAGCATCAGCGCATCGTGCAGCTCATCTGAGCTTTCGATCGTCGGCCACGCCTCCGCGCGCACGGCCGCGATGGCCCGCGCATCGAGCCGGCCGAATTCGGCGGCGGTCTGCGGATCGAGCCAGCGCCGCGCCGCGACCGCCCGCGTGCGCCGTTCTTCGAGCGGCGCATCGTCAAGATAGGCGTAGGGCCGTGCGCTCAAGATCTCCTGTGCCAGCGGCGAGGGATGCGGCAGATCGCGCGTGAGCACCTGCACGTCGCCTTGCTCGATGGCGCGCAGCAGTGCCAGCAGACCGCCCAGGTCCATCGCCTCGTGCAAACAATCCTGCAGCGTCTGGCGCACCAGCGGATGGTCCGGGACTTCGCGCTCGCCGCGCAGGTTCTCGCCACAGGCGAGCTGATCGGGAAACACTACTGCAATCAAATCCTCGGCGGCCATGCGCTGCAGCGGCGCCGGGGTTCTTTTTCCGGCACGCGCGCGCTGGATGGCGAGCGAAATGGCCGCATTCCAGCGCCAGCGCGTCGTGAACAGCGGCGCATCGAGCAGCGCCTGGATCAGCGCGGCCTCGGCCGTGTGGCTGCTGAGGAACTTCGGCACGTCGGCGAGTGCGAAGCTGTGGGTCTCGCCGAGCGAGAGCACGATCGCATCCTCGGTAGCGGCGGCCTGCAGCTCGAAATTGAACGCGCGGCAGAAGCGCTTGCGCAGCAGCAGGCCGAAGGCGCGGTTGATCCGCGCGCCGAACGGGGCGTGGATCACCAGCTGCATGCCGCCGGATTCGTCGAAGAAGCGTTCCAGCACCACACGCCGCAGTGTCGGCAGATGCTGCAGCACCGCTTTGGCGCCCGCCAGATAGTCCACCAACTGGCGCGCCGCGGCGTGTTCGAGCCGATGTCGCCGCATCAGCTGCTCGATGCAGCTGTCGAGCGTCGCGGCGTCGGCGTCGGGCAGTGCCGCGTCGATCTCCTCGCGCAGCCGCGACACGGCCGCCGACAACTCCGCGGTGCGCGCCGGTGCCTCACCGAGCCAGAACGGTAGGGTCGGCGGCTGGCCCTCGGCGTCCTCAACCCGTACACGACCGGCCTCGACGCGCAGGATCCTGTACGAGCAATTGCCGAGCTGAAACACGTCGCCTGCGAGGCTTTCGACCGCGAAGTCTTCGTTCAAAGTGCCGATGAACGTCCCGCCGGGCTCGAGCACGACCTGGTAGTCAGCGTTGTCCGGAATGGCTCCGCCGCAGGTGATCGCCGTGAGCTTCGCGCCCCGGCGCGCACGCAGCTTGCGGTTGACCGCGTCGCGATGCAAATAGGCGCTCTGGCGACCGCGGCGGCCGCTGAACCCCTCCGCGAGCATGCGCACGACCTCATCGAACTGCGCGCGCTGGAGATTGCGGTATGGCCAGGCCCGGCGCGCGAGCGCGTAGAGATCGTCTTCGTCATATTCCTGCGCGCTGACCTCGGCGACCAGCTGCTGCGCGAGCACATCTAGCGGCTGTGCGGGCATGTGCAGGCGATCGAGCTCCCCGGCGCGTACCGCATCCAGCAGCGCCGTGCATTCGACCAACTCGTCGCGACTCAACGGAAACAACCGTCCCTTCGGCACGCCGCCGACGGCATGGTTCGCCCGTCCCACACGCTGCAGAAAGGTCGTGATCGAGCGCGGCGTGCTCAGCTGGCACACCAGCTCCACCTCACCGATGTCGATACCGAGCTCGAGTGAGGCCGTCGCGACCAATGCGCGCAGCGAGCCCGCCTTGAGCCGTTGCTCGGCATCGAGCCGCTGCTCCTTTGCAAGACTGCCGTGGTGCGCGGCGATGTTCGCCGCGCCCATGCGCTCGCTCAAATGCCGCGTGACGCGTTCGACCATGCGGCGCGTGTTCGCGAAGATCAGCGTCGTGTGGTGCTGGCGAATCAGCGCCGCGAGTGTGTCATAGACGTTCTCCCAGACCTCATTGGACATCACCGCCTCGAGCGGCGCGTCCGGCAGCACCAGCGCGAGATCGCGCGCGCGCACGTGGCCGCTGTCGACAATGACGCAGCCGCTACCGCCACCCGCGTCGTCGCCTGGCGCCGAGCCGACCAGGAGCTGTGCGATCTGCTCGATCGGCTTCTGCGTCGCCGAGAGTCCAATGCGCTGCAAACGATGCCCACACAGCGCCGCCAGGCGCTCGAGCGACAGTGCGAGGTGCGCGCCGCGCTTGCTGGCGGCGACCGCGTGGATCTCATCGACGATGACGCTGCGCGTGGTTGCCAGCATCTGCCGGCCCGAGGTGCTCGTGAGCAGCAGATACAACGACTCGGGCGTCGTCACGAGAATATGTGGCGCGGATTTGCGCATGGCGGCGCGCTCGGACTGCGGCGTATCGCCGGTTCGCACCTGTGCGCGGATTTGCGGGACCGGCAATCCCATCGCAGCCAGTTCAGCCGCGATGCCGGCGAGCGGTTGCTCGAGATTGCGCTGCACGTCGTTCGACAGCGCCTTGAGCGGTGAGACATAGACAATGTGCGTGACATCCTCGAGCCGCCCGCTCAGGGACTCGCGCACCAACGCATCGATCGCCGCCAGGAAGGCCGCCAGCGTCTTGCCGGAGCCGGTCGGGGCGGCGATCAAGGTGTGTTTGCCGCCGTGAATGGCCGGCCACGCGGCCCGCTGCGGTGCGGTGGGCTCCGGGAATGAGCGTGCGAACCACCGGGCGACGGCGGGGTGAAAGCAATCGAGCGGCATCACTAAAGTCTACGCCCCGCGGGCCTCCGGCACACCCTGCGGCGCGCGCGCCGCTGCCGCGATCGGCGCCTACTGCGTTGTGGTCTCCTTCCAGCGCACCTGCAGTGATTGACCGCGCCGCAGCGTTCCGCCCGCACCCTGAATGATGATGGTGTTCTGGCCGAAGATGACGCCGCGCAGCTGCGTGTCGTAGCGGTAGGTCTTCAAGGTCCGCAATGGCTCCTCGCCGTCGAGCGCGGCCGTGTCCTGATCGGTGGTGGTGATGCGGCAGCGCGTGCACGGCTTGACCAGCTTGAGCCGCAGTGGCCCGTCATACAGCTCATCGACACGATCCTCGCCGTACGGCTCGAGTCCCTCGAGCACGATATTGGGCCGAAAGCGATTCATCGGCAGCGCGCGCGGCAGGCGCGAGTTCAGATCGGCGAGCGAGGCGCGGCCGATCACGAGCAGCGGGAAGCCGTCGGAGAAGCGATTCTCGGTTTCGATGTCGCCGGTCCAGGCGCGCGCGCTCAAGCGCCGGTGCTCCGGATCGAAGCGCACCAGGCGGCATTCGCGTTCCAGCACCGCCGCGAGCCAGCTCGCCGCGGCGTCACCCTCATCGAAGGCCGGGCACGAATCGTTCCAGACCATGACCTGGATGCGGTGGCCGAGTGCCCGCAGAGCAATGCGCAACTCGTCCCGCGCCGGCGCCCGCAGCAATAGTTCGTCGGCGGAAAGCTCGGGGCGAATCAAGGCCAACCGCGGCAGCTCGCGCTGCGTCAGGAAATGCCCGCTGGGGGTCACGACCATCCAGCGGCGATCGTGCGCGATGCCGGCGGGCGTCAGTTGCGCCTGCTCGAGCTCCAGGCCGCGGCCGGACTTGAGCGGATAGCAGTGCAGCGAGACGATGCGGACCGCGATGTTGAACTCCGAAGGGCGCAGCACGGACGCAGGATACCGCGCTGCAGCGGCCGCCGGTACGCCCGGCTGATACTTGCAATGATGTCCGTCTACTGGCCGAAGGCGCTCATCGGCGTAGATCCCGGGTGCAATTCCCTGCAACAACGGCGATGATTACGCCCCGGCGAGCGCGAGCGTTTGAGGTGGGTTCATGGCTCTCATCACCTGTAGCGAATGCGGGCGCGCGGTCAGCAGCCGCGCCACCGTGTGTATCGGGTGTGGCGCTCCCCTGGCCTCGGTGTCTGCCTTCGACATGGCTCCCAAGCGTTCGGTCACGCCGCCGCCGACCGCCAGGCAGGTCAAGTGGCGCGTGGTGGCGGCGCTCGCAACACTGGTACTCGGTATCGTCTGGTCAAGCGCCCTGGATCATCGCCACGGCAGCAGCCGGATCGCAGCAACCCTCGCGGCCCTGCTGGTCATCGGCGGGCTGTGCGGGTTTGTCGTCGCGCTCCTGCAAGGTGTGGCACTGAGAAAGTGAAACGCCGGCCTCGGCACCACCGCTATGGGCGCTCGAGGAAGGCAGCGATGATTGGATTGAGCACCTGCGGCCGGCTGCTGAACGTACCGTGATCGGTCCCCGGCAACACGCACAGCTCCGCGTTCGGCAGCGAATGGAAGATCAGCAATGTGTGCTCGAGGGTGATGGCGTCATGGTCGCCGGAAATCACCAGCACCGGCTGTTGTATCTTGGCCAGCAACGCCACATTCAATTCCGTCGGTGTTGGCGAGGTGAGCCACAGTTGGGTCAATCTTTCGTCCATTGTTTTCGGGATTTTGGTTTCGATCGCGCGCAGCTCCTGCCGCTCCTCTGGCGTCAACCCTTCCGGCGCAATGTTCACGCCGCTGATGACGATGCGGTGCACGAGTTCGGGATACCGTGTGGCGAGCATCAACGCCAGAATGCCGCCGTCGCTGAAACCCATCAGGTCTACCCGCTGCAGCCCGAGTGCATGCAATAGCGTCGCGGTGTCCTGCATCATTGCCGTATAGCTCAGCGGTCCGGCCACATCGGGGGTGTGCCCCTGCCCGACCTGATCAGGCGCGATAATGCGGTAGTGCGCCGTGAAGGCGGTCAACTGCTGCGCGAAGGAATGCTCGCCCGAATCGCCGCCGCCGTGCAGCAGGACCAGCGTCGGCCCATTGCCGCGCACGGCGAAGTACATCTTGTGGCCATTGATCACGATCCAATGCCATTTCTGCGGCTGCACGACCGCGTGGGCCGACACGGCGAGCAGGCACATCGCCACGGCTGCGAGACCCGGTCCCTGCCACGTGGCGAATCTCTCCGGCCCGGTGCGGCACGGCGATGCGTTAGCGCGCGGCGGCCAGAATCTCATTGGCAAGCTCGCCGTAATCCCGATCGAAGTGGTGCCCGCCGTTTTTTCGCACGCTGTCGTACCCAGCTGCGGCAGGAGACGTGCAAAGGCTCGCGGTCGCCTCATCGGCGCCATAGATGCACTGCAGATGCAACTTTGGCAGCAGCCGCAGCTCAGGTTCAATCGGAGTGCCCGTACCGCTCTGCATGCCGAGCCAGCCTTTCGGGTCGACCGAGAAGGCGGCGGTTCGCTCAGGTGATAGCAGCGTGACCAAGCTGATCTCTCCGTGCGCTTCGGCCGGCAGCCGATTGATCAAGAAGGGCAACACGTTGGCGCCAAAGGAAAAGCCGATGAGCACGACTTTCCGGCACTGCCAGCGCATCTGATAGTAGCGGATGATACGTGCCAGATCGCCGGCCGCCACCCGAGGGGGCTTATCCTTCCAAAAATAGCGCAATACGTCGACACCCACGACACTCATGCCTTTTGCAGCCAATACGTCGGCCAGCGAGCGGTCCAGATCACGCCATCCGCCGTCGCCCGAGTAGAACACTGCGAAGGCCTCGCCGCTGGGCCGCGCAGCCGGCACCTCTACCAGCGGCAGGTCCGCCACGCCACTGCGTTGCCTCTCGGTATCGATGGCGGCAAGTGCCGCCGCATAGGTCGAGCGCAGCGAATCTGACGCAGCGACTCCAACGCCGGTCGTCATCCCGGCCCCGGCCTGTTCGCCGCCCGACAGGCGGCCGATGGCGACTACGAACGCTCGCTCCACCGGCTTGGCCCCTGCATCGAGCAACACACGCGCGGACACATTGCGGCCGAGGGCCTCGGGCTTGAGCTGCTGCCCATTTGCGCCCGGCGCGGCGAATGGGTGATCACACAACGGCAAGCGCAGTGCAATCTGCCCTTCCGGATCCACCGCAACGGCGGCGCTGAACGCCAGTGCAGGGGCCTGCAGCTGCGCAATGTAGACCACCGTCGCGCCCGCACCTCGCCCCAGCAATACCGGTCCCGAAAAGAGCGTGGTACCGGCATCGCGCTGCTGCGCACGACTATAGTCCTCCAGCAATCCAGGCATAAAGACGCAGCCCTGGGCGGTCCGGTTCACATGCTTGAGGAACTCCGGCGTATCGATACCGATCACGTAATTTCCGGCGCGCGCATAGGCCCCGGCCACCCCTGCATCCGCAGCACTCCAGCCATCAGCGCCGGAGAAGACGTAGACAAAGCCACGCTGATGCAGCCACGCGGGAAATGCGCGCACCGGTCCCAGCTGCAGCGTGTCGAGCTGTCGCGGGCGATGCCGCGCGATCTCGTACCCGAGACCGGCCAGCAGCAGTACGGCGAGAGCACCGGCGAGCAATTTTCCGACAGGCGATTTATTGGCCACACTCACGGCCAC
>JBIODE010000038.1:0-12631 GCA_044440325.1 Steroidobacterales bacterium
ACGAGATCGAGCGACTGTTCAGAAGACTCAAAGGCTTCCGCCGCATCTTCAGTCGCTTCGACAAACTCGATCTCGTATTTATCGCTTTCATCTACTTTGCGCTCGTCGTCGAGGCGTTGCGCTAGTGTTAACAGGCCCTAGTCGGCCCTCCGCGCGGCAGAGTAAGCCTCCTATGGCGCGTAGCGGCCAACTCGCGGTATTCGATCTCGACGGCACGATCACGCGCCACGATACCTTGCTGCCGTTTGTCAGCGGGTTCCTGCTACGGCATCCGACGCGGCTGCCGTCGATGCTGGCGGTCGCGCCGGCGCTGTTGCGGTTCGTCGTCGATCGCGACCGCGGCCGGTTCAAGGGCAGCGTGATTCACGCAGCGATGGGCGGCTGCGCGCGCGCGCAGCTGGATGCCTGGGCGGATGAATTTGTGCCGCGGCTCCTGCGAGGGGGCCTGCACCGGGAAGCGCTGCTCCAGATCGAACAGCATCGCTCGCGTGGCGACCGCTTGGTTCTGTTGTCGGCCAGTCCGGACCTGTACGTGCCGCGTATCGGGCAGGCTCTGGGCTTCGATGAAACCGTCTGCACCGAGCTGCGCTGGCGCGGTGACGGCACGCTCGACGGTCGTCTCGCCAGCGAAAACCGGCGCGGCGAGGAGAAGCTGCGCTGCTTGCGCGCGCTGATTGCGCGCGAAGCGCCCTCGAGGCTCTACGCCTATGGCAATGCGCGGTCCGATATCGCGCACCTGCAGCTCGCTGATGAGGCCCTGCTGATCAACTACCGCGGCAGCGTGCCCGATTGCGGCCAAAGGGTGCGCGTCGTGCGCTGGCGCGATATCGGACGGGCCTGAAGCGCATTCGATCTCCCCGGCGCTGCAGTCGATCTCTCAAAGACTCTCGCTCACCAGGCCGGAGAGGTCACTGCTCGCGCCGGAGAGGGCATAATCGGTGACCGCGAAATAGTAGGTGCCGGGACTCAGGTTGCCGAGCGTATAGCCCGTTGCTGTCGGGTCGGGCACGTTCAAGCTTTGATTCAGGGCCGTCGGTGCGGAGCCGAAATGAATGACGTACCCGGCCAGATCGGTCAGCGCACTGCCGTCGGTATTGCGCGTCGGCGCCACCCACGATAGCGTCACCGAGCCGCCGCCGGGCGCCGCGACGTAGATGCTGAATGTGGCCAGCGCCGCCGTGCCGGCGCCATTGCTCACGCTCACGACGACGTTCGCGTAACTGCCTGCGTCCTGCGGACCGGGTGTGCCCGAGAGCTCCCCGGTCGCGCTGTCGAAGGTCGCCCAGGAAGGTTTGTTCGCGACACTGAAGGTCAGGCCATCGCCGCCCGTCGTCGGAGTACCGGCCGCCGGTGCGAACTCGTACTCCGCACCGACCGTCGCGAGGCTGGTCGGCGGCGGCGTCAGTGCGGTGCAATCGGCAGGCGGTAGGCCGCGAAACAAGGCCGTCGGAGTCAACAGATAGGCACCCATCTGGCCGGTGAGTGCGTCGATGCCGCTCGCCACAATTCTTCCATCATTGCCGACGGCCCGTGCGGCTGTCAGCGTGACGAACGGCGCCAGCGATCCGCTGGTCAGCGCGTTCAAGTCCTGCATGACTCCGTTGTCGTAGAGAAAGGCATGGAGATCGCCGCCGTCGGCAGTGCTTGAGGTGCCGACCACCTGCCGAAAGACATTGATGCCCAGGGCAGAACTGTAGCCGCCGCCAAGCGTGCCGATGTCCTGCATCAACCCGTCGTCGTAAACAAAGGCATGGTAATTGCCGCCCGCCGTGAGCGAGATGCCCGCAATCTGCCCGAAGGCATTGATCGCCGCGGCGGCGCTGTAGGTGCCGCCGAGAGTGCCCAGATCCTGGGGTCCGCCGCCGCTGAACAGCGTGGCATGAATCGCAGACGCAGCATCGCCGGTACTGGAGAATCCGACACTCTGCCCGAGGCCATTGATGCTGTTGGCCACACTGAGAGTGCCCCCGAGGGTTCCCAAATCGTGCATCGAGCCGTGGGCGTACTGAAAGGCGTGGTAGGAACCGTTGGCGATGGCCGCCATTCCAACGACCTGGCCCGCGTCATTGACGGCAGTTGCGGCACTGTAGCTGCCACCCAAATCGCCCAGATCCTGCATTGAACCGTTGCCATAGAGAAATGCGTGCGTACTCGCATCGCCGGCGGTGCTTGCCGCCCCGACCACGAGTCCGGCATCGTTGACTGACTTGGCGACGCTGCTGCTGCCCCCCAAGGTTCCGATATCGTCCATCGGACCGTTGCAATACAGGAATGCCTGTTGCGTTCCGGCAGCGGTCGACGCCGCGCCCGCCACCTGCCCTGCGGCGTTGGTGCCATTGGCGACGGCGTAGTCACCGCCGAGGCCGCCAATGTCCGCGAGTGCATAGTATTGAGCACACGCGGCGGTGCCCCATGACAGCATGATCACGCCCCCAATCAACCCGAACACGGTGCGCTTCACACTGTATCTCCCTGTCGTCGGTATTTTCACCGGGCGCAGAAAAGCGCTCGGTCTGCAGGTAAATACCGCAAACCCATGACAGAAAAACGACGGTTGTGAATGTCATTTGCATGTCACGGGTGACAGCGACGTCGCTGTTCGACGACGCGCGCACCACTCCGCTGGCGCGGCGACCGGCAATTTGAGGCACCGGCCGCCGCACCGCGCAATGTGACAAGCGCGGTACATCAGAGCGATAATCCCTGTTGCTCTTGCTGTGCCAGCGCTGCTGGCGTCAGCGTAATCGGACTGGTGCAGAGGTACCCAAAGATGCTGATTCGCAGGCCATCGGACATTGCACCGTCGGAAATCACACCGGAGACGGTCTTTGTCAACCGCCGCGAGGTGCTCGCTGGGGCGCTTGCGGGCGCGCTGGCGACCGCACTGCCCCGCACGCAGGCCGCCGAGGCAGTCGCGAGCGGCGCAAAGCTCAATTACCAGCCGATTCCGCGATATTCAGTGACGGAGAAGGCCAATACCTTCGAAGAGATCACGCACTACAACAACTACTACGAGTTCGGCACGGACAAGACCGATCCGGCCAGAAACTCCGGGAACTTCAAGCCCAAGCCCTGGTCGGTGACGATTGCGGGCGAAGCGGATGTCACCGGCACGTTCAACCTCGAAGACATCCTGAAGCCGCATACACTCGAGGAGCGCATCTACCGCTTTCGCTGCGTGGAAGCCTGGTCGATGGTGATTCCGTGGGTCGGCTTCCCGATCGGCGATCTGCTCAAACGCTTCAAGCCGCGCAACAACGCGAAATTCGTCGAGTTCACGACCCTGCGCGATACGACGCAGATGCCGGAGCAGCGCACGGATACGCTGCCGTGGCCGTATGTGGAGGGGCTGCGCATGGACGAAGCCATGCATCCGCTCGCGATCATGGTGGTCGGCGTCTATGGGCGGGAACTGCCGAATGCGAACGGTGCGCCCTTGCGCTCGATGGCGCCGTGGAAGTACGGCTTCAAGAACGGCAAGGCGATCGTGAAGATCCGCTTCACCGAGAAGCAGCCGAATAACACCTGGAACGTCGTCGCACCGACCGAGTATGGCTTCTATGCCAACGTCAACCCTCAGGTGGATCATCCGCGCTGGAGCCAGGCGACCGAGCGGCGCATCGGTGCCGGCTTTCTCGCGCAACGGCAGAAAACGCTGATGTTCAACGGCTACGCCGATCAGGTCGCCGGCCTCTACCAGGGCATGGACCTGCGGCATTATTTTTAGCCGCTGCGCGCTAAGGAAACTCACTCTGCGACCCGCGCGTCCGATCGATCAGCGCTACCGCTACCTCTACAAGCCGCTGATCTTCTTGGCCTGCCTGGTGCCCTTCCTGGGCTGCCTCGGCGGCGTCCTGCAATCCAGCGGGGTGCCGTATGCGCGCGGCTTCGACCTCGGCGCCGATCCGGTGCGCTACGTACTGGGCGTGTTCGGCCATAGCGCGCTCAATCTGCTGCTGATCACGCTGTGCGTGACACCGCTGCGGCAACTGTCGGGCAATGCGAATCTCATCCGTTTGCGGCGCATGCTCGGCCTGTTCGCATTCACCTATGCGCTGCTGCATTTCCTGACCTATGTCGGTCCCTTTCAGGGCCTGAGCCTGACCGCCATCATCAAGGACATTACTGCCAAGCGCTGGTACATCATCATCGGCTTCTCGGCGCTGCTGCTGCTGATTCCGCTCGCGGTAACCTCAACCAACAAGATGATGCGCCGGCTCGGCCGCCGCTGGCAGAAGCTGCACCGCCTGATCTACTTGATCACGGCGCTGGGTGTCTGGCATTACTGGAGCTCGATCAAGAAGGACTATCGCGAGCCGCTGCTGTACGCGGCGCTGCTGAGCGTACTGCTGGGCTGGCGCATCTGGAAGCGCTATGCAGCCATGGCAAAGACCGGCGCCGCACCGACCACAGGCGCCGCATCGATCGACGCTACATCGCGGTCCGCACCTCCCACAGCTCCGGAAAAAACCTGAGCCGCAGGGCCTTGGCAAGATAGGACACACCGGCCGTACCGCCGGTACCCGGCTTGTAACCGATGATGCGCTCGACCGTCTTCATGTGCTGAAATCGCCACAGTTGAAACCGATGGTCCAGATCGATCATCCGTTCCGCGAGTTCGTACAGATCCCAGTCCTTTTCGGCATTGTGGTAGACGCCGAGCCACGCACCGGTGACCTGCTTGCTGGGCGCGTATGGCTGACTGAAATCGCGCACCAGCGATTCGCGCGGCACTTCGTAGCCACGATGCGAGAGCAGCCGCAGGACCTCGTCATACAGACTCGGTGCCGCAAGCGCGCGGGCGAGTGCCGCATACGTCTCCGGCTCGCGCCGATGTACCTCGATCATCTCGGCGTTCTTGTTGCCGAGCATGAATTCGAGCTGGCGGTATTGCGCCGACTGAAAGCCGGAAGAGCGCCCGAGCGCGTTGCGGAAGGCGGAATAGTCGGCCGGCGTCATCGTCGCCAGCACGTCCCAGACCGCGAACAGCTGGCCTTGCACTCGGCCAATGCGGCTGAACATCTTGAACGAGGGGTCCAGATCATCGCGGCGGATACACTCGAGCACGGCATCGATCTCATGCCGCATCAATCGCATCCACAGCTCGGAGACCTGATGCACGACGATGAAGAGCATCTCATCGTGTTCGCTCGACAGCGGCTTTTGCGCCTCCAAGAGCAGATCGAGCCGCAGGTATTCGCCATACGACATCGAGCTGCCGAGGTCCCAATGCACGCCCTCATCGCGCAGATCCACCTGCGCCGACGGATCGCGAGGTTCGGTGCTCATGGTGCCGGCGCCATCGCTGCGGCCGCAGCTGGCGTTGCCCACTGCGGCCGCACGCGGTTGAATAGCCACGACGGCACCAGGCGCCAGCCCTGCAGCAACTCGACATCGAGGCGCTGCCATTCCGGCTCGAAGCGCCCCACATGGTCCCAAAAGCGCTGCGAGTGGTTCATGTGGCGCAGATGCGAGAGCTCATGCACCAGCAGATAGCGCAGCACCTCCGGGCGCTGGAATAGCACGCAGACATTGAGGCTGATGGTCCCGCGGCGCGAGCAGCTGCCCCAGCGCGTGCGTTGATAGCGCAGCTGCAGGCGCTGGACGCACACGCCCATTTCTGCGGACAGCTGCCGCAGCGGCGGCTCCAGCCGTACACCGGCATGCTGCAGCAGCCAGTCGCGCAGCCGTTGCCGCAGCGTCTCGGCATGGTGCAGCGGGCCGAGCAAGCGCAGCCGCCCCGGAAATTCCTCGATCACGCGCACGCGGCCGCTATCGGGAACTGCGGTGCAACTCCAGGACTCACCGATCGCCGCGAGCTGCAGGCTGGCCGGGGGAAACGGCGACTCCTCGCGCGGCCCGGATCTGCGCCGCTGCCGCTCGATCCATTCGCGGTGCTGCGCAACGAAGGCCGACACGCGCTGCGGCGAGGTGCGCGGCGGCACCACGATCTCAACGCCGCCGTCGCGGAACACGCGCACGCTCAAGCGCCGCGCACGCACGCTGGGGCGCACCGCCCATTCGCGCGCCTCGTCCTTGTGATCCCAGAGCTCGAGTTGTCGCAGCACCGCCGTAATGATATCAGGCCGCGGCGATCGGCATTACAGTAGCGCCGTGGAGCTGATCGATATCGGCGTCAATCTGGGACACGACAGTTTCGCCGTGGATCGCACTGCGGTGATCGCGCGTGCGCGCGCCGCGGGCGTCGTGCAGATGATCGTCACGGGCTCGACTTTGGGCAGCAGCGAGCATGCCCTGACGCTCGCACAAGAGCATCCGGGCGAGCTCTACGCCACTGCCGGCGTGCATCCGCATCATGCAAGTGAGCTCACACCCGCGCAGCTGCCGCAGCTGCGCGCGCTGCTGCAGCAACCGCAGGTCGTCGCGGTGGGTGAATGCGGCCTCGATTATTACCGCAACTTCTCTCCGCAGTCCGCGCAACGCCAGGCGTTCGAGCTGCAGCTGGCGCTCGCGGTCGATGCGCACAAGCCCGTATTCCTGCACCAGCGCGAGGCCCATGCGGACTTCATCGCCGTGCTGCGTGAGTATCGCCGCGACCTGAGCGGTGCAGTCGCGCATTGCTTCACGAGCACCGAGCGCGAGCTGGAGGACTACCTGCAGCTCGGACTGGCAATCGGGCTGACCGGTTGGATTTGCGATGAACGCCGCGGCGCGCATCTCAAGACGCTGGCGGCGAAGATCCCCGCAGACCGGCTGATGCTCGAGACCGATGCGCCGTACCTGTTGCCGCGAGACCTATTGCCGAAACCGAAGTCGCGCCGCAACGAGCCCATGTATCTGGCGCACATCGCCGGCGTGATCGCCCAGGCGCGCGCGGAGCCGGTGGAGGATTGCGCCGCGCGCTGCAGTGCCAACGCGCGCGCTTTTTTTCGGCTGCGGAATGCCCCGCTCTGCGAAGATCGCGCCTAGCGTTAGACGGCGGACTTCGGCGCCACCATCCGGCTCGGCGATATCGCCTTGCGCACGCGCTCCCACTCGGGCATCCAGCGCTCCAACAGCGATGCCATCGCCTGCCGATCGCTGCTGGGAAACTCCGCCGCCAGCGAGTCGAGCATGAGCGTATGGCGCGGCAATCCCTTCGGAAACTGTCCGCGCGAACTGAACACGACACGCCCCTCGACCGGCAGCTCGCACAGTGCGCGCACCGCAGCGATGCGATCGTAGAGCGCAGGCTGCGGGTTGGTAAAGGTGATGCGCTGAGCGCGATGCATCACCGTCCACTCCGTCATCTGGTCGCCGCCGAAGATATTGCCGGCGATGTCGCGCAGATCGATCACAATGATGCCGCGCGGGGTCAGCAACAGAAAATCGATGTGCAGCGAGCCACCCTGCCCGTCCGGCACCAGCACATCCTTCAGAGAGTCGAATCCACAGCGGGTGACTGCGGCGTTGCGCGCGTTGCGCATGCGCCGGCGCCGGTCCCAGCGCCACAGCATCACCAGCCCGGTGAGCGCCGCGGCGGCACCCACCACGGCGAGGACCGTGACCGGGTTGAGTCTCTCCAGGGGCTCGAGCGGATCGACGGATTCCATAAGCCTAAGGCTCCGTAGCCCGCAGCGACTGTCTCAACGCCGGAAGATTCGCATCGATCTCGGAGAAATTCGAGGGGCGCTCATACAGCAGCGCCAGACTGGGCGGCAGTGGCAGCCTCTGGCCGATCAACGGCTCGACAATCTCGCGGAATTTGGCCGGATGCGCGGTCGCCACCAGTACCCAGCGGCCCTGTGCGCGCACCGCCGGCGCGAGGCGCGCATAGGTTTCGGCCGCGGTTGCCGTGTGCGGACACCAGACGCGCCCGTAGCGCTGGAAATCAATGGTGATACGCGCGCGAATCGCCTCGTCATCGATCGAAGTCGCGCTGACCGCGGCCCGCAGCGCCGCCGCATCCGGATACAGTGCACTCAAGCGCTCGAGATTGCTCGGATTACCGACATCCATGGCGCAGGCCAGGGTCGGGATACTCGGGCGCGGGCGCAGCACACCATCGTGCAGGTAATCGGGAACCGTGCGGTTGGCGTTGTGCGCGAGCACGATCGACTCGATCGGCGCGCCGAGTTTGCGCGCCCAGACGCAGGCCGTGGCATTGCCGAGATTGCCGCTCGGGATGACGAATGAGGCCGACTCCCCATGCGCGCGCTGGATCGCCAGCGCGGCGGTGAAGAAGTACACGACCTGCGGCAGCAGTCGGCCGAGATTGATGCTGTTCGCCGACGACAGCTCGAAACGTTCGCGCAGCAGCGGATCGAGAAACGCCTCTTTGGCCAGCCGCTGGCAGTCATCGAAGCTGCCGCGCACGGCCAAGCTGTGCACATTCTCGCCCCAGCAGGTCAGCTGCCGTTCCTGCGTGGGCGATACCTGGCCCTTGGGAAACAGCACCACCACTTCGATGCCGGGCTGGCGGTGAAACGCCGCCGCGACGGCCCCGCCGGTGTCACCGGAGGTCGCGACCAGAATTTTCAGCGGCCGCGCTGCGCTGCGCCGCAGACGTGCGAGGCTCGCGGCAAGAAAGCGGGCGCCAAAATCCTTGAACGCGGCCGTGGGCCCGTGAAACAGCTCGAGCACCCCCAGACGCCGGTCGGCGTCGAGCATGATCAGCGGTGCCGCAAAATTGAACACCTCGGCCGTAATGGCCTCAAGCGCATCGGCAATGGGGTCGGCGGCCGCAAACGGAGCGATCAATGCGGCAGCCAGTCGCGCCAGTGTGCGCCGGCGCGCGCCAGGGATCGCAGCCACTTCGGCGACCGCACTCTGCGCCGCGGCCGCCGACAGCACCGTATGCGGCCACTCGGTCGGCACGTACAGGCCGCCGTCGGGCGCGAGCCCTTCAGTCAGCGCAGTACTGAAGCTGACGAGATGGTGTGGATCGCGGGTACTCGCAAATTGCATCAGGCGACCACGCGCGCACCGAGCGGAGCGACAGTGGTGACCCACTGATCGGCGCCAAGACCGTGATGCGAAAACTCGAGCACCATCGCCTCGCAGACCGCGTACGCATGCTGCTCCAGACACCAGGCGAAGGTGGTGGGACCGGCGCCCGAAATCGAGCAGCCGAGCGCACCGGCCGAGAGCGCGGCACGCCGCACCTCCTGAAAGCCGGGGATCAGGGCTGCGCGCTGCGGCTCGATTACGACGTCCTCGAAGGACTCACGCAACATGTCCAGATCGTCGGTGTAACAGCCCGAGATGAAGCCCGCCAGATTCGCCGTCTGCCAGACGAAGTCAGCCATCTGCACGCTGCCCTTCAAGATCGCGCGCGCCTGGCGCGTCGAGAGAAACATGTGCGGGTGGACGATGACGGCGCGGATGGAGGCCGGCACCGGAATCTGCTTGACGCGCGGATGATCGATGCCGACCGTGAGTACGAGACCGCCGTAGAGCGAGGGTGCAATGTTGTCGACGTGCACCGATCCACTCGCAACCGCCTCGCCCTGCATTGCAAACTTCAGCAGCTCGAGCTTCGGTAGTGGCTCGGACAGCAGTGCATTGGCCGCGACCACCGCCGCGACCGCCGAGGCCGCCGAGCCGCCCAGACCCGATGCCAGCGGGATACCCTTTTCGAGCTGCACCTCGAAACCGAATGACAGGCCCAGGGCCTGGCGCATCGCGATCAGGGCGCGACCCGCAGTGTTTCTGGCGGCCTCGAGCGGCAGGTCCTGCACCACACCGCGGATCGCGCTGATGTGGACGCCCTCATCGCTCGCTCCCGCCACGCGCGCGCGCTGCACGGTAGCGCGATCACCGAGTGCATCGACTGAGAATCCCAGGATGTCGAATCCGATGGCGACGTTGCCGACGGAAGCGGGCGCGAAGGCGGTGGCCTTGTCAGCGGTAGTCATAATCGCGCCCCCAAATAGGTCGCCAGCCGCAGCAAATCCGCGAATACGCCCCCGGCCGTGACCGCCGGTCCGGCTCCCGGCCCCTGCACGATCAGCGGATTGTCGCAGTATCGTGCGGTCGCATAGCGCACCACGTTATCGGTCAGCGCGATGTTGGCGAAGGCATGGCGCACATCGAGCTGCTCGAGCCCCACCGTCGCGCGGCCATCGGCCGAGAGGCGGCCGATGTAGCGCAACACCTGGCCGCGCTGGCGAGCGGCCTCGTAGCGCTGGCGCATCGGCTCGTCATAGCGGCGCAGGCCGGCCAGAAATTCCTCGCTCGTGCCACCGGCCAGATCGGCAGGCACCAGGCTCGCGATCTGCACATCACGCAGCTCGAGCCTGAGGCCCATCTCGCGCCCCAGGATGATGAGCTTGCGGGCGACGTCGAGACCGGAGAGGTCATCGCGCGGATCGGGTTCGGTATAGCCGCGTTGCTTGGCCTCGCGCACGATGGACGAAAAGGCCGTGGTGCCGTCATACACATTGAAGAGATAGGCCAGCGTGCCGGAAAAGATGCCCTCGATGCTGCGGATATCATCGCCAGTCTCACGCAGATCGCGCAGCGTTTGCACGACCGGCAGGCCGGCGCCGACCGTGGTCTCGTACAGATAATGGGCGCCGCTGGCGCGGCGCGCGGCTTTGAGACTGTCGTAGTACGCCAAATCGCCGCTATTGGCCTTCTTGTTCGGCGTCACAATGTGCACTCCGGCAGCGAGCCAGTCATAGTAGTGCTTGGCCACGCCGGCGTCGGCGCTGCAGTCGATCAGCACCGCGTGCGGCAGATAATCGACGTTGATGTGCTCGATGAAGCGCTCGAGGTCGGCCGGCTCCGAGCCGCTGCTGACTTCCTCGCGCCAACGCACCAGCGACACTCCCGACTCGCGCAGCGTCATGCGCTTGGAGCTCAATATGCCCCGCACCCGCAGGTCGATCTTGAACTCCCGCGCCAGGCGCTCGCGTTGGCTCGCGAGCTGGTCGAGCAGCACGCGGCCGACCGTCCCCGGGCCGATCACGCCGATCGAGAGCGTGTGCGGAGATAGGTAAAAGCCGGCATGGACGGCGCGCAGTGCGCGCGTGGCGTGTTTGCCGTCGACGACCACCGAGATGTTGCGCTCGGAAGCGCCCTGCGCGATCGCACGCACGTTGATGTTGGCACCGCCGAGTGCACTGAACACCTTGCCGGACACCCCGGGCATGCCGGCCATGCCGTCGCCTACCACCGCCAGAATCGCCAGGTTTGTCTTGACGTCGACGGCCTGGATCTGTCCTTCGGCCAGTTCGCGCGCGAACGCGGCCTCGAGCACGGCCTTGGCGCGCACCGCCTGCGCCTGCGGAATCGCGCAGCAGATCGAGTGCTCGGAGCTGCCCTGGGAGATCAAAATGACCGAGATGCTCTCCTCGCGCAGCGCACCGAACAGCCGATGCGCGGTGCCGGGAACCCCGATCATGCCCGCGCCTTCGAGGTTCACGAGCGCGACGTTCTCGATGCTCGTGATTCCCTTGACGGGCAGCTCGGAGCGCGGCTGCGCACAAATCAGCGTGCCGGCTTTCTCCGGCGCGAAGGTATTGCGGATCCAGATCGGGATGCCGCGGCCGACGGCCGGGGCCATCGTTTGCGGATGAATGACTTTGGCGCCGAAATACGCCAGCTCCATCGCTTCGTTGTAGGACAGCGAGTCGATCACCTGCGCGTCAGTCACGCGACGCGGGTCGGCCGAGAGCACACCGTCGACGTCGGTCCAGATGTGGATCTCCGCCGCGTCGAGCAGCGCGCCGAAAATCGAAGCCGAGAAATCGCTGCCGTTGCGGCCGAGCGTGGTCTGGATGCCGCGCGGGTCGCTGGCGATGTAGCCGGTGATGATGAGGGTGGCCGGCCCGGCGGCGAGCAGCTGCCTCAGCCGCTGGCCCGATTCCTGCCACTGGACCGCGGGTCCGAGCGGACCCCAGATCACGATCACGCAGCCGCGTGCGTCGAGCCATTGCACGCCAGGGCGCAGGCCGCGCTGTTGCAGATAACGGGCGAAGAGCCGGGTCGACCAGATCTCGCCGAAGCCGGCGACCAGGTCGCGCACGGTCTGTGCCGCCGAGCGCATGACACTGGTGGTCTGCAGCACTCCGGTGAGATCGATGCCATCGCGGTCGAATTCGGCCAGATACTCGGCCGTTGCGGCCGGCTCGAGCAGCGCCGCGGCAATGCCGGCATGGCGGATGCGCAAGGCTTCCAGCCCACTGCGCCAACCCGGGTCCTGCCGCTCGGCCAGGCTCACGAGCTCGAGCAGCGCGTCGGTCACCCCTTTGCAGGCGGACAGCACCACGGCCAGGCGGCCGCGCGGCTGCGACTCGAGAATCGCCGCCACGCGCGCGAAACAGTCCGCATCCGCAACACTGGAACCACCGAATTTATGTACGACCCAGGCGCTGGGGTCCGTTGCGGTCATCGACCTTACTTGGGCTTGAGGGAAAACCGGCGAACTCTACTGGCCGCCTGCCCTTCCCGCAAGCCGCGGTGGCAGCCGACACGCCGAATCAGCGCATTACCCGCAAGCCCAGATGTTTTTCCAGAGCGTCAAAATCCCGATCGCAATGGAGCAGATCGTGGCCGTGCAGAATGCAATAGCTTCCGATCAAGACATCGATGGTCTTGCGGACCGTGATGCCTCGCGCCCGCAAGCGTCGGTAATGGTCCGCGGCGATGAGCGCCACTTGTGTGCCGACCAGGTCAGCACAGGGAA
>JBIODE010000039.1:0-12583 GCA_044440325.1 Steroidobacterales bacterium
CTCACAGGCCGCCTCGACCCAGGCAGCGGGAGTCGCGGCCAGCAGCACCGAAGACATCGTTTCCAGCACCGTCACTCCGCGAGCGCCACCTTGGCGAGCCAGGTCGAACGGGCCGCCTCGATGGCGTGCACGGCCTCGACCGCACTGGCAATGCGCGCGGTCGGCTCCTTCGCCAGCAAGCCGTCGAGCAGCGGCTGCAGTTCGAGCAATGCCTCCGGTAGACGCGGCAGGGCCGCATTGCGGTGCATGTAGATGATGGCCATCGGATTCTGCGCGGTGTACGGCTTTTGCCCGGTCAGCATTTCGTAGAGCATGACGCCGAGGCTGTACAAATCGCTGCGCGCATCGAGGGTCTGACCATGGCCCTGCTCGGGGCTCATGTAATGCGGCGTCCCGAAGATCAACCCGGTGTCGGTGATCTCCATATCCAGCGCCGCCTGCTTGGCAAGGCCAAAATCTATCAGCGCAATCTGTCCATCGGCGCGCAACATCACATTTCCAGGCTTCAGATCGCGGTGCAGAATCCCAGCCGCATGGATCGCGACCAGTGCACGAGCTATTTGCGCGCCGAACCCCAGGGCTTCCGACGGCGAGACGCCGGAGCGCAGACGCCGCCGCAGATCGCCGTGCTGAAAGTATTCCATCGCAAGGTAGGCATGGTCATCAGCGATCCCGAGCTCGTACAAGCGCACGATATTCGGATGCCGGATACGTTGCGCAATTTCGTATTCCTGCAGGAAGCGCGCGAAAGCCTGATCGATACCCGACTCATCGCGCAGCGACGGCGTCACCTTCAAGACGACGAGTGCACCGGCCTTTTCGCTCTCCGCAATGTAGAGCTGCGAGACCGAGCCGCGCGCCAGCAGCCGCGCGCGTCGATAACCCGGGATACGCGCATCGCCGAAGCGCCGCGCACCTTCGGCCTCCGGCGACACGCGCCAATCCGAGCGTCGCCGGCGCTGCTCGCGGCCGGCGGATTCGACCAAGGCGATGAAACGGGCGTGATCGATCTTGGAGAGCGGCACGACGCCGAACGCGCCCGCATCCTTGGCTTCTTGTTCCCATTGCGGGGTTGGCCGCTCGTTCAACAGAATGATGGGCGCGAATCCCGGCCGGCTACGCAGTCGCTGCAGCCATTCGAGCCCGTCACCGCCGGGCCATGCGGCCGACAAGAGCACCGCATCGTAGCCTTGCGCAAGAAATTCCGGCGGCAAAGGTCCACGCTGCACCGGCGGATGCGAGGCAATTTCCGCCTCCGGCCACTGGCAGGTCAAATGGTGACGCAGCGCGGCTCTGATCTTGGGATTCTCTTCAATCAGCAGCAGCCGCATGATTCAAGCCCCGCCGAGGCCCAGCGCGGTGCGCGGCAGCCGCAGTCCGATCACCACATACAAGGCGGCCGGCCCCCTCGCGATTGCCGCCGACCGCGCTGCCGGTATGGGCTGTAGCAGATCTCCAGCTGCCGCGAGCGCCGCACTGCAGTCAGGGCCGGAGAGCTCCTGTTCCAGGTCCAATCCTGCGACCGCGATGCGCGCACAAGTCTCCTCGTCGATGAGTGCACCGGTTTCCCGGTCCGGCCCGTTGCCGTCCGCCAGGGCCGCCGCCAGCAGCACGCTCTCCTCGTGCCCGGCCAGCAGGCGCGCCGCCGCCAACCCCAGGCGCTCGGCAGGTCGGCTGCCGCCATCGGCGCGCAGCTCGCCGCTCCAAAGTTGCAGCCCCTGCGGTTCGATCTCAATCGCATGCGTCATGGAGACGGCCACGCGCTCGACGCTCTCGATGGCCGGCAGTGCATGGCGTGTCAGGCGCAGGCCGCATCCTTGCGCCCGACGCTGAACAACCTGCCACAGCTCCAGCGGTGCCCGCACCGCATGCGCGTAGATATCGAGTAGAAGCTGTCGCCTCGGATCGCTCAAGCGTTCGGACCCGGCGCGAAAGGAGATCAGCCGCTCAAGAGCCGGCGACGGCCTTCAAACCGCGCTGCACGAGCTGGCCACGGCGGCGGCGCGCCTCCTCGGAGCGCGCACTCTGCAAGCGCTCGAGATACTCTGGCGTGACGTCGCCCGTGACGTACTCACCGGAAAAACAGGAGGTATCGAATTCCGCCGCTGTCGCATTGCCATGGCGGCAGGCGGCGACCAGATCGTCCAGATCCTGATAGACCAACCAGTCCGCCCCAATGGCGCATCGCACCTCTTCCACGGTCCGTCCGGCTGCGATCAGCTCATTGGTCGCAGGCATGTCGATACCATAAACATTGGGAAAGCGCACCGGTGGCGCGGCCGAGGCGAAGTAAACCTTTTTGGCACCCGCCTCGCGCGCAAGATCGATAATTTGCGCCGAAGTCGTGCCGCGCACAATCGAGTCATCCACGAGCAGCACGTTCTTGCCGCGAAATTCCAGATCGATTGCATTGAGCTTGCGGCGGACGGAAGCCTCACGCAATTCCTGACCCGGCATGATAAACGTGCGGCCGATATAACGGTTCTTGTTGAAGCCCTCGCGGTACTTGATGCCGAGCCTCTGTGCCATTTGCAGCGCGCTGGTGCGGCTGGTGTCGGGTACTGGAATCACGACGTCGATGTCGTGATCGGGATGGTCGCGCAAGATCTTGGCCGCCAGTCTCTCACCCATGCGCATGCGCGCGCGGTACACGGAGATATTGTCGATGATCGAGTCGGGCCGCGCGAAATAGACGTATTCGAAAATACAGGGCGTGTGCCGCACCGTCGCGACACATTGCTGCGAATGCAGCCTTCCGGCCTCGTCGATGAATACCGCCTCGCCCGGAGCGATATCACGCACGAGCTCGAATGAAAGCATGTCGAGCGCGACGTTTTCAGACGCCAGCATGTACTCGGTACCGCGTGCCGTCTTGCGGCTGCCGAGCACGAGCGGACGGATGCCGTTGGGATCGCGAAAGCCCAATACGCCATGACCGATGACCATTGCAACCACGGCATAGCCGCCGCGGCAGCGGCGATAGACCGCGCTCGCGGCTGCGAAGATATCCCCGGGCGTCACTCGCGGCGTGCCGATGCGCTGCAACTCGGATGCAAACACGTTCAGCAGCACTTCGGAATCCGATTCGGTGTTCAGATGCCGGCGGTCCTCGCGCGTGAGCACCTCGGCCAACTCGGCCGCGTTGGTGAGATTGCCGTTGTGCGCGAGACAGATGCCGTAGGGCGCATTGACGTAGAACGGCTGCGCTTCGGAAACGGTGTCGCAGCCGGCGGTCGGATAGCGCACATGACCGATGCCGACATTGCCGCGCAGCTCGAGCATGTCCTGCTGCCCAAAAACGTCGCGCACCAAGCCCGGGCCCTTGCGCATGCACAGCTCGCCGTTGACGGTCGTCATGATGCCGGCGGCATCCTGGCCGCGATGCTGCAACACCGTCAGCGCATCGTATATACGCTGGTTGACGGGACTGGTGCCGACGATTCCGACAATGCCGCACATAGTTTGAAAGGACTCCGTTGCACCATCAGAGCGAGGCGCTCAGCGAGCGACCAGCCGATATTTTACGCTCCCCTACCAATCCGCGCAGCAGATTGCCGGCATGTTCCGCATACGGCACCAAAATGGATTTGCGCCACCAGCCCTCCCCATCCAGCCGCAGCGCGTGACAAAGAATGACAAATACGCCGAGCATCGCGGCCCCGCGCAACACGCCGAAAACACCGCCGAGGAAACGATCGATGCCGCTGAAGAGCGACAGTCGCACGAGGTGTGTCACGACTGCCCCTATGAGCGTGCCGATCAGCAGCACCGCAAGAAAAATCAAAACGCGCGCCGCCCACGGCCGCACCGCCTCGCTCGCGAGGGCGCCGCCGAGGTACGGCTCGAGCACGCCGGCAAAACTCCAGGCGAGCCAGACCGCAGCGACCCAGGTGACAAGCGCAATGACCTCGCGTAGCAGTCCACGCATGAATCCCGCAGCACAAGAAAACGCCATCAGGATAATGATCAAGTAGTCCAGCCAATTCATCGCGGCTCATACCCCCTTTCGCCAGACACGATTGTAGCGGAACCCATGGGGCCGCCCGGCGTGAGTAGGTCTCACTGCGCGGCAGTGACAGCAGCCGCGAAGCCCTGCGCCTTGAGCCGCTGCTGCAGCGCCAGCGCCGCGGTACGCTGCGGCAACGCCGCGGTGTGTACGTGATAGAGCCCCTTGGCGTCCGGATTCGAGACTCTGACCGTAAAGCCTTTCGCCTCGGCTGAATGGGCCAGGCGCTCGGCGTTCTCACGCTTGGCGAATAGGCCAAGTTGCACGCTCCAGCCTATTGCGGTGGTGGCGGGCCGCGGGACGGCCTTCGGAGTTTCCGCCGGCACCGCGGCCTTGGGCGCATCGGCGTGCGAAGCGGGCTCTGGCGCCGCCGGGATGACTGGGGCGCCCGAACCGGGCGCCGGCGCAGCAGCCGCGGGTGGCGGGGTCGATACGGGTGGTGGAGTCGATGCGGGTGGTATCACGCCCGCCGTCCGTTGCAGCGGCGCAGCCGCCGGTCCGTTCGTCAGATCGATCGTGTACGAACGCAACGGCGGGCTGTCGGTCGGCCCGCTCTCGGGCGGCGACGTACCGCCCAGCCCGCGAAACATCTCCGGCACCAGCAGCACGATGAGCGCAACTAATATCGCGGCGCCCGTCAATCGCTCTTTGAGCCGGTTCTCCATCTGTCACTTCAAGTATAGCCAAGCCACACGAGCGCCGGGCCTACGACGTGAAAGGAGCCGAATACGAGCACCCGATCGCCGCTGTGAGCCATGGCACGCGCGCGTTCGAGCGCCTCTCGCACGCTGTCGGCGAGTGCGATCGTACCCCTCAGCGTGCCGATGCGGTCACGCAGTTCAACAGCACGCAGTCCGCGCGGCTCGTCCTCGATCCCGCACAGGATCCAAGCATCGACGAGCGGATCGAGTGCCATCGCGACTGCGGCGGCGTCCTTGTCGGCCAGCATCCCCGCGACAGCCAGCGTGCGGCCGGGCACCGGCCGCGATCGCAGCTCCGCGGCCAGCACCGCGGCGGCCGCGGCATTGTGGGCGACATCGAGCAGCCACTGCACCGGCCCCGCCACGAGTTGGAAGCGGCCCGGCAGCCGCACGGCGGCCAGGCCTGCGCCGATGCGCTCGGGCTCGCGGCCGGCATCGAGGTCGAGCAGCTGCAGGGCCGCGATTGCAGTCGCGGCGTTTCTATATTGAATCGTTCCAGCGAGCGCCGGGGCGGGCAGATCCGGCAATGTCAGACGTGCGCTGCGGTAACACCAACGCCCTCCGGCCGCAACCTCCCAGTGAAAGTCGCGCTCGGCAGTCGTGAGCGTGCACTCGAGCGCACTCGCCGCCTGCCAAACGCTCGCAGGCATGTCCGGGGTGCCGAGTACGACCTGCTGGTGTCGTCGAAAAATCCCGGCCTTCTCCCTGCCAATCTGCTCGCGCGTCGCACCCAGCCATTCCCGGTGATCGATGTCCACCGAGCACAGCACGGCGACATCGGCGTCAATGATATTGGTCGCATCGAGCCGGCCACCCAAGCCGACTTCGAGCACCACCGCGTCAACGGCAGCTGCACGAAAGACCTCGAGCGCCACGAGCGCGTTGTATTCGAAAAAGGTGAGCGTAACTTCGCCGCGCATCTGCTCGATGCGCACGAAGGCGCGCACGAGCTCGGCATCGTCAACCGCCTGACCGGCAATCTGTATGCGCTCGTTGTAGCGCAATAGATGCGGCGAAGTGAACAGTCCCGGGCACCGTCCGCAGGCCCCGAGCAAAGCCGCAATCGTGCTGGCGGTCGAGCCCTTGCCGTTGGTGCCGCCCACGATGATGACCGGGCGCCGCGACTCGAGCAGGGCGAGACGCGCTGCAACGGTGCGGACGCGATCGAGACCCAGATCGACGCTGCGCGCATGGCTGCTCAGGCTGTGAGCCAGCCAGTCGGCCAGCGTGCGCACCCCCTCAGGCCGCCGCGAGCGGCGGCCGCTTCTGCAACAGGCGCAGCAGGCCGCCGATGCGATCGCGCATGTCGCGACGGTCGACGATGAGATCGAGCACGCCATGCTCGAGCAGGAACTCGCTGCGCTGGAACCCTTCCGGCAAAACCTCGCGTACGGTCTGCTGAATGACCCGTGGGCCGGCGAAGCCGATCAACGCACGCGGCTCGGCAATATTCAAATCGCCGAGCATCGCAAGACTCGCGGAAACGCCGCCGGTGGTCGGGTCAGTCATCACCGAGACAAACGGCAGACCCGCGCGTGCCAGGCGCGCGAGGGCGGCGCTGGTCTTCGCCATCTGCATCAGCGATAACAGCGCCTCCTGCATGCGCGCGCCGCCGGTGGCGGAAAAGCACACGAGTCCGCATTGATGCTCGATGCAATGGTCCACCGCGCGCTTGAAGCGTTCGCCGACCACCGAGCCCATCGAGCCGCCGAGAAACTGAAATTCGAATGCACAGGCCACCACCGGCAGCCCCTGTAGTGCGCCGGCCAGCACGATCAGCGCGTCGTTTTCACCCGTGATCTTCTGCGCCTGCGTCAAACGATCCCGGTAGCGCTTGCTGTCTTTGAACTTGAGCGGGTCATCGGGGCGTACGCTCGCGCCGATCTCCGTCAGCAGGTCCGGATCGAGGAACGCGCGCAGGCGTTCGCGCGCGCCGATGCGCATATGGTGGCTGCATTTGGGGCAGACGTTGAGATTGCGCTCGAGCTCGGCGCGGTAGAGCACCGCATCGCAGGCCGGACACTTGATCCACAGGCCCTCCGGCACCGACCGCGACCGCCGCTCGGTCTTGATCTTCGACGGCACGATTTTTTCGAACCAGGACATCGATCACCCCGCCGCTTCACAACCCGCAGGAATCTTGCGGGCCGATCATAGCCGAATCGTCCGGCAGTCCGAACTGCGGCGGATAGTCGACCCGCCAAAGATACAGGCCATATGCCGCCGCGGTCGCCTCCCCGTCGCTGCGACGGCGTGATTCGAGCTGCAGGCGGGCGCGCTCGGGCGGCTCGTCACCGCGGCCGATGGCGAGCAGCAGGCCGACGATGTTGCGTGCCATATGATGCAGAAACGCGTTGGCCGCGATGTCGATCGAAATCCATTCGCCGTGACGCCTGACCTCGAGCATGCGTAGCTGACGGATCGGCGAGCGCGCCTGACATTCGGCGGCGCGAAAGGCGCTGAAGTCATGCTCGCCAACGAGCCAACGCGCGCCCGCCTGCATGGCCGTCACGTCCAGGGGCTTGCGCACGCACAGCGCACGCCGCACTGCCAGCGCAGATCGCGCCACGCGATTGACAATGAGATAGCGATAGCAGCGAGTCAGCGCGCAATAGCGCGCGTGAAAGTGCTCCGGCACGATGCGCACCCACCGAAAACTGATATCCGCCGGTAGATAGTTGTTCGCGCCGAGCAACCAGGCGCGTGCACTGCGTCGCGCGGTGGTATCGAAATGCACCACCTGCGCGCGCGCGTGGACGCCAGTATCGGTCCGGCCTGCGCAAACCACCGCCACATCGGCATCGGCGACGCGGCCAAGCGCGCTCTGTACGTGCGCCTGGACGCTCGCGAGATCGCGTTGGATCTGCCAGCCGCAATATGCGCTGCCGTCATATTCAATGGCGGCTGCGACGCGCATTGAAACTCCCAACCGCGGTGTCAGTCGCGCACAGGGGTCGGCCGTCAGCCGGGCAGGGCTTCGATCAACCGACGGGCTTCCTGCTTCTGTGAAACCGATCCTTCCTGCAGCACTTCCTGCAGGATGCTGCGCGCTCCATCCGGATCGCCCATGTCCATGTAGGCACGCGCCAGATCGAGCTTGGTGCCAACCTCGCTCATGGTCGCCGGCTCCAGATCCGGCAGCGGCGAGTCCGAGCTCGTAATCCGCTGCGTCTGCACGAAGGTGCCTTCAGCGCTCGGTACGGCAGGGCCGACATCCAGATCCAGACCGCCGTTTGCTGCTTCTTTCGGCGCATCCAGGCCGCCGAAATCGAGGTCCAGCCCGGCGCTATCCAGCGCCGCAAGCTGCGAGGTCGGATTATCATCGGGCACTCGCGGGCGGATCTGGGTAACCAGCTCGGTCGGCGAATCACCCTCGGTGCCATGCGTCGCCATCGCGGCAAAGTCGCTGTCGGAAAACAACCAGGTGCCGCTCGCGTCCGTCGGAGCCGGCATCGCCTGAGTCTTCGCAGCATTCTGACCCTGCTCGTGCTGCTCCGCTTCGGTGCTGGCCAGGATGCGCCGGGTCTCCTCATCCATGTCCGTCAGCATGGTGGGCTGATCCTCGCCGCCGAGCATCGGCGGCTCGCCGGTGGCATCGAGCGAGCCCAGATCCAGACCGAGATCATCCAGCGCCAACTCGGCCGTCTGGTCCGCGCTGGTCTGACGCGCCGACGCACCGAGCTTCTGACGGATCGTCTCATTGTCGCCGTGGCGCAGCTGCTGCTGCTCGACTGTCGGGGCATCGGCGTCGGAGGTGGACACCTGTACCGTGGCCGTATCACCCGCGGGCAGCGCACCGAGCATCTCCCGCGTCGAGCCGGTCGCCTCATTGCCCCGCTCGGGATCATCGAGCACGAAGTCGACACTCGTCCCGCCGATCGCGCCGGCCTCGCCGGTGGTCTCGTTGTCGCCCAAGGCGGCATTCAAGTCGAGTTCGACACCCTCGACCGTCGAACCGACCGATGGCTCGCCCAGCAGATCGAAATCGACGCGATTCTGGCCGCCCTCGAGATTCAGATCGACGCCGCCGCTGGCGGCACCGCGCAGTGCATCGCCGCCCGCGAACAATGGATCTTCGGGCGCGATCTGGCGCCCCATGATCAATGTCTTCTCCCATTCCCCGGGCAGCGCCTGCTCACGCGTCGCGGCCAGCTCATGCGCCGACTGCAGGAAGCGGTCCTTATTGCCCCAGACGAAGAAAACCTCGAGGAGCTTGAGTTTCAGATCACGTCGCGACGGTTCGCGCGATATCGCGATCTGCACCAGGTCCGCCGCTTGATCGTATAGCCCGTAGGCCATGTGGAAGTCCGCTTCCGCAAGCGGATCGCCCTGATCAAGCGCCACCGGCGCCTCGCTGGTGACCGAGTCATCGATGACGACGTGTTCGCCGGTGACCGCTGCACGACCGCTGCCATCGAAACGCGGCTGCTCATGGCTGCCGGATTCCTCCACCAGAAACGATTGTTCCTTTGGCGGCGCCAAGGTCCGAACCGGAACCGTGTCGGTTGCGCGCGAACCGCTGTCAGCGCTGGCGCGATCAAAGCCTATCGAGCCGAGTCGATTGAGCGAGCGGTCGAACTCCTCCTCCTTGCGCGCGCGCGCCGCGCGCAAGCCAAGCAATGCCAACAGCACGGCCACGAGGCCGACGGGCACGTACCAGTACTCGACGAGCAGGTCGAGTACCGAACCGTTGCTCGGCGGTGCTGCTGGCTTCGGCGCGGCTGCGGCAGGCGCTGGCGGCGCGGGAGTTGGTGGCGTCGGCGCAGCGGCCGGGGCCACGGTCGCGGGACTCGCGGCCGGCGGCTGCGCTGCGGCCGGCGGCGCCGCTGGGGCCGGAGCCTGCGCGGCGGCCGGGGCACGCGCGAGCTGGGCCTGCAATCTGGCCAGGTCGGCATTTCTCGCATCGAGCAGTCGGCGCGAGGCGGCCAGATCCTGTTCGAGTTGCTGCACTCTCTGCTGCAATCCCGCATTGGCCGCCGCAGCGGCGGCCGCGGCGCCACCCGCGCCAGCGTTCGCGCTCCCGCCGGCGGTACCGGCACCGGGCGCGGCAGCCGATTCCTGCGGGGGGACCAAACGCAATTGTCCGGCACCGGTGGCCGCGTTTGACGCACCGCCGCTCGCTGCCCGCGCACTGGCCCATGCCGAATATTGGCGACGGACTTCCGCTCCAGCCTCCCCGGGGCTGATGGCCGCTACCTCGGCATCACCGGGCAGCTGCAACCGCGAGCCTGCGCGCAACACATTCATATTGCCGTCGAAAGCGGACGCGTTGGCGCGAAAAATGGCCACCAGAGCGCGTTCGCGCGTACTGTGGTCAGCGCCGGGATAGCTGCGGGCGGCGATCGAGGACAGGGTGTCGCCGGCACGCACGTCATAGGTACTGCCGCCGGAGCCCGCGCCGCCAGCGGCATCACCGGTCCTGGAAGTGCTGCTGTTCGCGGCGGCAGCGCTTGCAGTCGCAGCCGGCGATCTTGCCACTGGACGCGCAGCCGCTGCAGGTGCGACCGCGGCCGGCGAGGGTGCAGCACCCGCAGATGCGGCTGCCGGAGCTGGCTCGGCCTCTACGCTGCCGCTGCGCGCCGTACCACCGGCGGCGGGCGCGACCACCGCAGCGGTGCTCTGCTGCGCTGCAGTGAACACGGGCGGATCGAGCAGCACGGTGTATTCACGCACCAGATGACCGCGCGCCCAATCAACCTCGACAAGCAGCGTGGCGAAAGGCTCGGCGACCGGATCGGCGGTGCGCAAGTGAATGAGATTGCGTCCATCGGCAGCGCGCACAACTTGCAGTGTCAGCGTGCCGAGAAAGCTCGGGTAATCGAGGCCGCTGCGCGCGAACGTGTCGCGTGGGGCCAGCGTCGCTTTCAGAGCACCGAGTTCATCGGCGCCGGCCCCGAGAATATCAATGTCGGCGTCGAGCGGTGCATTGAGCGCCGACTTGAGGTGGATATCCCCGAGCCCAAGGGCCAACGCTGCCGACGGCACTAACATCGCCAACAGCAGACCCCGGACGCAATTACGCACAAACATCATTTCTCCTGGCGCACCCCGGTCCAAATAATTCCTCGCCCTTTCAATAATTCCTTATTAAACAGGCGCTTGATACAATTTCCTCGGCTGCGCGCTTATTTGGGCGGCAATATAACTTATAAATACTCTTGTACCAAAATCTCGGCGATCTGCACGCTATTTGTTGCCGCACCCTTGCGGATATTGTCGGAAACGATCCATAAGTCGAGACCGCGCTCATGCGAAATATCTTCGCGAATGCGCCCTACGTAAACTGTGTCGTGGTTCGCTGCTTCGGTAACCGCGGTAGGGTATCCGCCCGGCACCTGCGCATCGATGACCTGGACTCCGGGGGCCTTTTCCAGCAGCGCGCGCGCCTGCGCGGCAGAAATCTTTCGCCGCGTCTCAATGTGGACTGCCTCCGAATGCCCATAAAAGACCGGGACGCGGACCGCCGTCGCGTTTACGCGAATCGACTTGTCCTCCATGATCTTCTGCGTCTCCCAGGACATCTTCATCTCCTCTTTCGTGTAGCCGTTGTCCTGGAACTTGTCGATCTGCGGCACACAGTTGAAGGCGATCTGTTTCGCGATCATCTGCGGCGCGGCAATGGGCCGCCCGCTCAGCAACGCCGCCGATTGCGAAGCCAATTCTTCGACCGCTTCCTTGCCGGCCCCTGACACCGACTGATAAGTAGCCACGTTGATGCGCTCGATGCCGACCGCGTCGTGGATCGGCTTGAGCGCGACCACCATCTGAATGGTCGAACAGTTGGGATTGGCAATGATATTGCGCCGGCTGTATTGCTCGATCGCGTGTGCATTGACCTCGGGTACGACCAACGGAATCTCCTCCTCGTAGCGAAACTGCGCCGTGTTGTCGATCACGATGCAGCCGGCCGCCGCCGCCTTCGGCGCATATTCGGCCGACACCTCGCTGCCGGCGGAAAACAACCCGATGTCGGCGCGCGAGAAGTCGAATTCCGACAGGTCCTGCACCGGCACTCTTTTGCCGTGAAATCCCACCGACTTTCCGAGCGAGCGGTTGCTCGCAAGCGCGAACAGCTCCGCAACAGGAAACTTACGCTCCTCGAGCACGCTGATCATGGTTTCGCCCACCAGTCCGGTAGCGCCGACCACCGCCACGCGCCAGGCCTTGCTCATCCGTTGCGCTCCTGCCTGCAGATATCAGGGGTTGAATTCACCACATCGGCGTTCTGCGCACGCTGGCGCAGATAATGATCCATCAGCACGATCGCGAGCATGGCCTCGGCGATCGGGGTCGCGCGCAGCCCCACGCACGGGTCGTGCCGTCCCGTCGTGACGACCTCCACGGGGTTGCCGGCCAGATCGATCGTGCGCCCAGAGAGCTGAATACTCGAAGTCGGCTTGAGGCTCAAATGTACCAGGATGTCCTGGCCGGAGGAGATGCCGCCGAGCACGCCGCCAGCGTGATTGGAGGCAAAACCGGTCGGGGTGAGTTCATCGCGGTGTTCGCTGCCACGCTGTGCCCCGACGGTCACACCATCGCCGATCTCAACCGCCTTGACCGCATTGATCCCCATCATGGCATGGGCGATATCGGCATCGAGCTTGTCGAAAACCGGCTCACCCAAGCCCGGGGGCACCCCTGAGGCACACACGGTCACACGCGCCCCAATCGAATCCCCCGCGCTGCGCGTGTCCCACAGCAGCTTCTCGAGTTCCGCCAGGCGTCTGGGGTCCGGACAGAAGAACGGATTGTCGTAGGCGGCCGCGGGGGCGAGCCGGTCGAGCTCGAGCCCGCCGATACGGCTGAGGTGTCCATATATTAGCACACCCGCCCCCGCGGCCCGAAAATTTAGCGCAAACGCCCCCCCGGCCCCCCC
>JBIODE010000040.1:0-12460 GCA_044440325.1 Steroidobacterales bacterium
CTCCGGCCGCACTTTGCCGGCCCCGGCGCCGTTGCCGCCATCGCCGGCCAGCGAAACGTCCGGAACCCAGGGCGCCGCCACCAGGCCGCGCGCGGCAATTTCGCCGGCGAAGATCCGCAGCCCATCGCCGCGCGCTCGATCTCGAGCGCGATGTTCAACGGGATCGGCCGCTCGAGACGGATACGCAGCGGCTGGGTCGAATGCTGCGCGAGCAGGCCGGCGAAATAACCGCCGTTGGCGCTGTCCGGCGGACCGCAGAATCTGTCGGCGACGGTCAGTGACGGCACCTCTGCTCCCTCAGGCCGGCCGCATTGCAGCGAGCTGCCGGTAACGCCGCGACGCCCGGCAGAGCAGCCAACCGAGCACACTGCAGACGAACGCCGCCAGCGCCAGCAGCGCCATCGACTGCGACAGGGCCGGCGCCAGCAGACCCATGGCGATGACGCCGAACATCAAGCTGACGAACGATTGCATCGAGGATGCCGCACCGCGCGCCTGCGGAAACAAGTCGAGCACCCGCAGCGAGATGATGGGGTAGAGCAGCTGCTGGCCAATGGCGGTGAAGGTCAGCAACAGCTGCTGTGCATACACGGGCGGGGAGGCCACCTCGGTCTGTAGCAGCACCATCGCGCCCGCGGCCGCGATGAGCGTGTAGAACCCCAAACGCGCCTGCCGCTCCGGGGCCAGACGGCCGGCCAGCCGCCCGGACAGGTAGCCCGAGATGATGAAACCGCCGACGATCGGCATCGTCAACGCGGCGAACTGCGTTTCCGTGAGGCCCCAGTGATCCAGGATAATCGCGGGCGCCGAGCCGACGTAGAGCGTAATCGCGACAAAACACAGGCCCGTGCCCACCGACAGCAACAACATCTCGGGATGCCTTGCAATCATGAAGTTGTGACGCAAGAGCGGCCCCAGCTCCAGCAGCGTGCGCTTCTCCGGCGGATGCGTTTCCGGCAGTCTGCGCCAGGACATGATCGCGAGCAGCGCACCGAAGCCTGCCATGGTGCCGAACACGGCGCGCCATCCGAGCAGCACATGCACCCAGCCGCCAATCACCGGCGCGAGCGCGGGCCCCAGGCCGAAGATCATCAGGATCACGCTCATCAGTCGCTGTGCATCCGCACCGCTGAAGCGGTCGCGCACGATGGCGCGGCCGACGATCTGTCCTGCACCGGCGACCAGGCCTTGCATGAAGCGGAATAACAGGAAAATTGCGAAGGTCGGCGACAGCGCGCAACCGATCGACGCGACGATGTAGATGCACAGTGCGATCAGCACGATGTTGCGTCGGCCGAGCGCATCGGAGAGCGAGCCGTGCACCAGCGACATGAACGCGTAGGGCGCCATGTAGACCGTCAGGGCCTGCTGTGCCTGCAGGTTGGAAACATGGAAGTCGATGCCGATCGCGCGCAGCGAAGGGAAGAATGCATCGATGGAGTAGGGCCCGACCATCGCCAGCAGGCCCAGCAGCAGCGACAGCCGTGTAGTCTGCGGTCGGCCGGCATCCTCGAGTGTGGTCGCGGTAGTCACGGTCACCGTCGCGGCGGCCGCAGCGAGGCCAGCCATGCCTGCGGCGACTCGCCTCGTTCGAGCAGCTCTACCAGCGCAGAACCGATCACGACCCCATCGACATGGCCGCGCAGACTCTCGATCTGCTCGCGGCCGCGAATGCCGAAGCCTGCGCACACGGGCACCACCGCCTGCGCACGCACGCGGTCGAGATAGGTGAAAATCTCCTCCGGCGCGAGCACGCTGTTGCCGGTAGTACCGGTCGTCGTCACCGCATAGATGAAGCCCTGGCTCGCCTGGCACAGGCGGGCCAGTCGCTCGGGAGGGGTCAGCGGAGTCACCATCTGCACCAGCGCCAGGCCGTGCGGTTCGAGCGCCGCGCGCAGCGGCGCGCTCTCATCGAACGGCAGGTCGGGCACGATGAATCCACACACGCCGCTGCGTTGCGCCGCAGCCGCCAGTGCGGCAAAGCCGAAGCTCAGCAGCGGATTGAGATAGCTCATGAGCAACAGCGGTGTGTTGATCGGCGGCATCGCCGCGAGTTGCTCGAGTATCCATTTGAGGCTCACGCCGGCGCGCAGCGCCGCCTCGCTCGAGCGTTGAATCGTCACGCCATCGGCCATGGGATCGGTAAACGGCACGCCGATCTCGATCACGTCGGCGGCGAGCGCCACCGCAGCGAGCTGTTCGCAGAATTGCTCCTTGACCGGATAACCCGCCGTGATAAACGCCACCAGCGCCGGTTGCCCCTGCTTGGCCGCTGCGCGCAGCGCTTCGACGATGCGTTCGCGGGGCAAGACCGCGCTCATGGGGCCGGCCGCTCGAGGGTGGACGTCAAGGTCTGCGCCAGCGTCGGCATGTCTTTGTCGCCGCGACCGGAAAGACCGACCAGCAAGCGCTTGCCGGCGTGTCCCTGCGCCCAGCGGCGGGCACCGGCCAACGCATGCGCGCTCTCGAGCGCCGGCAGGATGCCCTCGCATTCGCAGCACTCGCGTAACGCCGCGAGCGCCTCATCGTCGCTCGCGGCCTCGTAACGCACGCGCCCGATGGCATGCAGCAAGGCGTGCTCCGGGCCGACGCCGGGATAATCCAGGCCGGCGGAGATCGAATGCGTGTCCAGCACCTGCCCGTCGGCATCCTGCAGCAACATGGAATAACTACCGTGAAGTACGCCGGCGCGACCGTAAAGCAGGGTCGCGGAATTCTGGCCGAGACCCACGCCGCGGCCGCCGGCTTCAATGCCGAGCAGCTCCACCGCGGCGTCGCCGATGAACGGATGAAAAATACCGATGGCGTTGGAGCCGCCGCCCACGCAGGCGATTACGGCGTCGGGCAGCGCACCGCTGCGCTCGAGCATTTGCGCGCGCGCCTCGCGGCCGATGATCGACTGCAGCTCGCGCACCAGGTAGGGATAAGGGTGGGCACCGACCGCGGAGCCGAGCAGGTAATAGGTGCCGGCCGGATCGGTGACCCAGTGGCGCATGGCCTCATCGATCGCCGCCCGGAGCGTGCGGTCGCCGCTGGTGACGCCCACGACCTTGGCCCCGAGCAGCTGCATGCGGCCGACATTCGGCGCCTGCCGCTGCATGTCGAGCGCGCCCATGTAGACGGTGCACGGCAGTCCCAGGCGCGCACAGGCGGCCGCAGTGGCGACGCCATGCTGGCCGGCACCGGTTTCCGCGACGACGCGACGCGCGCCCAAGCGACGCGCCAGCAGCGCCTGGCCGAGTGCATTGTTGATCTTGTGCGCACCGGTATGCGCCAGATCCTCACGCTTGAGCCATAGCTCCGCACCCCAGCGCGCCGACAGCCGCCGCGCCGGCGTCAGCGCGGTCGGCCGCCCGGCCCAATCGCGCAGCTCCGCCGACAGTTCCGCTTGAAATTCCGCATCCCCGAGCCAGCGACGCACGCCGCGTTCGAGCCGCTCGTGCGCGGCGATCAGCGTCTCCGGCACGTAGCGGCCGCCGTAGGGACCGAAGCGGCCCTGTTCGTCCGGATAGCGCCCCGCCAGCAGCTCGGCCAGGGCACGTTCGCGATTGAATTCGATGGCGTCTTGGCTCATGAGGCGATCTCGCGCAAGGCCGCCCGCGCCGTGTCGACGAAGGCGGCGATCATTTCAGGACTCTTGATGCCGGGTTGCACTTCGACGCCGCTCGATGTGTCGAGACCGAACGGCCGCACCGCGCGCACCGCCGCCGCCACGTTATCGACAGTCAGGCCGCCCGCCAATATCAACTGCACCTGGCGCGCGAGCTGCGCGGCTTGCCGCCAATCGCTGAGCTCGCCGCTGCCGCTGCGTGCGCCTTCGAACAGTAGCCGCGTCGGCAACGCCGCGGGCGCGGGAGCGCCGGCGCGCAACACCGGCAGACGCGAGAGGCCCTGCGGCAGTACCAGCCGCTCGAAATCATCGACATCGGTCTGCAGCGCATCGGGTTTGAAGACGCTCATGATTTCGTCGATCAACTTCTGCTCCGGGTGATGTGTCACGGCGATGCAGCTCACGCGGCCGCGCGCCCGCTGCGCGAGCGCGGCCGCAACGGCCGGCTCGAGCCGCCGCACGGACGGCGCGAATACGAAACCGATGGCGTCCGCGCCGGCCGCAGCAGCAGCGGCGACGGCCGCGGCGCTGGTCATGCCGCAGATCTTCAACCACATGCGCGTTGACCTGCAGCGGCGCGCCCGGCAGCGAGCATCGCACGCATGAGGGCGGCCGGAGTCGCCGCCTGCATCAAGGCGCTGCCGACCAGCGCCAGGTTGTAGCCCGCGGTCACGAGTTGCGCTGCATCGGCGGGAGTCATGATGCCGCTTTCGGCGACCCGCGGCGCCCCGGCCGGCAGCAGCGACGCCAACGCTTCGAGACGGCCGGGCACGACCTGCAGGCTGGTCAGATCTCGGCAGTTGATGCCGACCAGCAATGTCGCCTGCCGCTCGTACTGATCGAGCAGCGAATCAGCGAGCTCGAGATCTGCGGCATCAAAGGCTTCCAAAAGTATGAATTGCCGCAGCTCGCTCGCGGTTTCGAGCAAGGCCTCGATCTGCGCACGCGTCAACATGCGCAAGATAACCAGTGCGCCGCCGGCCCCGGCGAGGCGCGCCTCGTACAGCTGGTAGGGGTCAACCAGAAAATCCTTGCGCATCGCCGGTATCCGCGACCCCAGCGCCTGCGTGGCGCGCGCAAGATGTTCGAGCGAGCCGTCGAAGCGTGTCGGCTCCGTGAGTACGGAAATTGCCGCGGCACCGCCCGCGGCATAGTCGGTGACGCGCGCGGCAATGTCGTCGTCGACACTTTGCAGTTGCCCGACAGCAGGAGAGCGCAGTTTCACTTCGGCGATCAAGTCGAAGCCGCCCGTCAGCGTCAGGCGTGGGGGCTCCGGAGCGGCGCGCGCGCGCGCGCGCAGCTCACTCGGCGCGAGCGCCGTGCGCGCACGCGCCACGCGCGCACGGCTCAAGTCCGCCATTGTCGCAAGGAAATCGCCGCTCATGCCGTCGCCACCGCAGCCGTGCCCAGGTGCCGCGCGCCGGTCACAGCGCCGTACTCGCACCGAAACGCTGGAGTTTGCCCAGCAGCCCACGCGCGGCACCGCCGTCGATCGCCTGTTCAGCGCGCGCCACCGCCATGCGCGGCTCGCGTTCGCGGCCGGTAACCTCGAGCGCCAGCGCCGCGCCGAGCAGCAGCGCATCGCGGTGGGCGCCGCGCTCCTCGCCGCACAGCACCCGTCGCAGCGCCGCGGCGTTGTGCGCGGCGTCGGCGCCGCCGAGTTCCTCCGCGGAACACTGCCGGAGGCCATAGTCGGCCGGCGCGCGCTGCTCGCGCACGAGGCTGCCCGGCCTGACATCGAACAGCATGAACGGTCCGATCGGCGTCGGCTCGTCCCAGCCGCCGGCGCCGTGGATCACGAAAGCACGCTTGATCGGCATGCCGCTCAGCGCCTGCGCCATGAGCTCGGCGGTGGCGTCATTGAACGCACCGATGACATGAAACGGCGGCTCGGCCGGATTGCTCAAGGGTCCGAGGATATTGAAGATAGTGCGCACGCCGAGCGCCGCGCGTACCGGCGCAATGCTCTTCATGGCCGGGTGAAAGTACGGCGCGAATAAAAACGTGAACCCCGTTTGCGCGAAGCAGCGGCCCGCGGCCACTTCATCCAGCGGCAGCGGCAAGCCCAGCGCCTCGAGCACATCGGCGCTGCCGGCGCGGCTCGAGATCGAGCGATTGCCGTGCTTGAACACCGCCAGACCACAGGCCGCCGCGAGCAATGCCGCGCCGGTCGACAGATTCAAGCTGCCGGATCGGTCGCCGCCGGTGCCGACGATGTCGACACCGCCGACATCGTCCGGCAGCTGCGGGCGGACCGCAAGCGCGCGCATGGCGCCGGCGCAGCCGCGCAGCTCCGCCGCCGTGACGCCCTTGGCACGCAGCGCCGCGAGCAGCGCGCCGGCCAGCGCAGGCGCCAGCTCCGGGGCGGTGAGTCCGGTCAGCAGCTCGCGTGCCTCCTGCTCACTGAGGCTCTGGCCTTCCAGCAGGCGTTCGAGCCATTCACGCAGGGTGGCGGTGGTGATTGCGGACGCCACTGAGTGGGACGAGGCATTCATGTTTTTGGGCCACCCAACGGGTCACGCACGCCGCCGCTGAAGCCGATGAAATTCTTCATCATCTCGGGCCCGTCGGGCGTCAGCACGCTCTCGGGATGAAATTGCACGCCCTCCACGTTTAAGGTGCGATGACGCACGCCCATGATCTCGTGCTCCGCCGTGCGCGCGCTGACCTCGAGCTCGGGCGGCAACAGCGCCGACTCCGCAATCAACGAATGATAACGGCCGACTTCGCACACCGCGGGCACATGCGCGAACACACCGCGACCGTCGTGCTCGATGAGCGAAGTCTTGCCGTGCATGAGCCGCGCCGCGCGCACCACCTTGCCCCCGAACACCTCGACGATCGATTGATGGCCGAGGCAAACGCCGAACACCGGTATTTTCCCGGCGAAGGCCCGGATCATGGCCATCGACACGCCCGCCTGCTGCGGCGTGCCCGGGCCCGGCGAATTGCAACGATGCGTCGGCGCGAGCGCGCGCGCCGCTGCCACGCTGAGCGCATCGTTGCGGTAGACCTGGACATCGGCACCGAGCACCAGGAACGCCTGCACGAGGTTATAGGTGAACGAATCGTAGTTGTCGATCAACAGCAGCCGCGCGCTCACAGTCCCTCCTCGGCGAGCTTGAGCGCGCGCAGCAGCGCTGCGCTCTTGGCCAGCACTTCCTCATGCTCGGCGGTCGGCGTGCTGTCGGCGACGATGCCGGCACCGGCCTGATAGCTGAACTCATCGCCGTGAAACACCAGCGTGCGGATCGTAATGGCCTGATCCATGTCGCCGTGCGCGCCAAAGTAACCCACGGTGCCGCCATAGAGTCCGCGGCGCACCGGCTCGAGTTCCTCGATGATTTCCATTGCGCGCACCTTGGGCGCACCGACCAGCGTGCCGGCCGGGAAGGTTGCCGCGAACAAATCAAACGCATCGCAACCCGCCGCCAGCTCACCCTGAACACCGCTGACCATGTGCATCACGTGGCTGTAGCGCTCGATCGTGCGGTAGGGCTCGACGCGCACGCTGCCGGGACGCGCCACGCGTCCCAGATCATTGCGCGCGAGGTCGACCAGCATCACGTGCTCGGCGTTCTCCTTCGGATCGGCGCGCAGCGCGGCCTCGTGCGCGTCGTCGACCGCGGCCTCGTCCGCGCGCGGCCGAGTTCCGGCGATCGGTCGCAGCTCGGCATGGGAGCCCTTGAGCTTCACCAGCGCTTCCGGCGAGGAACCGACCACCGTCACCTCGCCCAGGCGGCAGAAATACATGTAGGGCGATGGATTGATGAAACGCAAGGCGCGGTACACCTGGAACGGATCGAGCGTATGACGACCCGAAAAGCGCGAGGCGAGCACCAGTTGGTAGACGTCGCCGGCGGCGATGTATTCCTGAGCGCGACGCACCCCGTCCTCGTACTGCGCGCGGCTCAGTGATGGCACAGGCGTGGAGAAACCACCACCGTCCGCGATGCGCGGCTGCGGTCCGCGCAGCGCGGCCATTACTTCGCGGCGCAATGCGGCCCGTTCGGCGTCGCTGCCGGCGTGCAACAGGGCGATGCCGCGCGTCAGATGATCAAATACCAGCAGCGATTGTGGCGCCACATAGTGCAGCAGCGGCAGCTGTGCCAAAGGCTGCGCCCGCTGCGGCAGACGCTCGAAGAAACGCACGATGTCGTAGCTGGCAAAGCCGACCAGGCCGCCCGCGAGCGGCACGGCGCCGAGCTGCGGCGCCGGCAACGGCGCGCGCGCCAATGCCTGGCGCAGGCCGGCGAGTAGCTCGACGCGATCGCGCGGTAGGCCGCGCCGCTCGCTTCCAAGGAGAAATCCGCTCTCGTCGAGACGCAGGTGCAGCGCCTCGCCGAAGCCGATGAAGGAAAAGCGGCCCAGGCGCTCGCCGCCCTCGACACTTTCCAGCAGAAAGTGTGGGCTGAACGGCGCGAGCTTAGCGAACGCCGATACCGGCGTATCAAGGTCACCTGTGATGTCGAATGGCGGATTCATAACAAAAAACCCATCCCGGAGTACTCCGGAGATGGGTTCTGGTATTGGATCCCTAGAAGTCTTGAATTACGACTTGTAACAACGCCCAGCGCCCACCCCGCTAAGGATGGCGCCACCACCAGGAGCCGGCGGATCGGGCAGTCGCTGACATAGCATAGACAGTATGGCGAGGCCGCAAGCGGCGCGTCAAGAACCGTTACCGACCCGGATGTGCGAGCGCCTGGCACAATGCCTCGGTGGCATCCAAGACGCCTGGTCCGAGCCTGCTGAAGCGCTCATCGGTGACGGCGTACAGCCGCTCCCCGGTCACGGCCCTGAGCGTGCGGCGCTCGCGCCAGCGTGCGAGCCATTCCTCGGCAAGCGACGGCGCCGCCACGGCCAGAATGACATCGGGATCGCGCGCGAGTACGGCTTCGATTCCGACAGCCGGGCCGGCACCGCTCAAATCATCGAAGACATTGCGGTAGCCACACGTCCTGAGCGCATCGGTCAGCAATTGCGTGCGCCCGACGGTGTAGATGGGCCGGTCCCATACCTGAATCAACACCGTGGCCTGCGGCGCATGGGCATAGCGCGCGCGTAGCTGGCGCACTCGCCGCGCCAGCAGATCCGCCGCAGCTTCCGCGATCGGCGCAGTGCCGGCGAGCACGCCCATGCGGCGCACTGACGCGGCGATGTCGTCGAGACCGGCCATGCGGTGCCGATAAATCGGCAGGCCCAGTTGTGCCATCCGCTCGATCTGCGCGGCGCCGGTGCCCCCGCTCCAGGCCACGACGACGTCGGGCCGCAATGCCAGAATGCGCTCGATATCGAAGTGCTGACTGTCACCGACGCGCACGATCCGTCGCGCCGCGGCAGGCTCATCGGAATATTCCGCGGTGCCGACCAGGCGGTCGCCCGCGCCGGCCGCAAACAGCACGGCCGTCGCCCCCGGCGCCAGACTGACGATGCGCTGCACGTGCGGCGGCACCGAGACGGTCAGGCCATCGTCATCGATGACATTGCGCGCGCCGGCGACAGTAGGCAGATGCAGCCACAGCAGCAGTGCGAGCCAGAGGGGCCGGTCGACGCGCATCGATTTCATTAAGAAAACGTAATGTCGGCTTAGGTTGATGGTAACGGTCAGTGGCCTAATCTCCGCGCCCAGGTGCTGCGTGGTGCAGCCCCACAAGCGTATACGGATCACTAGGAGAACGACGATGAAGCTCATTTCCGCACTTGCCTGCTCCGCGTTGCTGGTTGGCGGCGCAGCGTTTGCTGCCGATAGCCCGACAACCCCGGCCGCCGGCAGCCCGAGCGCCAGCACGGCCCCCACGACCGGCAAGACGAAGACCCACAAGCACAAGGGCCACAAGAGCGCCCCGAAGACCAGCGACAGCAGCAGCACCGGCAGCAAGTAAGCTTTCGGTCCGAAGGTCAGCCGGAGTCTTCATGCGGCACGCCCAGCTTCGCGCCGCTGTCATTGCCCTGGCAATGACAGCGGCAGCTTGGAGTGCAGCGAGCTCCGGTTCGACCACCGCACAGTCCAGCTCAACACCTGATTCCTCCACGGCCAGCGCGTCCTCCACGACCACCGCACCATCCGGGACCACCTCTCCGTCCAAGACCACCGCACCGTCCACGGTCCCGCTGACGGCCAAGCCGCCGGCGACGGTGGCACCGCGTCCGTTGACACCGGCGCAGCTAAAGCTCAAGCGCTGCAATGCCCAGGCGTCGGCGAAGAAGCTTCAAGGGGCGCAGCGGCGACAATTCATCGCGGGATGCGTCAAGAGCGCAGCGGTCTGATCGCCGACGGCTGGAGCATGCCAGCCCGACTCCGCCGCGGCGCGTACTACGCTGCCGCGCTACGCGCACTTCGTTGCTGCGGCAGGTCCGCTGCAGGAAACTCGCAGCGCGCTTCGAGCCCCGGCTGACTGTCGCGCAGAGTCAGGCGACCGCGGTGCAGTCGCACGACCGCCGCGACCAGACTCAAGCCCAATCCGCTGCCACGATCATCGCGCTCTCCGCCGTCGCGCTCGAGTCGATGAAAGGGCTGCAGCACCGCGTGCCGCGACTCCTCGGGAATCCCTGGGCCATCGTCCCGTACGATGAGCAGCACGGAGGCCCCGGTGCGTTGCACCTGTACTTCAACGTGGCCGCCGGACGGCACGTACTTGATGGCGTTTTCGAGCAGGTTGGCCAGCAGCTGCGCCAGCAACTGGCTGTTGCCGCGGATCGATGCCGTCCCCAGCGCCGAGCAGGTGAGGGAGAGCCCGCGCTCCCGGGCCTCCGGTGCGTACAGCTCGACCAGCTCGTGCGCAATCGCGACCAGATCGGTCGGTTCCTCCACGCCGGGTCCTGCCGCAGAATCCGCTTGCGCGATCTGCAGCAGCGTCGCGAGCGTACGTTGCACCCGCTCGAGATCCCCGACCGAGTCGTTGATTGCCTCGCGTGCCGCCTCGCTCCAGCTGCCGTGCTGCACGGCCGCCTCCAGGCGCACGCGAATCCGGTGCAGCGGCGCCCGCAGATCGTGGGCGGCGCTGTTGAAGGTCGCGCGCACCGCGCCGGTTTGCTGTTCGATGCGATCGAGCATGTGATTGACCGCAGCAGCGAGCTGGTCGAACTCATCGTGCGATCCGTTGAGCGGCAAACGGCGCATGAGTTCGCCCGAGATCACGCTTTCGCAGGTCTGCGCCGCCACTCGTACACGTGCGGCGATGCGGCGGCTGTACCACCAGCCGATCAGCGCCGACAGCGCCGTTGTGAAGCCGATTCCCCACAGAGTCGTCGCCCGCAGCCGTGCGGAGATGCGCCGGCGCTCGGACACGTCGGTGCCAAGCAGGAGCTTGTATTTGTCCAGCTTGAAGACTTGCGCGCGCACGGGATGGGCGACATCCTGGCCGCGCTCGCGCGCGATGATGTCGAATTCGAGCCACTGGTCGTCGGCCTGCCATTGGGGCGGCCAGGCGCTCAAATTGCCCGCGATCGGGTTATTGGCCGCATCGGCCAATAGATAGACCGCGCCCGGGCGGCCCCAACTGTCCGCGCGACGCTTGAGCGCATCGACCAGGCGCGTGAAGCCCCCTTCATCGTAGATCTTGCGTAAGGCATCGAGTTCGGTGGTGATGACCAGATCCACCTCGCTCTCGAGGCCGCGCTGCGTGATCAGCAGGCCGGTCCAAAGCAAGCCGCCGACGCACAGGGCGCAGATGCACACGTAGAGCAGCGCCAGCTGCGTGGCCGAGGAGCGGAAGGCGCGGCTGCTCACGCGTTCGCCTGGTCGCGGTCGCGGTCGCGGTCGCGGATGACGTAGCCCGCGCCGCGTATCGTGTGCAAGAGCTGATGATCGAAGCCACGGTCGATCGCCGCCCGCAGGCGGCTCATGTGGACGTCGATCAGATTGGTCTGCGGATCGAAATGCAGGTTCCAGACGCCCTCGAGCAGCATCGTGCGCGTCACGACCTGCCCCGCCCGCCGCAGCAGGAACTCCAGCAGCTGAAATTCCTTTGCCGTCAGGTCGATCGTGCGGCCGCCGCGCGTCACCCGGCGCGCCAGAACATTGAGCTCGAGATCCGCAAGGCGCAGCACACCCTGCTGCGCGCCATCTCCGGCCTTACGGCGCAGCAGCGCCTCCACGCGCGCCAGCAGCTCCGCAAACGCGAACGGCTTGATCAAGTAGTCGTCACCGCCGGCGCGCAAGCCCTCGACGCGCTCATCGACGGTTCCCAAGGCACTCAAAATCAGCACCGGCGTGCGATCGTTCTTCTGCCGCAACAGACTCACGATCGACAGTCCGTCGAGGTGCGGCAGCATCCGATCGATGATCAACAGGTCGAAGCGTCCTTCGGTGGCGCGGAACAGCCCCTCGCGCCCATCGCTGCAGTGCTCGGCGGCATAGCCGCTCTCCTGCAAGCCCTGCAGCACATGGCGCGCCGCTTCGGCGTCATCTTCGATCAGCAGAATTTGCACCGCCTGATTCTAGCGCTGCTGTCTCCGGTGCGCTCACTGCGCCCGGCTACGGAGTGCGGATACCGTCGCTGGCAATACGGTGGGAACGGCGTACAGTGCGCCTATCAATTGATCCAGTATTCGCGATAGATTCTGTAGATGGCCTCGGCGCGCTCCGATCTCAAGCTCAAGGACCTTCGCTATCTGGTCGCGGTGGCCGACACGCGCCATTTCGGCCGGGCCGCCGCCAAGTGCTGCATCAGTCAACCGACCCTGTCGGCGCAATTGCGCAAGCTCGAGAGCTACCTCGGCGTGCAGTTGGTCGAGCGCCGGCCGCGACGCGTGGCCTTGACCGAGGCCGGCGAAGCGATCGCGGCGCGCGCTCGGCGGATGCTGCAGACCACCGAGGAAATCGTGACCTTGGCGCAGACGCTACGC
>JBIODE010000041.1:0-12432 GCA_044440325.1 Steroidobacterales bacterium
GCGTGGACCAGCTCGGGACAGATGCGCCGCCGCTTTGAGTTTGCGCGGGCCATCGTTTCGGGCAATGCCGGAGTGTTCGACGCCGTGGCCGGCGGCGGCGCCGGCGCCGGCGCCGGCGGCACCGGGTTCCCGATGCTGTCGAACCGCCTGTACTTCGAGGGCGTGGAGGCCACGTTGTCGGCGCGCACGCTCGAGGCGCTCAAGAGCGCGGCCTCACAGGCCGAATGGAACACCTACTTGTTGTCTTCGCCCGAATTCAACTACTACTGAGCCAGTGCAGGAGCCGCCATGAATCGACGCAAACTGCTACAGCTCGGCGCGGCCGCCGCCGCGGCCGCCGGGCTCACGGTCGCCGGCCGGCTGTATGCGGCGCCCGCGACCGCTGCGCGTTTTCTGTTGATATTTCTGCGCGGCGGTTACGACGCCTGCAATCTGCTGATTCCCTACTCCAGCGCGTTCTACTACGAGGCGCGACCGAATATCGCGATTGCGCGTCCCGAGAGCTCCGCGGCCACCGGTGCGCTGGCGCTCGATGCCGATTGGGCCCTGGCGCCGGCCGTGCGCGAGAGCGTCGGTACGCTGTACTCGGCGCGGCAGGCCGCCTTCATCCCGTTCACCGGCACCGATGATCTGTCCCGCAGTCACTTCGAAACGCAGGACAGCATCGAGCTCGGCCAGCCGGTCAAGGGCACGCGCGACTACCGCTCCGGCTTTCTGGCGCGACTCTCCGGCGTATTGACCGGCGTGGCGCCGATTGCCTTCACCGATGCCCTGCCGCTGATATTTCAGGGCGACGCACCGGTGCCGAACATCGCCCTCAAAAGCGTCGGCAAGCCGGTGTTTGATGAGCGTCAGACACACATCCTCGCGCAGATGTATGCCGGGCATCGCCTTGAAGCCGCGGTCAACGGCGGGCTGGAGCTGCGTCAGGAAGTCGCGCAGGCCATGGCCGATGAAATGAACGGCGCCAACCGTCAGGCCCTGACGACCAAGGGCTTTGAGCTCGAGGCCGAGCGCATGGGCCGATTGATGCGCGACAACTACCGGCTTGGCTTTATCGACGTCGGGGGCTGGGACACGCACGTGAATGAAGGCGGCGCGCAGGGCGCGCTGGCGAGCAATCTTGAGAGCCTGGGCCGCGGATTGCAGGTATTCGCACAATCGCTCGGCAGCGAATGGAGCAATACCGTCGTCGTCGTGGTGTCGGAATTCGGCCGCACCTTCCGCGAAAACGGCAATCGCGGTACCGATCACGGCCACGGCAGTGTCTACTGGGTGCTCGGCGGCGCCATCAACGGCGGCCGCATCGCCGGGGCGCAGCAACGCATCGAGCGCGCGACGCTATTTCAGGACCGCGACTACCCTGTGCTCAACGATTACCGCGCCGTGCTCGGCGGCCTGTTCCGTGCGCTCTGGGCGTTGACTCCGGTGCAATGCGAGCGCGTCTTTCCGCAGGTCACGCCGACCGAGCTGCAATTGATCTGAGATTCTCTACGCCGCGTACGCCGCGTATTCAACGCCACGTTTGCGTGCCCGATCGGCGCTGCGATTCCTTGATCGACTCCTGCTCCCCCGCCGCCGCGATCGTCTCGTGCACGAACCGCAATTTCTCGATCGCTGCCGGGGACAACACAAACGGGTAGCCATCCGGCAGGCCCATGCCGCGATTCAAATTGTTCAGCAGGTAGGTAACCGGGAACCAGTTGTTGATCAGCCGCTCGAACGGCGCGCTCGGAGCATTCGGTGTGCTGCGCGAGATATCGAGCTTCAAGACCGGCTCATCTGCGCGCCAAGGCATCAGCGACAGACCGCAGGCCACCGCCGTCTCCAGGGTGTCCGTCATATGTAGATAGTGCGCCCAGGTCTCGGCCCAATCCTCCCACGGATGCGCGGCCGCATAGGCGCTGACGAACCGCTGCTGCCAGTCGGGCGGCGCGCCCTGGCTGTAGTGACTCTTCAAGGCTGCGCCATAGTCGCGGCGCTCGTCGCCGAAGGCCGCGCGGAATTGCTCGAGGCGCGCGCCGCCTTGCACCAACCGCTCCCAATAGTAATGGCCGACCTCGTGACGCAGATGCCCGACGAGAGTGCGATACGGCTCCTGCAGCTGCAACCGCCGGCGCTCGCGCTCCGCGTCGTCGGCTTCGGCGATGTTCACCGTGATCACGCCCTGCGCATGGCCCGTAAGCACCGGCTTGCCCGCCTCCTTGTCGCCGTCGCCGAGAAACTCGAAAGCCAGGCCATGACCATCGCGGCTGCCGTGCTTTTCCACCGGGCAGCCGAGCTGCAACAGGCTGTAGATCACGCGGCGCTTGGCAACCTCGAGCTTGTACCAGGCGTCCCTGGCACCCTGCCGACTGAGCGATGGTGCCGCCTGCGTGAGGCGGCAGGAGCGGCACAAGGTATTGTCGTCGCCCGCATCCACGGCCCAGTTGCAGAGGTTGTAACGGCTGTAGTTGTCGCATAAACGATAGCGGCGTCCCTGCGCCAGCGGAATCGGTGTTTGCCACAGCGGCGGGTTGCCGCCCTGCCCGTTATTGCCTTGATCGCGCGCATTGCTCTGATCGAGCGAGGCCATGACCCCCAGATCCGGCAGGTAGGCGAGCGTGCGCCCACAGTTCACGCACTGCGTGTTTTCAAAGAAAACCAGTTGCTGGCAATGGGCACAATGGAAGACTTTCATCGTGTGCGCGCAGTCAATCAAAACGCCCGTGGCCGCGCAACGGTTGCCGTCCTACGCGGTGCGCCGATGCCCAAATGAAGAGGCCCGGATCACTCCGGGCCTCTTGTCCTACTGCCAGGTCCTGCTCCGCTGCTTGCGTCGCGATTCCTACCAGCGGCCGCCGCCGCCGCCGCCGCCGGCACCGGCTCCGCGAAAGCCGCCACCGCCGCCCGGCCGACCGCCGCCCGTGCGCGGTTTGTCCTGGGCTTCGTTGACGCGCAACGGTCTGCCATTCATCTGAAAGCCGTTGAGATTCTGGATTGCACGCGCTGCATCAGCCTGGCTCATTTCCACGAAGCCGAAACCGCGCGGGCGGCCGGTTTCGCGGTCGGTCGGCAGCGAAACCGACTCGACGTTGCCATGCTGAGCAAACAAGGTTCGCAGCTCAGCCTCGGTTGTTGAGAACGGCAGGTTTCCAACATAGATCTTGGCCATTGTGACTAACTCTCTCTCGATTAAATCCGACCATCAAGGTCGTGCATTACGGCAGGAACAACCACTGAGGTCAGGGAGAAAGCGTCTCACGAGCCGTCGAAGCGTAGATCCTGTCACCTGATCGCAGGCAATCCGGCTCCTTAGTACCAAAAACCGAAGTCGACGATCGCGCCGCAGTATATCACATACGCCTGAGACGCCAGCTCCCCCCGGCGTAGGATCAGTCTTACCCCGGAGATATTCGGGCACTTAATAAAGTCATTGGAATTAGGTAGTTACGGCGGGCGCCAGTCGGGATAGCAACACCGACACGAATTCGCCGGCGACCTGCTCGACGTCGTCCGGCCCCCCCAGCGCAGCCAGCTGCGTCATCTGCAAGCCCGCGTAACCGCACGGGTTGATGCGCTCGAACGGCTCCAGATCCATATGAACGTTGAACGCCATGCCGTGATAGCTGCCGCCGCGGCGGATCCGCAGTCCCACGCTCGCGAGCTTGCGAGCCTCGACGTACACGCCCGGCGCGCCTGGGCGGCAGTCGGCGTCGATGCCGAAACGCGCGACATAATCGATGACGCTGCGCTCGAGCGCTGTCACGAGCTCGCGCACGCCGAGTCCGGCGCGACGAATATCGATCAGCGGATAGACGACCAGCTGCCCCGGGCCGTGATAGGTCACCTGGCCGCCGCGATCGATCGACACGACCGGAATATCGCCGGGTGCCAGCACGTGCGCGCGGCTGGCGTTCATGCCGAGCGTGAACACGGGTTCGTGCTCGAGCAGCCAAATCTCATCGGGCGTAACGGCGTCGCGCTCGTCGGTGAAGCGCTGCATCGCGCGCCAGGTGGCCTCGTAAGGCGCGCGGCCGAGCCACTTGATCCGTGGCTGCGCGGCAGGCAGAGGCCGCAGGCGCGCATTCATGCCGAATTCGTGGCCCGGTGTTCGGGACTGGGGCCGGTGCGGTTATCGAGGCCGACATTGTTACCGGCCAGCACCTGCTCGGCACGGTAGCTCGAGCGAACCAGCGGACCAGCGACACATTCGCGAAAGCCACGCGCGAGCCCCCACTCACGGTAGCGGTTGAACTCATCCGGCGCGACAAAGCGCATGACCGGCAGGTGATTGACGGTCGGCCGCAGATACTGCCCGAGCGTCAGGATGTCGACACCCGCCGCGCGCAGCTCGTCCATGCATTGCGCGATCTCGGCTTCGGTCTCACCCAGACCCAGCATCAAGCTGGTCTTCGTGAGCACGCCGGGCCGGTATCGTTTCGCGTGCGCGAGTACCGCCAGAGTCTGCGCGTAACCGGCGCGCGGGTCGCGCACCGGATGCGTCAGCCGCCGCACGGTCTCGACATTCTGCGCGAACACCTCCAACCCTGAGTCGACCACGATTTCCACATCGCGCAAGACGCCCTGGAAATCCGGAGTCAGCGCTTCGACCGCGGTCTGTGGCGTGCGTTGCTTGATCGCGCGCACGCAGGCGGCGTAGTGCCGCGCGCCGCCATCCGGCAGATCGTCGCGGTTCACCGAAGTCAGCACGATGTAGCGCAGCTGCATCAGCGCGACACTGGCGGCGACGTTCGCGGGCTCATCGGCATCGAGCCAGCCGCGCGGATTGCCGGTGTCGACCGCACAGAAGCGGCACGCGCGGGTGCAGACGGCCCCCATCAGCATGATCGTGGCGGTGCCGGCGTTCCAGCACTCGCCGATATTCGGGCACTTGGCTTCCTCGCACACGGTTGCGAGCCGATGTTCGCGTACGGTACGCCGCACGAAGTCGTAGCCTTCGCCGACGGCGAGCGGCGCCTTGAGCCAGCGCGGCTTGCCCGCAAGTCCGCGGCGATCGACCTCGGCCTGCGTCTTGATCCCATCCTTGATCGCGGCAAAGCCCTGCGGCGTCCGATATTTCTCGCCGCTGCGAACGGCCGCCTCACCATCGCGCACCGCCGCACCAGCCGCACCGGCCGCCGGCGGCGTATCCGTGACGAGGGGAATCCCCTTGAGCGAATTCATGCTGACATCCTCCGCGATCACCTGGATGCCTGCAAGGACTCCAGCCGCTCGGCGGTACCGACGTCGGTCCACCGGCCCTGATAGGCCTCACCGTAGAGACGTCCCGCGCTGATGGCTCGCTGCAGCAGCGGCAGCAGCGGAAACCGCCCCGGCGTGCAGCCGGAAAAAAACTCGGGTCGAAAGACACCGATCCCCGCATAGGTGAAGCGCGGCGCTCCCTTCGGCCGCACGAGCGCGCCGTCCAGCGTGAAATCGCCGTGCGGGTGGTGCGGCGGGTTGGGCACCAGCACCAGGTGCGCGAGCGCCTCGGTCTCCAGGCGCAGGCACTCGAAATCGAAGTCGGTAAAGATGTCGCCGTTGACGATGACAAACGGCTGCGGGCCCAATAGCGGTAGCGCCTGAAAAATGCCGCCGCCGGTCTCCAAGGCCTCGCTGCCCTCATCGCTATAGCGAATGCGCACCCCCCAGGCGTGTCCATCGCCGAGCGCGGCCTGGATCTGCGCGCCGAGCCAGGCGAGATTGATCACGACCTCATGGATGCCGGCGCGCGCCAACGCCTCGAGATGGTAGGCGATTAGCGGCTTGCCGCGCACCTGCAGCAACGTCTTGGGCGTATGGTCGGTCAGCGGCCGCAGCCGCTCGCCGCGGCCGGCTGCCAATACCATTGCCGTCGCGGGCCGACCCATCAGCCGGCCGTGCCCAATGCACGTGCATTCGCCGCGGTGAATTCCGGCACGATACGCTGCTCGAGCCAATGACTGAGCCCTGCGAGCTCGTCGTAGCGCGCGCTGGTGTCGCGCAGGTAGTCAAGCGTCAGCGGCAGATCGCGCAGGTAGGAGCCCTTGCCGTCGCGATACCAGAGGCGCGCAAAAATGCCGAGCACCTTGATATGCCGCTGCACGCCGATCAGGTCGAACCAGCGCAGGAACTGCGCCTCATCGGCCCCGGTGTCGAAGCCGCGTCGGTGCAGCTGCCGGTGAAAACCGCGCACCCAGCCTTCGACGCGCGCTCGCGGCCAGGCGATGTAGCAGTCCTTCAGCAGCGACACCAGGTCATAGCCGATCGGTCCGTGCAGCGCGTCCTGAAAATCGATGATCCCCGGATTGCGCTCGGCGACGAGCATCAGATTGCGCGAGTGGTAGTCGCGATGGACAAATACCTGCGGCTGCGCCAACGCCGCCGCGATCAGCAGGTCGAAGCTGCGCTCGAGGATCGCCCGATCATCGGCCTGCAGCCGCAAGCGCAGATGGCGCTCGCAGAACCATTCGGGCATCAGCCGCAGCTCGCGCTCGAGCACTGCGCGGTCGTAAGGCGCCAGGGTCGCAGCCGCCGCACGGCCCTCGATCTGAATGCGCAACAGCGCCTCGAGCGCATCCCCGTACAGGCGCTCGACATCGATGCCGGATTGCAGCCGTGTGAGATAAGGAGTCTGTCCCAGGTCTTCCAGCAGCACGCAGCCGCGCTCGCGGTCGGCCGCTTCGATATGCGGCACATGGACACCGCAGCGCTCGAGCAGCGCGGCGACGTGCAGATACGGAGCGATATCCTCCTTGTCCGGCGGCGCATCCATGACCACGCGCGTCGCGCCATCGCGGCGCCAGACGCGGAAGTAGCGGCGAAAGCTGGCATCCGCGGAGGCCGGCTCGAGCCGCGCGAGCGGCCAGTGCAGATCCTGTTCGAGCCAGCCGCGTATCAGCTCAATGCGCGCGTCAGTGACTGTCATGTCCTAAGGTCAGGAGCGGAAGAGCCGCGGCCTTTGGCGGCGCCATTATAATGACCGCATAAATGATTGCCCTGCTAAAGCTGCGCGGATGGCTGGTGCTGCCGATGGTCTGCGCACCCTGGCTTGCGGCCTGCGCCGATGAGCTCCCCTGCAGTGACTCGCCCGCCGAACCGGCCCTGAGCGCCAGCGACAATCGCGCTGCTGCGGGACTGCACGTCGACGCGCGGCCGATCCGCGTCGCGGCGTTGTCGCCCGAGCAGATCAAGGGCCTGGTCGACTACTCCGCTGATCATTTTTCCACCAGCGCGAACGGCGTGACGGTGCTGTCGGGCAATGCCACCGTGAATTGGTCCAACCGGATGTTCAGCGCCGACAAGATCACCTATGACCGCACGCGCAATGAGCTGCAGGTCGAGGGACAGGTCCGCTACACCGACCCGATCGTGCATATCGAAGGGGACACCGGCTTTTATACCGAATTGGACGCGCAGTTCAGCAACGCCCGTTTTCAATTTCTCCAACGGCCGGGCCGCGGAACCGCACAATCGATGGACATGCGTCCGGGCGGCATCTTTGACCTGCGCCGCGTGACCTACACCAGCTGCCCGCCGAACCGCAGCGATTGGCAGATTCGCGCGCGCGAGATCACCCTCGACACCACCGCCAACCGCGGCGTCGGTCACGGTGCGCGGGTGGACTTCGAGGGCATTCCGCTGATTTACCTGCCCTGGATCTCCTTTCCGCTGAGCAACACGCGCCAAAGCGGCTTCCTCTATCCGACCTTCGGCACCAACTCGCGCAGCGGCCTGACCCTGGGGACACCCTGGTACTGGAACATCGCGCCGAACCAGGACATGACGCTCACGCCGACCATCTACGGCAATCGCGGCGTGGACGGCGGGATCGAATATCGTTTCTTGACCGCGGAGAACCGCGGCACCGTCGCGGCCAACTACCTGCCGAGCGATCGGGTGTTCGGCAGCGATCGCAGCCATGAGCGCATCACCGACCGGCTCGAACTGCCGGACAACTGGCGCGCCGACATCGCCGCAGAGAATGTCAGCGACCCGCAGTACTTGGAAGATTTTGCCCAGGGCTCACAGGTGACCAGCACCGCTTTCCTGCCGCGCGATCTGCAGTTGACTCACCGCGACGACCTCTGGCGATTCAATGCGCAGCTGCTGCAGTTCCAGACGCTCGATCAGACGCTCGCGCCGGCCGACCGGCCTTACGTGCAGCTGCCGCGTCTGACGGCCGCATCACTCTGGTCCCCGCCACCCCTGCCTGACCTGAATCTGAGCTTCGAAAGCGAGTTCGTGAACTTCACGCGCAACAGCGGCGTCACCGGTGCGCGTCTCGATCTGCGTCCCAAGCTCGATTACGACCTGCAAGGCCCCGGCTATTATCTGCGCCCGAGTGCGGCCTGGGAGTACACCCAGTACGCCTTGCGCGATACCGGCGGTGCCGACAACTCGCCGTCGCGCAATCTGCCGATCCTCACGGTAGATTCCGGTCTGCAGTTCGAGCGTCTGGCGGGCGCCAACGGCGTGCGCAACTACACGCTCGAGCCGCGACTGATGTACGTCTACATTCCCTACCGCGAGCAGTCGCAGCTGCCGATTTTCGACACGGCCCCGCCCGATGCCAACATCATTGAACTGTTCCAGCCGAACCGCTACGTCGGTGTGGATCGCATCGGCGATGCCAACCAGTTGACGGCGGCGTTGACGACCAACATGTTCGAAAGCGCCAGCGGCATGCGTTATCTGAGCGCGACCATCGGCCGCACCTTTGCGCTGCAATCGCCGCAAGTCACGCTGCCGGCCGAAGTGCTCGCTGCGAATCCAAGTTCCGGCATCGTCTCGGAGATCGATCTGACGGCCTATCGCCACTGGACCGTGCAGCTCGACGTGGCCACGGCGCACGATATCTCGCAAATCAGCCGGACCGACGTCAATCTGCAGTACCGCCCCGACGGCGGCAAGGTCGCGAATTTCGGCTATCGCTTTCAGCAGGGGGTCATCGAGCAGGCCGACGCGTCCTTTGCCTGGCCCGTCAGCCACCATTGGGATGCGTACGGCCGTGCGGTCTATTCGCTGCAGGGCCATAAATCGATCGATGATTTCGCGGGATTCCAGTTTCGCGGCGACTGTTGGGGCATGCGCGCCGTGGTGCGCCGATCGATCAGCACCCGCACCGGCGAGCGCGATACCGGCTTTTATCTGCAACTGGAACTCACGGGTCTTTCAAATGTCGGAACCGGGGCTGATGCTTTCCTTCAACAGTCGATTCGAGGATACTCTCCCCCTGCCGGTACAAGCCCTTGAGTTGGAAAGGAAATTAATGCAGCGCAGCCTTCGTTTATTGTTCGCCGCGATCCTCTTCGTCGGCGCCGCCTCGAGCCCGGCGCGCGAGCTGTCCACGCACGGCATGCTGCTCGATCGCGTGGTCGCGGTCGTCAACGATGGCGTGGTCCTCGAGAGCGAGCTCAGCCGCCAGACAGAGGAGATTGCCGCACGTTTGCGCACCCAAAATGTCGCGCTGCCCGCTAATGACGTGCTGCGCCAGCAGGTCCTCGAGCGGCTGGTCCTGGAGGAGATCCAGGCGCAACACGCCGATCGCGCCGGCATCAAAGTATCCGACGAGCAGCTCAACGCCGCGATGGAAGACATCTCCAAGCGCAACAACGTGACGTTCGCGCAGCTGCCCGAGAAGCTCGCCGGCGAGGGCGTGAGTTATTCCGACTACCGCAGCGAGCTGCGGCGCGAGATTCAGCGGCAGCTGCTACGCCAGCGCGACGTCTTGCAGCGCATCAGCATCACGCCGCGCGAGCTCGATCAGTATCTCGAGCACGAGAAGCGCACCGCCTCGGCCGCGAATGAATACAACGTCTCACACATTTTGATTGCCGTCGCCCAGGAGGCGACGCCGGCGCAACGGGAGCAGCTCCGCAAACAGGCGCATGAAATCGCCGAACGCGCGCGCAAGGGCGAGGATTTCGCGAAGCTTGCGGTCACCTATTCCGCGAGTCAGACCGCCCTCGAGGGCGGCGCGCTCGGCTGGCGCAAGGGCAATGAGCTGCCGACTTTCCTGACTGACGTCATCGGCACGCTCAAACCGGGCGACCTCAGCGACGTTCTGCAGACGCCGACCGGCTTTCACATCGTGCGGCTCAACGAAATCCGCGCGGCCGGCGGGCCGCAAATCATCCAGCAGGTGCATCTGCGTCACATCCTCATCATGACCACCGAGCTTCAGGACGACGCCACCGTGAAACAGAAGCTCGAGCGCGAGCGCGAACAGCTGCTCGCCGGCCGCGAGGATTTCGCCGTGCTCGCCAAGACTACATCACAGGACCCCGGCTCGGCGGTCAACGGCGGCGACCTCGGCTGGTCGCAACTCGATGCTTACGCGCCGGAATTCGCGGAAGCGGCGGCGGGGTTGAAGGACAATGAGATCAGCGAGCCGATCCATACGCAGTTCGGTTGGCACCTGATCCAAATGCTCGGCCGGCGCGAGTTCGACAATACCGACACCGCCGCGCGCGAGCGGGCCTACACGGCATTGCGCGACAGCCGCAGCGAAGAAGCCACCGAGCTGTGGCTGCAGCAGCTGCGCGACGAATCCTACGTCGAGATCAAGCTCTAGACCCCCGGTGCCGCAGCAGCGCGCAGGCGTTATCGCGCTGACTGCCGGCGAGCCCGCCGGCATCGGCCCGGATCTATGCCTGGCCGCCGCGGCGCGCGCGCGCGAAGCCGCGCTCGTCTGCCTCGCCGACCGCGAGCAGCTGCGCGCCCGCGCGCAGCTGCTGCGTCTGGACTGCGAGCTCATCGACTACCACGCCGACGTGCCACCGGAGCGCACCGCCGGTCGGCTGACCGTCCTGCACACTCCGCTGGCGGCCCCGTGCATCGCCGGCCAGCTCGACGTCCGCAATGCCGCGCAGGTGCTCGCCCTGATCGATCGCGCCGTCGACGGCTGCCTGGCCGGCGAGTTCGCCGCGCTGGTGACCGCACCGGTGCAGAAGAGCGTTCTGAACGATGCCGGGGTCGCCTTCAGTGGCCATACCGAATACATCGCCGCCCGCACGCACGCGCCGCTGCCGGTCATGCTGCTCGTGGCCGGCGGGCTGCGCGTCGCACTCGCGACGACGCACCTGCCGCTGCGCGCGGTCAGCGATGCCCTGAGCGTCCCACGACTGCTCGCGCAGCTGCGGATTCTCGCGCACGCGCTCGGGGTCTATTGGGCCTTGCCGCAGGCACGCATTGCGGTCTGCGGCCTCAATCCGCATGCCGGCGAGAGCGGTCATCTGGGGGATGAAGAACAGCGCATCATCATGCCGGCCATTGCCGCCGCACGCGCGCACGGACTCGCAGTCGAGGGTCCATTCCCGGCCGACACCCTCTTCGTCCCGCGACACGTCAAAGGGTACGACGCAGTACTCGCGATGTACCACGATCAGGGACTGCCGGTGCTCAAGGCCGCAGGATTCGGCGAGGCGGTCAACATCACGCTCGGGCTGCCGATCATCCGCACGTCGGTGGATCACGGCACGGCGCTCGATTTGGCGGGCAGCGGCACCGCCGAGGCGGGCAGTCTCATCGCCGCGATCGAGACCGCCGCGGCAATGGCGCAAGGCGCGCGGCCTCTCCGTTGATACGCGCCCGCAAACGTTTCGGCCAGCACTTCCTGCATGACAGAGCGGTGATCGCGCGCATCGTCGAGCGCATTGCACCGCGCCCCGGCGAGGCCCTGGTCGAGATCGGCCCCGGCCACGGTGCGTTGACGCGCTCACTGCTGGCGGCGGCCGGCCGCCTCGACGCGATCGAGATCGATCGTGACCTCGCGCGCGAGTTGCAGCGCGAGTTTGCGCAGGAAACAGGCTTCGTGCTGCACACGGCCGATGCGCTCGAGTTCGACTGGGCCGCGCTCGCCCGCACGCGCGGCGCGCCGCTGCGGCTGGTTGGAAACTTGCCGTACAACATTTCGACGCCGCTACTGTTTCGACTGCTCAAATGCCGCGAGCCGATCGCCGACATGCACTTCATGCTGCAGAAGGAAGTGGTGGACCGCATGCTTGCCGCACCGGACAGCGCCGATTACGGCCGCCTCACGGTCATGCTCGCGCCATTCGTCCATGCCACGCGCGTGCTCGACGTCGGTCCCGGGGCGTTCCGGCCGGCGCCGAGGGTATGGTCCGCGGTCGTGCGGCTCGAAGTCATCGCGGCGCCGCCGGCCTGGGCGACCGGGGAGCTCTACGGCCCGGTGGTCGCAGCCGCCTTCAGTCAGCGGCGTAAAACTCTGCGCAACGCTCTGTCCCGCTACCTCACCGCCGAGCACATTGCCGCCCTCGGGATCGATCCGGGCGTGCGCGCCGAGACGCTCGCACCGGCCCAATTTGGCGCGCTGGCGCAGGCTGCTGCCACTGTGATTCACTAGTGTTCTGAGTTGTTAATTCATTGAATGTTTATGAACCCTCGATGTCCAACTGTAGACTGGATTTCGAGGGAGAGACGATGCGACGTGGTCCGAAACTTGAAGCC
>JBIODE010000042.1:0-12409 GCA_044440325.1 Steroidobacterales bacterium
GCCATCAGCACGATGACCGCGACGACGGTGATCCATGGCGCCACACCGAAGATCGCGAGTGCCGCCGTCATGCCGACGAACTCGGTGACCAGGGTCAGCCAATCGACAATCATCAGGTCGAGCAGCGAGAACCAACCCCAGAACGCCCCGAAGCCATCGAAGATCGCCTCGGCGTGGCCGCGCTTGGTGACAGTCCCGAGGCGCACGGTCATCTCCTGAACGTAGTAGGCGACGGGGATGAGAATCAGCAGGAACCAGATCAGGTGATAGCCGTACTTTGCCCCCGTGGCCGCGTAAGTCGTGATACCGCCGGCATCGTTATCCGCGACCATCACGACGATGCCGGGACCGGCCAGGATTAGGTATAGGCGAACCGCCTTCGATGCCTTTCGCAGCCAATAGTAGAGTCTCGAAAAGAACTTCACGCGCGCGCCCTTGTCGGTAATCTCAGCAGCCTCAAATTTCCGGCTCTAGCTCGTCAGTTGCCGCCGGCCGCGCCTCGCGCGCGGCCTTATCGCCCACCCGATCGACTCCGAGTGCCAATGACACCGTAAGCCGTTCATGGAACGTCGGATCGAAAAAGAGTCTTGGAGGGAAGATCGAGAAAGACCGCGCGGTCTCGGCTCTGATGGGGTTCCCGCTCTCGGCGGGGTGGCGCCCGCTCAATGCGGGCGTTATCGGGCCGGGAGACCGCCGCGTCGGGCGCAGCGCCAAGCGTCTCTTCTACAGCTAATGTCCAATGCGCGATGGCTCCCGCCGCAATGCAACTGGCGCGATCCTATGCCGCCTTCGTGTATCCTGTCTAGGGGGATAGGATGAATTTAGCTTGACGCCAGTTTGTCCGCAGTCTTCCTCGCAAAATCGCTGGCGTCATGACGCTCGCGCAATTGGCTAGAGGGCTCGCCGAAGGTACGGTTCACCATGCGTCCACGCTGCACGGCCTGCCGCTCGAGCAACATATCCGCCCAGCGCAGCACATGCTTGTAATCCTGCACGCTGAGAAACTCGGCGGCGTTATACGCCCACCCCTTCACCAAACCGCCGTACCAAGGAAAGATCGCGATATCGGCGATCGTGTAGTCACTGCCCGCGACGTACTTTCGACCGGCAAGGCAACGGTCGAGCACATCGAGCTGGCGCTTCACCTCCATGGCATAACGATCGATTGCATATTCGATCTTGGTCGGCGCGTACGCGTAGAAATGGCCGAAGCCGCCGCCGAGATAGGGCGCGCTGCCCATCTGCCAAAACAGCCAGGACAGGCACTCGGCACGCGGAGCGGTCTCGGTCGGCAGGAACGCGCCGAACTTCTCCGCGAGATAAACCAGAATGGCACCGGATTCGAACACCCGGACCGGGGCAGGACCGCTGCGATCGACCAGCGCGGGGATCTTGGAGTTGGGGTTCACCGCCACGAAGCCGCTGCCAAATTGCTCGCCTTCGCGGATGTTGATCAGCCACGCGTCGTACTCAGCGCCGCTGCGGCCGAGCGCGAGTAACTCTTCCAGCATGATCGTGACTTTTTGGCCGTTCGGTGTGCCGAGCGAATAGAGCTGCAATGGATGTTTGCCGATCGGCAGCTCCTTGTCGTGAGTCGAGCCGGAGATGGGCCGATTGACGCCGGCAAACTGACCGCCGTTTGGCTTGTTCCAGGTCCAGACTTTCGGCGGCGCGTACGCAGGTGGGGTATCGGTCAAGTTTGGTCTCCAGGAATTCGCTGCGTCAGCTAAGGTGCTGGCGGACAGTTGCAAGTATAGAGTGTGCGCCTCGGGGATCATCCGCTCATACGGCACAGCTCTAACCGCCTGAAAAGCTTATCAAACCGCTTCCTAGGGCGCGGGGCGGCATCCCGACAGGTCGGCGAACGCGCCGGAACTGTGCGGCGCGTCGCAGGTGGTGGTACTCGCACAAGCCTAGACTCTCTACGATGACAGGGCCGGACAGTGTCATGGATACGCCCAGCATCCGCCGCAGCGATTACGACATCACCAACAGCGTGCGCGTGAGTTCGGCCCCCGCGGTTTTGCGGGCGGTCGAGCAGCTGCTGGTGTCGGTCTGGCCGCAGTTCGTGCGGGCACCGCTCGAGCGCGCATTCGCTGATTTCGATGCGCTGTTCGCAGGCCGGATGCCCGGCTACGCCGGCGTCGACACCGTCTACCACGATCGTCAGCACACGCTCGATGTCACGCTCGCGATGGCACGGTTAACGGTGGGCTACGAGCGCCAGGCCGAGTCCTTGTGGCAGCTCGGATCCGAGCGCGCGGTAGCCGGGATCATCCTGGCCCTGTTTCATGACGTCGGTTATCTACGCCGCAGCACCGATCGGGGGCAGAGCAACGGGGCCGAGTTCACGCGCAATCATGTCAGCCGTGGCGTTGAATTCCTCCGCGAGTACCTGCCTTGCATCGGGCTCGCGCCCTGGGCGCCGGTGGCCGCGCAGATTCTGCACTTCACCGGCTATGAGCGCCCATTCAGCGACATCGATACCGACGACGCGCGTGATCTGAAGCTCGGTCACCTGCTCGGCACTGCCGACATGATCGCGCAGATGTCCGATCGCTGTTATCTGGAGAAATGCCGCGATCGTCTCTATCCCGAGTTCGTGCTCGGCGGCGTCGCACTGGGTGAGGGGCATGCCATCCGCTACGCCTCGGGTCTGGATCTACTGCGGCAAACGCCGCAATTCGTCGCCGAGACGCGCTCCAAGCGCCTCGATCGCCAGTTCGACCGCGCCTATCGCTACTTGGAACCGCTATTTGACGGCCGCAATCCCTATCTCGAAATGATCGACCGCAACATGCAGTATCTCGAGCAGGTGCTGCGCAGCGAAAGTTGGCGTCTGCTGCGGCGCAATCCGCCGTTGCACGCAGCGGATCCGAATACGCTGACGCGCGTGCGCGGGCTCATGCTCGGCTATTTCAAGAAGGCCTGGCTGCGGGATTGATGCCTGCCAGCGCCGCCATCCCGGGCGGCGCCACCGCGAGCACGTAACGCTGGTAAATCTCCGGCAGCCGCGCGTTGATCACCGCGGCGCCATCGATCGCTGCGCTGCTCAGGGTCCGCGCCAAGGCATCGAGGGTCAGCTGCGCGAGCGCACGGCTGGAAATCGGCGCGTAGCTCAAGTGCCAGGGCTCAGGGAGCACGCCGCCGCGGTCGACATCGTAGGGCCGGTAGAACCCGTATTGCTCACAGTGTTGCGACAGCCAGGTTCCGAGCCTTGCGAAGGCGCCCCCGGCCGCGAATGCCGCCGGAACCAGTTGCGGCCGCTGGCCCTCGCGCAGGGCTTTGCGGTCGATGACGTCGATCTCGGTGCCCCAATGATGCCGACTTGCGCCGGGCAGCGCCGACCACCGCAGGATGGCATCGACGATCTGCTCAGCGCTCATGGCGCGGGGGTCCAGGGGGCGACTGTCCTGGTCAAGCAGTGGCCTTGCGCCCCGGAACTTGTCGTTCCAGATCCTCAATTGCTGTGAGAAATCACGAAACGTTGAGGTCGGCGCCAGCTCCATGCCGGCTTCGCTGGCGGCCGCGCGCAGCGCCAGAAACGGCGCTACCACCGCCCGATGCAGGGTGCAGCGCGGGTCCTCGACCTCCACCACGTGCGAGCGCACACGGCCGGTCAACTCCTCAAGGCTAAATTCTTGCATTAGTGAGTAGCCCAGCGACGGAACATCCGGCATCATTCTATAAGCCCACCGGCGCCAGCGCCTCGGAGGACCGTCCGTGCACGGCCTGCAGTTCAGATACGTCGTCTTGCTACTGTGCACCCTGTTTATCGGGGTGGCGGCATTGTTCGGCTATCTCGCCGGCCACTCCAATATACCCATGTCGGTCGTACTTCTGTCCGGAGTGTTCGCGGCATTGGCGGTCATGGTGCCTGGATTCTGGTCGTGGCAGCAGCGCAACCGCCTCGACCGAGCGGTACGCGCCCTGATCGCTGCCTCCGAGCAGATGAGCCGCGGCGAGTTCACGCAGGTGGTGGTCAGCACGCGCCGCGACCGCCTGGGCGAACTGGAGCATGCCTTCGAGCGTATGCGCCAGGCGCTGCGCAGTACGACCTTCTCACGCAACTACCTCTACAGCGTGCTCAACAGCTTGACCGACGCCGTGTTCGTCACAGCCCCGGGCGGCGCGATTCGGGTCGCGAACGAAGCCGCTTTCCGACTGACCGGGTTCAGCGAGCAGGAATTGATCGGCAAGAACATTGCCGCCCTGCTCGATCAGCCTGCCGACGCCGATGGTGCGGCCAGGACCGGGACCATCGGTGCGGATGGTGCGAGCGCTGCCGTCGGCGCGGCCGGCGCCGATGCAGTACAGATCGCGCGCCAGGCTGGCGAGACCGTGCTGCACACCCAGGCTGGGCAGACGATTCCCGTGTCGTTTGTCGGCTCTACCATTTCGACCGACGACCCGCAATTCTTTGGCGACATCTACGTTGCGCGCGACATTACCGAACGCAAGCGCGCCGAACGCCGTATCCGCTATCTGGCGCGCTATGACGCGTTGACCAAGATCCCCAATCGCATGCAGTTCCAGCATCTGCTGCAGCAGGCGATCGCGCGCGTGCGCCGCAGCGGACACGGCGTGGCGATGCTCTATATCGACATGGATCATTTCAAGGAAGTGAACGACACCTTCGGCCACGCCTCCGGCGACCGCGTGCTCGAGGTATTGACCGAGCGACTCACGCGGGTACTGCGCGCCGATGCGGTGCTCGGCCGGCTTGCCGGCGATGAGTTCGCGCTATTTGTGGATGGTCTGAGCGCCGATGCCGCCACAGCCAGCGGCCAGGTATCGCAGCTCGCGCGTACCGTGCTCAATGCCGCCGGAGATGCCTTCCACATCAATCAACAGGAAGTGTTCCTGACGGTCAGTATCGGCATAGCGCTCTGTCCGCGCGACGCCGAGAACGTTATCGATTTGATCCGCAACGCCGATGCTGCGATGTACTACTCCAAACAGAATGGCGGCAATACGTTTGCGTTCTATTCGCCGGAGATGAATGCCGCCGCGGTCGAGCGGCTGATGCTCAAGAGCAAGTTGCGGCGCGCGGTCGAACGCGATGAATTCGTCGTGCGCTATCAACCCAAGGTCGACGTGCGCGATGGCCGTGTGGTGGGCGCTGAGGCCTTACTGCGTTGGCGGCTGCCGGGTCACGGCGACATTCCGCCGTCGCACTTCATTCCAATCGCGGAAGAGAACGATCTGATCAGCGCGATCGGCGAATGGGTCCTCGAGCGCGTCTGCATGGACTTTCGCGCGCTGCGCCGGCATATCGCCGACCCCGGTCGCGTATCGCTCAATCTGTCGCTCAAGCAGCTCAAGCAGGCGAGCTTCATCCTCAATTGCCGCTCGGTATTCGAACGCCACGGCGTACCGCCGCAGAATCTCGAGCTTGAGATTACCGAAACCACCCTGATGGCGGATCCACGCCGCACGGTGAAGATGCTCGATCAGCTGCATGCCATGGGGTTGCACCTGTCGATCGATGATTTCGGCACCGGCTATTCCTCGCTTTCGGCGTTACAGCAGTTTCCAATTGGGACGCTCAAGATTGACCAGTCGTTCGTGCGCGACGCGGCCGACGATCCAGCCGACGCCGTGCTCGTGCGGACCATCATCGACATGGGCCACAGCCTCGGGATGGAGGTAGTAGCCGAGGGCGTCGAGTCCGTTCGTCAGCTCGAGTTCCTGCGCGAGTGCCACTGCAACCAAGCGCAGGGCCAACTGTTCGGGGAGCCGCGCAGCATCGAGGGGTTGCTGGAGCTGCTGGCTTCGCAGCAAGGCGGATCGCCTGCGTTTGCGAAACTGATACCTGTGGCTGCGGCTTCGATTCCGAATCTAAGACCCGTTTCGGCCTAAGATGCGCTGGCTCTGGCGCGCGAGCCTGGCGGCGCTCCTGCTCGTCCTGCTCGCCACGGCGATGTTGCAGATGCAGAAGCGCCTGCCACCGGGCGTACACGTTCGGAGCCAATGGCAGTCGATACCCAGCGCTCAGTTGCGCTTTCTGCGCGATCAAACTGCGGCCGATGCGCGCGGCCAGCCGCTGGTTGAGCAGCAGATTCAGGCGGCGTTGCTGCAGATGATCGCGAGCGCGCGCACCTTCGTACTGATCGACACCGGGTTGTTCGGTGACCTGCCGGCTGCCGGCCCGGCCGCCGCACGGCTGCGCACCGCCCCGTCGCTGGCAACGGACCTCGCCGAGGCCCTGTTACGCCGCAAGGCCGAGCAGCCGGCACTGCGGGCGCTGCTGGTAACCGACCCCACGACGACGCTGTTGAATGGCACGCAGCACACGATTGAGGCGCTGCGCGCGGCAGGAATCGATGTCGTCACTGTCGATGTGGCCCGACTGCGGGTTCCCGATGCCGCGTCGCAGGCGTTGTTGACGCTGTGCTGTCGCTGGGGCGGCGATGTCAACGCGGCGGGCAGCTGGCCCAATCCCGCCGGGGTGGGGCCGGTATCGGTAGCGTTTGCCGCCTGGACACAACTGCACGGTTTCCAGCGCAGCCACCGGCAGTTCCTGATCGCCGACGACGGCGCCGCGCACCTGGTCGGTGTGGTGTTCTCGCGGCCGCTGCACGCGGAAGCCGGCATCCACACGGCCACCGCGCTGCAGCTGCGCGGCTCGGTGCTCGAGCCGCTGCTCGAAGCGGAATTCGTGGTGGCGCAATTTTCCGGATGGAACGATGCGCAGGCACTGCAGGCGCAGGTGCGGCGGCTGCACCAGGACGCTCAGATCGAGGCGGTGACCCAAAACGCCGCGGCCGACACGCGCGTATGCATCGCCACGGAGGGAGCGCTGCGGGACGCGCTGTTGGATGCGATCGCTGCAACCGGTCGCGGCGCTTCGATCGAGCTTGCGGCGCTGTATCTGTCGGAACGCGCGTTGGTGACCGCATTGGTGGATGCGAGCCGTCGCGGCGCCGCGGTGCGGGTACTGCTCGATCCCGGCAAGGATGCGTATGGCTACGCGCGCGACGGCTTTCCGAATCGGCAGGTCGCTAGCGAGCTCGTGGCGGCCAGCGACGGTGCCGTGCGCGTACGCTGGTATCGCACGCACGGGGAGCAATTTAGCCCAGGACTCATACTGATCCGCAGCAATGGGCGCGTGCGACTGATGGTCGGTACCGCGGAGCTCAGCCGCGGCGACCTGGACGACTATAACCTCGCCGCCGGCATGCTGGCGGACGCACCAGCCAGCGCGCCCGCCGCCGCGGAGGCGCTCAATTGGTTCGATATCCTGTGGGATAACCGCGCACCGAGCGGCATCGAATACAGCGCCGATGTCGACGTCTATGCCGATGCCTCGCAGCTGCACTATTGGCGCTACCGTCTGCTGGAGGCGAGCGGCGCGTCGTTCGACTGAGACGCGGGACCGCGCGCCGGGTACTGCAAGGCTCTATCGCAGCCGGGGCATAACGTAGATAATCCTTACCGCGCGCGGGATGAGCCACAAGGCGTCCGACAGGGACCGTGCCGGTATGCGTTATAAAGAAACGCGCGAGCAAACGGCCGAATTGCTCCGCATGATATTGCCCTTGATGGCCCGCCACGCCGCGGGCTTCCATCCGTTAAGTTATGCGGTTTGGTACGAATACGTCGCGAACACCAACCCGCGACTGCGCGCCGCCGTCGATGCGCGCCTCGGTAATGACCAGCTTCTGACCGACGATGACATCTCGCGCTTGTTTGATGAGCATGTCGCGATGCGCGACATTGAAACTTCGGCGCGGGTGCGCGCGGACATCGAGCAGCTGGTCGGCGAGGTGCAGGAGGTCGCCGGCGAGGCCGGTGCCGAGGTGCAGCAGTACGGCAGCGAGCTGACGACCTACGAGCGACGGTTGCGCGACGATCTCGACCAGCAGGCACTCACCGGCGTGGTCAGCTCGCTGATCGAGGACACCACCAATGTCCGCGTCAAGACCCAAGTGTTCCAGGAGCACCTGAAAAAGAGCACGGAGGAAGTCGTGCGCCTGCGCGAGGAGCTCGAACTGGTGCAGGGCCTGGCTTTGACCGACCCATTGACGGGACTGCTCAACCGTCGTGGCTTCGACGAGCAGGCGCGGCGCACGAGTGCCGCGGGCCTGCGCGGCTACAGCATCGGTATCGTCGATATCGATCACTTCAAATCGATCAACGACAATCACGGGCATCTGCTCGGCGACAAGGTCATCGCCGCGGTCGCCAATGTGCTCAAGGTGTGTGTCAGCGGCAAGGGCCACTGCGCGCGCATCGGCGGTGAAGAGTTCGCGATGCTGCTCGATCACACTTCCGCCGCCGGTGCCGCCGAGCTGGCCGAACGTGTGCGCGCCATGGTCGAGCGCGGCCGGATCCGGCGCGCCGACGGCGTCGAGGAGTCCATCGGCAATGTTACGATATCGATCGGCATCGCAGCTCATGCCGAAGGCGAAGCGCTCGAGGCGGTGATGGCCCGGGCCGATCGCGCGCTCTATCAGTCCAAGCAAGGCGGCCGCAACCGCGTCACCGTTTCGGCGCTGCCTTGACCCCTGGGGGGCGGGGTAGCGTCGAAGCCCAAGTTCCGACTTCTGCCAATTCCGCCGGCGGCGCTTTTGTGGTTGCATAGCCGCCGAGCCTGCAGCGCCATTCTCGCGCCTTGCGCGGGCACCGGAGTCGAGAATGAAAATCGGAATGATCGGCCTGGGCAGGATGGGTTCGAACATGGTGCGCCGGCTGCTGCGGGCCGGTCACGAATGCGTCGTTTATGACCACGATCCGGCGGCCGCAGCGGCGCTGGCGTCCGAAGGCGCGGCGGCGGCGAACTCATTGACGGACTTGGTGCGGCAGCTGCCGCAGCCGCGCATCCTTTGGATCATGGTTCCGGCCGCGGCCGTCGATCAGGTGATTGCCGATACCGCAGGGCAATTGGCCGGCGGCGATATCTTCATCGACGGCGGCAATTCCCATTATCGTGACGACATTGAACGGGCACGCAGGCTCGGTGCAAAGGGTCTACGTTACGTGGATGTCGGCACAAGCGGCGGCCTGTGGGGCCTGGAACGCGGCTATTGCCTGATGATCGGCGGTGAGCGCGAGGCGGTGCGTGCGATCGAGCCAATATTGGCCGCGCTCGCGCCGGGCGGAGCGATCGCGGCCGCGGGCACGGCGGTGCGCGGCTATCTGCACGTCGGTCCGGCCGGCGCGGGCCACTACGTCAAAATGATTCACAATGGGATCGAATACGGCTTGATGGCAGCCTACGCCGAGGGCTTCAATCTCCTGCATCACACCGGCGCCGGCGCGCAGTCCGGCGCGGCCGATGCCGAAAGCGCGCCGCAGCGCGCGCCGCAGCTGCAGGGGTATGAGTTCAAGATTGGCGAGATTGCCGAGCTTTGGCGTCACGGCAGCGTCATCAGCTCCTGGCTGCTCGACCTGCTCGCCGAGCAGCTGGCAGAAAATGCCGAGCTGTCACATTTCGCCGGGCGCGTCGCGGATTCCGGCGAGGGGCGCTGGACCGTGCAGACGGCAATCGACATCGGCGTACCGGTACCATTGCTTGCGTCGGCGCTGTTCGCGCGGTTCAGCTCGCGCGGCGAATCTGAATTTGCAGACCGCATACTCTCGGCGATGCGCCTCGGATTCGGCGGTCACCATGAGATCGGTGGCGGGCCACCGAAGTGAGCGCCGTCCCGTCCGACGCCTTCGTATTCTTCGGTGCCACCGGCGATCTGGCGTACAAGCAGATCTTTCCCGCATTACAGGCATTGATTCGCCGGGGCAATCTGCACATTCCAATCGTCGGGTTGGCGCGCGCCGGTTGGTCGCGCGAGCGCCTGCTCGAGCGCGCGCGCGCCTCGCTGGCCGATCACGGTGGCGTCGATGAGGCCGCCTTCGCACGCCTCTGCGAACAGCTGCGCTATGTCGACGGCGACTACAACGAAGCGGCCACTTTCGCACGGTTGCGCACGGCGCTCGGGGATGCGCGCGCGCCACTGCACTACCTTGCGATCCCGCCCAGCGTGTTTGCAACCGTCATCGGCGGTCTGGCCGGCGCCAGCGCCACCGCCGGCGCGCGCGTGGTGCTGGAAAAGCCATTCGGTCGCGACCTTGCGTCGGCGCGCGAGCTCAATGCGATCCTGCATCGCTTCTTCGATGAGGATTCGATCTTTCGTATCGACCACTTTCTCGGCAAGGAGCCGGTGCAGAACATTCTCTACACGCGATTCAGCAACGCCTTTCTCGAACCGATCTGGAATCGCAACTACATCCGCAGCGTTCAGATCACGATGGCGGAGGACTTCGGCGTGCGCGGCCGCGGTCGCTTTTACGAGGAGGCGGGTGCGATCCGCGACGTGATCCAAAATCACCTGCTGCAGGTCCTCAGCAATCTGATCATGGACGCGCCGCTGCACGACGCCGCCACGGCGCTGCGCGACGAGAAATCGCGCGTCCTGCGCGCCATCCGGCCGTTGGACGTTCACACGGTGGTGCGCGGTCAATATCGCGGCTACCGTAGCGAAGAGGGCGTCGCACCCAACTCGGCGGTGGAAACCTACGCAGCCGTGAAACTTTACGTCGACAGCTGGCGTTGGGCTGATGTGCCGTTTTACATCCGCGCCGGCAAATGCCTGCCGGTCAGCGCCACCGAGGTAGTGGTCGAGCTGCGTCGCCCCCCGCGCGAGCTATTCGGGGAATTGGTACCGAGCTTGTCGAGTCACCTGCGGCTGCGACTCGATCGCGAGGTGGTCATTGCGCTGGGCATGCGCGTGAAGGTGCCGGGTGAACACATGGCGGGGGAGGATGTGGAGTTGGTTTTAACGCGCCGTCCATGCGAGGCGATGACACCGTACGAGCGTCTGCTCGGCGATGCGCTGCGCGGCGATCTGGGATTGTTCGGACGCCAGGACGCTGTCGAATCGCAGTGGGCCGTCGTGCAGCCGATTCTCGGCGATTCCACGCCAATGTATGAGTATGCCCCCGGTTCGTGGGGACCGCGCGAAGCCGCGCGGCTGTTCGAGGGCGATGACGGCTGGCTGGACCCGTCTTCCTAGATTCGCGCGGGTTTCGGCGCTGACCATGGGTCGCCTCGCCAGCATCGAGCACCTGCGTCGCAACATCGACACGCTATATCAACCTGCAACCCGCAAAAGGAGAGAGTCCTCATGAACGCAAATAATACTTTTCTGGCCGTGTTCCTTGGCAGCAAGACCAGTCAGCGAAGGGCCGCGTGGAACGGCCTGCCTGAGTCTGTGCGACAGGCAAAACAAAAGGAAGGCATCGACGCCTGGAAGGCGTGGACGGAGAAGCATCACGGCGCGATTGTGGCGATCGGAGGTCCTTTGGGAAAAACCAAGCGAGTTTCGCCCACCGGCATCGAAGACCTCAGCAATAACATCGGTGCCTTCACCGTAGTGCGCGCGGACTCACACGAGGCCGCCGCCAAGTTATTTGAAAATCACCCGCATTTTGCGATCTTTCCCGGCGATGCGGTCGAGATCATGCCGGTGGTTCCCATACCCGGGGCTTGACGGTAGCGTCGGTTACGACGACTGGCAAATCGCCTCGCCAACCGGGACAATGGGCAAGAGCTTCGACACGCAGGGCCCGATCGGCTCGAGGGCCTGCGCTACACCGAATTTACCGTCCGTCTCGAATTTACCTCGGGCGAGACGGCGTCAGTCGACTTAACATTCGAGGTGCCTATGGGTGCAGAGATCAAGCAGGGCGTGCGCTATCGCATGCCGGTGGTGTTCGGACCGGCCCCCGGTCCCCGGCAAAAGGCCGATGGCAAGCCGTGGACCGCGGAAGAGACCGGCACCATGAATGCGCAATGGCTCTCCGTGAGCTATCTGACGCACGCCGCCAAGCTTGAGCGACTCTTGCCGCCCGGCTTCCGCTTGCGCGATGAGCCGGTGGTGACCGTGGCGTTCTCGTTTTTCAACAACCTGTATTGGCTCGCCGGCCGTGGCTACGGCATCATCATGGTGGAGTTCCCGGTCACTTATCTTGGCAAGGTCGAGACCATCGATGGGCGATTCTGCGCCACCATGTGGGAAGGGCGGCCGGACGCCATCATGACCGGGCGCGAGGAGATCGGCTTCCCGAAGCTCTTCGCCAACATTCCCCCAATGCAGGGCTCCGCCGCTTCCGGAGCGGTTTCGGGCGAGGCGTCGTGGTTTGAGCACAAGTTCTTCGAAGTCGAAGCGCATGGGCTCAAAGAGGTCGAAGGCGCCAAGGGTCTGCCCGGTCCGACCGGGCCGCAGTTGTTCTATAAATATGTCCCGCGCACCAGCATTGGTGGGCGCGAGGGTGCCGACGCCGCTTACGTGACGACCTCCCTGGACCCGCCGGGCCAGGGGCGATCCGACTCGTCGATCGACTTCTCGAAGTATCGCTTCAAGAAATGGTCCGGCAGCGGCTCCGTGAAGTGGCACCGCGCGACCTTCGA
>JBIODE010000043.1:0-11867 GCA_044440325.1 Steroidobacterales bacterium
CGCCGATGGGCGCGGACTATTTGACGCATTTGCGGCGGGGCTTCGCCGCGCGCTGGATGAACGTGCTGCCGCAGCAGGGCAAGGCCACGGGCGCCTACATGTCGGGCATGGCCTACGACGTGCACCCCTATCTGCTGCTCAACCACAACGACGACTACCGCTCACTCTCAACTCTCGCGCATGAGTGGGGGCATGCCGTCCACACACTGCTCGCCGACGAGAGTCAACCTTACGACAAGTCAAACTATTCCATTTTCATCGCCGAATCCGCCTCCATATCCAACGAAATGCTGGTCAACGACTACATGGTGGATCACGCCAGGACCAAGGCGGAGAAGCTCTACTACCTCGGTGAGGGTCTCGAAGCCATCCGCACTTCCTATTTCCGGCAGGTAATGTTCGCCGAGTTCGAGCTGGCCATTCACGAGGAAGTGGAACGGGGCCGTCCGCTCTCGGGTGCGCGGCTCAGCGACATGTACTGCGGCATACTGAAGCGCTATTACGGCGAGGCCGAGAGCGTGATGAAAATCGATCCGGCCTATTGCATCGAGTGGGCCTACGTTCCTCATTTCTACTATGATTTCTATGTCTGGCAGTATGCAACCTCGATGGCGGGCGCAGCGCAGTTCACCGATGCAATTCTGAAACAAGGCGCGCCCGCCCGCGATCGATTCCTCAAGATGCTGCGCGCCGGCGGGTCGGCTTACCCCTACGATCTCTATAAAGCCGCCGGAATCGACATGGCGACGGCCGCGCCGTATCAGGCGCTGGCCGCACGTATGAATCGGCTGATGGATGAGATCGAGGCGTTGGAGCAGACACGGTAGCGACATTCGCCGACTCGGGGCACCCGGACGCTGCCGCCGCCGCCCGGCGGCCAGAATCTCGCGACCTGCAGCAGAAAAGAGCACTGGCGGCACGCGCCTCTACGCTCCACCATCCAAACATACCGCCCGCATGGCACCCCCTCATGACCTTGACTTCGAGCGCCCGGCAGCCTCCGTCCGAACGCACCGCTCCGGCGGCATCGCGTCCCCTGCGCGCCGCCGAGGCTGCGGTCATACGGCGGCTGTTGCAGCTCGAGCAGACAGTGCCGCATCTTGACGCACTGCTCGCGGCCGTCGATTCGCTTTCGGTCCGCGAAGGCTGCGCGTGCGGGGGTGACTCGCTGTTTTTCGAGGACCCGCGCAGTGTGGGCAGGCCGGTTGCGAGGGGCGTCGGCCTCACCACCGATGATCTGCGCGTCGAAGTCGTTCTATGGGCGCGCGCCGCGGTTCCGACCTTCCTCGAAATCCAGTCGCTGTCACGACCACGCCAGATCGCACGTTTGCCGCGGCCCGAATCGATCACTCCCTACCCAACGGACTGGGATTCACTGGATTGGTGAAAGGCCGATGCCGTCACTTGAGCGCCTCATTCTCGAGCGCCTCATTCAACAGCAGCGCCAGACGGACGCCAGCGCGGCTGAGCTGGGTGGCGACCGCTGCCGTCGCATTCGCGACATAGCCCGCCGACAGCCGATAGCTGCCCCATTCATTCGCAGGCGGCAACGGCGCGTAGACGCTGGCGCGTGCCACGGCAAATGTCTCCAGTGCCCAGTCCCGCGGCGTGCCCAAACGCCACTGCTGCAGCTGCCGCGGCGTTATCTTCTTTATCAGCGCGTCCGCGACCTGCGCGGGATCGGAGCCGAGCTGCAGCACGAACTCGGTGTCCCAATAGTGATGGAGGTTGCCGGCACGCTCGCCGTCGGCCGATACGCGCTTGCGATTGCCGCCCTGATCGTGGTCATCACTGGCATGCAGTGGTTGATGCAGATCCCCGACAAAGTGCAATAAGAACTGCAGCGCCGCCAGCCGTTCGGCAGCGCTCGTCGAAGCGCTCGCGAGCTCGGTCCGGAACTGTTCGATCTTATCGACCACGCAGTCTTGCGCCGGCCCCTGCGAGGCCGGCGTACCCGCAGCAACGCCGGGATGGTCGAAGCAGGCCGCGTCGATGTTCGGGCCGTCGAGCTCGAGATCGACGAAGTGCCACAGACGCGTATGATCGTATCGAACCATGCTCGTGTGCCGATCGGAGTCGCGATATTTATCGGCCCAGGTGGCCTCGGCCGCAAGGTCCGTGGCCGTCATCCCGCTCGCATCCAGGCCCAGCAACGTCCGCGCCCTGGCGCGCACGACCGGTTTCAGATAATGCTCGGCGACGTGCGCGACGATCTCGTGCCCTTCATCACCCCAGGCGAATGCCGGCGCTGCCGGCGCCGCGAGCGCTGCCATGCAGAGCACGGCGGCGAAAATTCTGGCAGTCATGCGTGTCTACCTCTGCAACGCAAGTGCTAGCCTAGCGGCAAATGTCTGTCCGCAACAATTCCAGGAGCCTCCGTGCCAGCAACCCGATTTCTGCAACAGGAAACTGACGAAGCAGTAATACTCTCACCCGCCGAACGTCCCTCCGCTGCGGTTATCTGGCTGCATGGATTGGGCGCCGATGGTTACGACTTTGTGCCGCTCGTGCCGCAATTGCCACTGCGCCAAACCATGGCGGTGCGCTTTGTTTTTCCACATGCGCCCGTGCGGCCGGTGACGCTCAATAACGGGCTTGAGATGCGCGCCTGGTACGACATCCAGTCGCTCTCGCCGCGCGGACGCGAAGATGAGAGCGGCACGCGACGATCGGCGTTCCTGGTGCGCAGCTTCATTGAGCGCGAAATCGCCCAGGGTATCAATGCCGAGCGCATCGTGATCGCGGGCTTCTCGCAAGGCGGTGCCCTGGCGCTGTACACGGCATTGCGCTATCCGCTGCGGCTCGCCGGCGTGCTGGCGCTCTCGGCCTATCTGCCGCTCGGCGAGCAACTTGCGACCGAGAAAAGTCCTGCCAACCTGTCCACTCCCATCCTGATGTGCCACGGCCGCTTCGATCCCGTCGTGTCACTGCCGTTCGGCGAGCTCTCGCACCGGGCGCTCGCGGCCCTCGGCTACCCCGTCGAGTGGCGGGAGTACCCCATGCAGCATGAACTCTGTCCGCAGGAAATCATCGACGTCGCACAGTGGTTGGAGGCGCGACTCACGCCAGCATGAGCCGCGCGCTCCACCGTTGCCGCGCAACCGCGGCGAGCTCTCACGCATGCGCGCGTGCCGCAAACTCCTCCAGAATTGCGCGCTGGCCCGCGCTCAGCTTGCGCCGCGCCTCGGGCAGCGAGAACCACTGCCCGCGGTCGACTTCCGGAAATTCCTGCTGCACACCCGACTTGGGCGGCCACTCGATTCGAAACAAATTACTCCGCAACTGCGCCGGATCGAGCTCCCCCGGCACCGCCCACACGCTGATGACCTTGCCGCCGCGCTGCTTGACCGGGGTCAGCGGCTGCGCCGGCCCCGCGGCGCTCTGGCCGGTTTCTTCGTAAAACTCCCGGCGGGCTGCGGTGAGTGCATCCTCCGCGGCGGTGTATTCCCCCTTGGGGATCGACCAGGCGCCCTCATCCTTGCCGGCCCAGAACGGACCGCCCGGGTGCACGAGAAATACCTCCAGCGCCCCGCTGCGCCATCGGTACAGGAGGATACCGGCGCTGGTTTTGGCCATGGGCGTCAACGACGGATCAGGCGCAGCTGATGCTCGTGAAGGCGCCTGCGCCCTGCTCGAGCATGATCTCGGCAAAATCGCTGGCAATCAGGGGCTTGCAGAAATGGAAGCCCTGCATTTCGTCGCAGCCGCTGCGGCGCAGGTAGTTGAACTGCTGCTCGGTCTCCACGCCCTCGGCGATGACTTTCAACCCGAGCTTGTGCCCGAGAGCGATGATCGCCTGCACGATCGCAGCATCGTCGGCGTCATCAGCCAGGTCTTTGACGAACGACTGGTCAATCTTGAGGTGATCGACCGGAAAACGCTTGAGATAACTCAGGCTCGAATAGCCGGTCCCGAAGTCATCGACCGCGATCTGCACGCCGAGATTCTTGATGTCGCGGAGCATGGTGACAAATTTCTCGGCATCGTGCATGACCAGACTCTCGGTGAGCTCGAGCTGCAGATATTGCGGCGCGAGCGCGCTCTGTTCCAGTGCCTCCGCCACCGTGCGAACGATGTTGTCCTGCACGAATTGCCGCGGCGAGACATTCACCGACACCACGATCGGCGGCAGCCCCTGCATCTGCCAGGCCTTATTCTGCTGGCAGGCGGTTTGCAACGCCCACTTGCCGATGGGTACGATCAAACCGGTATCTTCGGCCACTGAAATGAAGCGCGCAGGCGAAAACAGCCCCCCCTGTGGCACGCGCCAGCGCAGCAGCGCCTCGGTGCCGACCACACGGCGGCTGCGCATATCGATGCGCGGCTGGTAATGCAGCAGGAACTGCTTGCGTGCCAGTGCGCCACGCAGGCGGTGCTCAATCGCCAGGCGTTCGACCGCAAGGCGGTTGAGTTCGGCGGTAAAGAACTGAATGGTATTGCGCCCGCTTGTCTTGGCTTTGTACATCGCCGAATCGGCGTTGCGCAGCAGCACGTCGGCGCTACGGCCGTCGTGCGGATAGATCGCCACACCGATGCTGCAGGTGACATGAAATTCGCGCCGCCCGGCCATCCAGGGCTCGGCGACCGTGGCGTGCACGCGTTGTACCGCGAGCGTCACATCTTCGGCGTTGCTGTAGCCGTTCAGCAATAGTACGAATTCGTCGCCGCCATGGCGCGCGACCGTGTCCGATTCGCGAATGCAGGCCTTGAGGCGCTTGGCCATGGTCTGCAGCAGCGCATCGCCGAGCTGATGGCCGAAGCTGTCGTTGATGAACTTGAACTGATCGAGATCGACGAACAGGACCGCGATGCGCACGCCGCTGCGCTCGGCCGCGGCAATCGCCTCGCGCAGGCGTTCGTTGACCAAGGTGCGGTTGGCGAGCCCCGTGAGCGCGTCGAAGTTGGCCTGATGCTCGATGCGCGCCTGATAGTGCTTGCGCTCCGTGATGTCCGCGACCGTGCCCTCGTAGTGCGTGACGCGGCCCTCGGCATCGCGCTTCACGCGGGCATTGAGCGACAACCAGATGACCGCGCCGTTCTTGCGACGGGCTTCGAACTCAAAGCCGGACACCGACCCCTCGGCCTCGATCAACTTACGGAACTGCTCGCGCCGAGACGGCTCCAGATAGATCTGGCTTGAGATGCTCTGCACGCTCGCAATGAGCTCTTCCGGTGAATCGTAGCCGTAGATCTTCGCGAGTGCCGGATTGGCGATGGTATAAACTCCCTCCGGCGTGCTGCAGAAAATCCCCTCGAGCGCTTGCTCGAACATGCTGTGATAGCGGTGTTCGGCTTCTTTCAGTGCCTGCTCCGCGCGCTTGCGCTCACTGACATCCTCAATGAAGCCCTCGACCGCGACCGCGAGCCCCGCGCTGTCGAACACGGCGATGCCACGCTCCCAAACCCAGCACACGCTGCCGTCGACGCGCACCAGGCGGTATTCGACCGAGTAGCGCTCACCGCTCTTGAGCGCCGCGCCGGCCACTTCGAGCAGGCGCGCACGATCCTCCGGATGAATCAGGTCGCGAAAGGCTATGCGGCGATTGCCCAGCAGATCGCCTGGCCGATAGCCCGTCAGCCGCCGACAACCGTCACTGACGAGTTCCACGGTCCAATGCTCATCAGTGCGACAGCGATAAACCATGCCGTCGAGGTTGCCGACCAGGGTGCGCATCATGCGGGCGTATTCCCACGGCTCGCCGGCAAGCGCCTCGTGCTCGCCGGTATCGAGCGCGTCGGCGGTCAGGGTTATGTCTGCGGCACCGTTCAATTTTCAATATCCCGGTTGTTATCACCGGACTATCGAGCCATTGCGGGATTACTTGAGGAGAGACCGCTAACTGCAGCGCTGCCGCTGCGGGAAGTGTGCCGGATGCCGCAGTTTCGCGGGCTGCGGACCCGCAAGCCTCAGCGATCGAAGGGGTGGCGCAGAATGACGGTCTGATCGCGCTCCGGCCCGGTCGAGATTAAGTCAAGCGGGACGCCGACCAGCGTTTCGAGACGTTCGAGATAGCGCTGCGCGTTGATGGGCAGCGCCCCCTTCTCCCGTATGCCGACCGTCGACTCGCGCCAGCCCGGCATCTCCTCATAGACCGGCTCGACCTCGGCATACGCGTCGGCGAACAGCGGCGGCTCCGACAGCGTCTGCTCGCCTGCGCGATAGCCAATACCGATACGGATGGTGTCCAAACCATCGAGCACGTCGAGCTTCGTCACGCACAGGCCCGAGACGCTCGAATGCACCACCGAACGCCGCAACGCTACGGCGTCGAACCAGCCGCAGCGTCGCCGCCGACCGGTGACCGATCCGAATTCATGGCCGACGCGCGAGAGGTGTTCGCCGTATTCGTCGAACAGCTCCGTCGGGAACGGCCCGGCGCCGACGCGGGTGGCATAGGCTTTCACGATCCCGAGCACGTAGTCGAATGTGCGCGGACCCAAGCCAGTGCCGGTGGCCGCGCCGCCCGCCGTCGTGTTCGACGAAGTCACGAAGGGATAAGTGCCGACGTCAACGTCGAGCATTGCGCCCTGCGCGCCCTCGAACAATACGTTGGCGCCCTCGGCGCGCAGCCGCGCGAGCGCAGCGGTGACATCGACGATCAGCGGCCGCAGGCGCTCGGCGAAGGCGAGCTGTTCATCGAGCGTGCGCTGAAAATCCACCCGCGGCTGTCCGAAATAGCCCTGCAGCACGAAGTTATGGAAATCGAGCACCTCGCCGAGCTTGGCGGCGAAGCGGTCGCGCTGGAAAAGATCGGCGACGCGCACCGCACGGCGTGCGACCTTGTCCTCGTAGGCCGGGCCGATGCCGCGGCCCGTGGTACCGATCGCGTTGACACCGCGCGCGGTCTCGCGCGCGCGATCAAGCGCAACGTGCGAAGGCAGAATCAATGGACAGGCCGGTGAAACCCGCAGGCGTTCGAATACCGGCACGCCCTGCGCGATCAGCGCTTCGGCCTCGCGGAACAACGCTTCGAGCGAGAGCACCACGCCATTGCCGATCAGGCACTGCACGCCCTCACGCAATATGCCCGAGGGCAGCAGCGACAGAATGGTCTTGTGGCCGCCGATCACGAGCGTGTGACCGGCATTGTGGCCGCCCTGAAAACGCGCCACCGCACTCGCCCGCTCGGTCAGTAGATCGACCAGCTTGCCCTTGCCTTCATCGCCCCACTGGGTCCCGATGACCACGACGAAGCGGCCCATCAGCCGCCCTCCGCGCCGGTCACGAGCGCACCAGGTACAGGATTGCGACGCCGACGAGCATGCTGCAGAAACCGCCGAACCGCAGTTCACGCTCTTCCATCGCGGCGAGCTTGGCCAGCACGCGCTTCATCCCGGGCGGATTTAGAAAGGGCACGATGCCTTCGAGGATGCAGACGATAGCCAGCGCGGCCAAGAGATCAGTCCAGTCCAGCCTCACGATTCACCTTGACGGTCGTTGCGCCTCAGCGCCCGGGGTTGTGCAGGTACTTGAAAAACTCGCCATCCGGCGATAGAACCAGAATGTCGCCTTCGCGTCCGAGCACATTGCGGTAGGCCTGCATGCTGCGGTAGAAGGCGGCGAATTCGGCATTGCGTCCATAGGCCCGCGCATAGATCGCGGCAGCGGCGGCTTCACCTTCGCCGCGGATGCGCTGCGCATCGCGGGTTGCATTGGCCGTCAGCTCCACACGCTTGCGCTCGGCCTCGGTGCGGATGTTGTCGGCTTCAGCAGCGCCCATCGCGCGCAGCTGCCGGGCCTGCGCGAGGTAGCTCTCCTGCATGCGCTGACTGACCGCAGCAGCCAGGTCGTCGGCCAGATCGACACGCTGCAGCGCCACCTCGACCAGGGTCGTGCCGAGTTCGGCAGCCGCCCGGTTGAGGCGAGCGATCGCCTCGTCGCTGAGGTCTGCACGCGTGCTGGCGGCGATTTGCGGCAGCGACCTGGCGGCGACGGCCGCCTTCAGGGCCGCCTTGACGATATCGCCCAGCCGCAGCCCGGCCGTATCATCATCGCCCCCGACCGCCTGTAAGTAGCGCACGGGATCGAGCACGCGCCATTTGAAGTAGAAATCGACGTTCAGCGCCTTGCCGTCGCTGCTGAGCATCGGCTCGGCGGGCACCGCGCGCGTGAGCAGACGCCGATCGATCCTGAAGACGCGATCGAACGGCGCCTTCAGATGCAGTCCGGGCGCATAGTCACTGCGCACGATCGCGCCGAAGTGCGTGCGCACGGCATAGTCGCTCTCGCCCACCGTGAAACACAGCTGCGAGAGCAGCAGCAGCAGCACTGCCAGCGCTGCTATCACCGTGACAACGCGCACGTTCATCAGCGCTCTCCGCGCTCGCGGCTGCGAACTTCTTCATCGGCGGCATCGCTCGCGGCGGCGCCAGCGCCCGCCCGCGCCGGCACGGCCGGCGCGGGCGTAGCGCTGGTGCTGCTGGCGCGAATGCTGTCGAGCAGCTTGTCGAGCGGCAGATACAGCATGTTGCCGGTGCCCGCGCTCTTGGTGTCGATAATGATCTTGTGGGCGTGTGCCAGCACCGCTTCGATCGTGTCGATGTAGATACGGTTGCGCGTCAGTTCCGGCGCGGCTGCATACGCCGTTGCCAGCTCGGTAAAGCGCTGCGCATCGCCCTCGGCCTTTGCGGTGAGCTGCGCCTTGTCACTCTCGGCCTCCTGCAATTGGCGCTGTGCCGAGCTCTGCGCCTTCGGCAGGATCTCGTTGCTGTAGCCTTGCGCGTCCTGGGTCGCACGCGCGCGCTCCTCGGCAGCCTTGCTCGCATCGCGCTGCGCATTGAGCACCGCGTCCGGCACCTGCATGTCTGTCAGGTTCACGCTGGTGACGCGCAGCCCGGCGTGATAGCCATCGAGCGTCTTCTGCAGCAGCTCGAGCGCGTCGCCCGTGAGTGCACGGCGGCCATCGCCTCCCAGCATCGTGGCGATCGGACTGCGCCCGATCACGGTACGAATTGCCGCTTCGCTCGCCTGACGCACGCTCCCGTCCGGGTCGCGCACCTCGAACAAATACGCGCGCGCGTCGGTCAGGCGATATTGCACGTTCCAGCCGACGTTCAGCAGCGCGAGGTCCGCGGTCAGCATCAGTGACTTTGAATCGACGCTGCTGAGCTTGCCGATGTCGATCGTGCTCACGGTCTCGAGCGGCCAGGGCCAACGCCAACCCCAGCCGGGTTGTACGGTTTCGAGATAGCGGCCGAAGCGCTGCACCACACCGCGCTCGGACGGACCGATCTGGTAGAACCCGCTGCCGAACCAGACCACCACGGCGAGCAGCAGCAAGCCCACTGCCGCGCCCGAGCGCCCGAACGGCTGGAGCCGCAGCTGCCAGCGCCGCAGCATGTCTTCCAGACGCGAGTCGACCGCAGCGCCGCGCGGCGGCCGATTCTTGTCTTCGCTAGGTTGATTCCACGCCATATCGAGGATGCTATCGATCGGGTAAGCGTTCAGCGACGCGCCGTCGCGGCGTGCGGGACGGGCGTCGATTCTAGGTAGGCCGGCTGCGGCGCACAAGGCGCGCAGAGGGGCGGTGGCGGCGCTGCAAGCACGCGCACGCCCGGTTCGCGCACCCATGCCGCCAAAGACAGCGCCGGCAGATCGACCAGCAGCTCCAGAGCGCCGTCGTCGAGAGAGCGCTCCTCGCGCACTACCCCACCGGCATACAGCCGAGCGCGCTGCGCGCCGGCGCCCGGTGGCAGATGCAGCCAGAGGCGCTGGGCTTTGAGGTCCAGTCGCTCGGACATCGCTTCCTTCAGCAGTTCGAGCCCCAGACCCTGCGCCGCCGAAATCCAGATCTGCGTCACACAGCCGCTGCTGTCGCGCTCGACGCGCGCGGGCTCGCCGAGTCGATCAATCTTGTTGTACACGCGCAGCTGCGGGATCTCGGCCGCGCCAATGTCCGCCAGCACGGCATTGACCTCCTCGATGTGCTCATCTCGCGCGTCGTCGCTGGCGTCAATCACATGCAATAGCAGATGAGCGCCGCGCGCTTCCTGCAGCGTTGATTGAAACGCCGCGACCAGCTCGTGCGGCAACTCGCGGATGAAACCGACCGTGTCGGACACCACCACATTGGCACCGCCGGCGAGCTGCAAGCGGCGCACGGTCGGATCGAGCGTCGCAAACAATTGATCGGCGATATACACCTGCTCGCCGGTCAGTGCACGAAACAGCGTCGATTTGCCGGCGTTGGTGTAACCGACCAGCGCAATTGCCGGCACCGGAATGTCCGCGCGCGCGCTGCGTCCGGTCTCGCGTTGCTGCTTCAGGCGCGCCAATCGCCGCGTCAGCACGCGCACCCGCGCGGCGAGCAGGCGCCGGTCGGTCTCCAGCTGCGTTTCACCCGGCCCGCGCAAGCCGATGCCGCCCTTCTGCCGCTCCAAGTGTGTCCAGCCGCGCACCAGTCGCGTCGAGAGGTGCTTGAGCTGTGCGAGTTCGACTTCGAGCTTGCCCTCGAAGCTGCGTGCGCGTTGGGCAAAAATGTCCAGGATCAGGCCGCTGCGATCGAGCACGCGCTTGCCGATCAGCTGCTCGAGATTGCGCTCCTGGCTCGGGGAGAGCGGATGATCGATGAGCACGAGGTCCGCATCCTGGTCGCGGACCACATCCGCGATCTCCTGCGCCTTGCCGCTGCCGACGAAGAAGCGCGGATCGGGCCGCTCGCGCCGACCGACGACCGTCGCTACCGGCTGCGCACCGGCGGAACGCGCGAGCTGCTGGAATTCCTCGAGATCGTCTGGCCGGACTGCTACGCCGAGGCCGAGGCGCACCAGTACGGCGCGTTCACCGGCGCGCGGGCGTTCGAACATGCCGTTTTCCGCCGCCGCACATCACTCTGCAGCGGGTTCCACTGCCGCACCTTCTTCGGTCGCGAGGCGTACGGCTCGTGCCGGCACGACCGTGGAGATGGCGTGCTTGTACACCATCTGACTGACCGAGTTTTTCAACAACACGACAAATTGATCGAAGGAATCGATCTGTCCTTGCAGCTTGATACCGTTCACCAGGTATATGGAGACTGGGATGTGCTCTTTACGCAGAGCATTGAGAAACGGATCTTGCAGAGATTGGCCTTTGGCCATAAATTTCTCCTTATTTTTCAACGTATCGGGCCCGACGCCGGTCAGCGCTAAGCCCGTCCTTTCAGGCATGAGCCGCCGGAGTCCAAGCCGTGGGGACTGGTTAAAACCATTCTAGCATGACGGTTTTCACGGCGGGCGGGCGCGTGGAAGCGCTGAAAAATCTGCAACAATTCGCTCGATTGCCGCGGCTCGATCCTCCGGCGCGGCCGGGTCCATCGTGAGGGTCGCGATCGCAGTCTCGGCGCGCAGCCACGTCAATTGGCGTTTCGCCAGCTGCCACGTTGCAACGACAGCGCCCTGGCGTGCCTGCTCGAGGCTGTCGCGGCCGGCGCAATAGTTCCACAACTGCCGATAACCGACCGCCCGCACGGCTGCATGCCGCTCGGTCAGATCAGCGCGCGCATACAGCTTGCGGACCTCATCGAGCAAGCCGGCGTCGAGCATGGCGTCGAAGCGCTGCGCCAGACGCACGCGCAGCGCCGTCCGAGAGTGCGGCAGCAAAGCATAGCGCAGCCATCGGAATTGCTCGCGCGCGCCGCAGGTGCCGCGTTGCCACTGCGTGAGCGTGCGTCCAGTGGCCAGGTACACCTCGAGCGCGCGCTGGATGCGCTGTGCATCCTGGGGTTGAATGCGCGCGGCGCTGTCGCGGTCGACGCGCGCGAGTTCGGCGTGCAGCGCGGGCCAGCCGTGCTGCGCGGCGCGCGCGTCGAGCTCGCGCCGCAGCTGCGGCGAAGCGGCCGGCAGCGCCGCGATGCCGTCGTGCAAGGCGCGCAGATACAGCATCGTAC
>JBIODE010000044.1:0-11767 GCA_044440325.1 Steroidobacterales bacterium
CCCCTGAATTGACACGAAATTCTCCCCTCATCACAATACGCACCTTTTTTCAGGGCGGTGCCCGCAATGACTGCGAGCAAGTCGTGCGCGCAAGGTATCCTGTGGTCGCTGACGCGCTCGACTGGTTGCGCGGGTTTGCAAGTCCGCAGCTGACCGGCACGGGCTCATGCGTATTCGCGAGTTTCGAGTGTGCCGCTGACGCGGAGCGCGTGGCGGCGCGGGCGCCGGATCGGTGGCGGTGTTTCGTCGTGCGCGGCGTGAATCGTTCGCCGCTGCATGAGTTGTTGTCGATTCGTTGGGGTGTCGCCAAGTGGTAAGGCAGCGGGTTTTGATCCCGCCATTCGGAGGTTCGAATCCTTCCACCCCAGCCATAAGCTCAAGGATCGGTTAGGACTATGGACTCACAGTCGATGGCGCTGTTCACGGGCAACGCGAACCCGACGCTGTCCCATGATATTGCGCGCCATTTGCGGCTGCCGGTCGGCCGTGCCTCCCTTGGCCGCTTCAGTGACGGCGAAGTCAATGTCGAGATCATGGAGAACGTGCGCGGCCGCGACGTGTTCATCGTGCAGCCGACCTCGCCGCCGGCCAACGATCACTTGATGGAGCTGCTGGTGATGATCGATGCCTGCCGCCGCGCCTCGGCCGCCCGCATCACCGCGGTGGTGCCGTATTTCGGCTACGCGCGCCAGGATCGCCGGCCGCGTGCCACGCGCTCTGCGATCACCGCGAAGCTGGTTGCGGACATGATCGGCGGCGCAGGCGTGCACCGGCTGCTGACCGTCGATCTGCACTCGGATCAGATCCAGGGATTTTTCGACGTGCCGGTGGACAATGTCTATGGCTCGCCGGTGCTGCTCGGCGACGTGTGGCGGCAGCGTTATCCGAACGTCATCGTCGTCTCTCCCGATGTCGGCGGCGTGGTGCGTGCGCGGGCATTTGCCAAACAGCTCGATGATGCCGAGCTGGCCATCATCGACAAGCGCCGGCCGCGGCCGAACGAGTCGAAGGTCATGAACATCATCGGTGCGGTCGCCGGCAAGAGCTGCGTGCTGGTCGACGACATGGTCGATACGGCCGGCACGCTGTGTCTGGCGGCGCAGGCGCTGAAGGACGAAGGCGCGAGCAAGGTGGTCGCCTACATCACGCACGCGGTGCTCTCGGGCGGCGCGGTCGAGCGCATTGCGACCTCGGCACTCGATGAGCTGATCGTCACCGACACCATCCCGCTGTCGGAGGCGGCGCGTGCCTGCGGGCGGATCCGCCAGCTGTCGGTGGCCTCGCTGCTGGCGGAAACCATCCGTCGCATTCGCGATGAAGAATCGGTGAGCTCGCTGTATATCGATTGAGCGCGAGCAGGCGCGTACAGAGTTTAGGTGGGTCGGCGCTGGTCGCGGCGTCGGTCCGTTGTCGTCACGTAGTTAGGAGTCCATCATGCGTATAACCTTTCAAGTCGCGGCGGACGCGCGGCAGATGCAAGGCAAAGGTGCGAGCCGCCGCCTGCGTCATGCCGGTAAAGTCCCCGCCATTCTCTACGGCGGACACGCCGAACCGCGGGCACTGGTGCTCGACCACCAGAACCTGCTGACGATGATCGGCGATGAGAAGTTCTACTCCTCGATCGTCAGCGTCAATGTCGGCGAGGACAAGCAGCCCGCCATCGTCAAGGACGTGCAGATGCACCCGGCGCGCAATGCGATCGTGCATGTGGATCTGCAGCGCGTGCTCGAGAACGAGAAGATCCGTATCCGCCTGCCCGTGCACTTCCACGGCGCTGCGGTGTCTCCGGGGGTGAAGACGCAGGGCGGTATCGTCTCGCACCTGATGCAGGACATCGAAGTCACCTGCCTGCCGAAGGACCTGCCGGAGTCGCTGGACCTGGATCTGTCCGGCATGAACCTCAATGACACGCTGTATCTGGCGGACATCAAGCTGGGTGAGGGCGTGACGGTGAGCGAGCTGGCACACGGCCACAATCTGCCGGTGGTCTCCGTCCACAGCCCGCGTGCGGCGGAGCCGGAGCCCGAGGTCGCCGCTGCAGCGGCTGTCGCGGCGCCGGCGGAAGGCGCGGCTGCGGCCGCACCTGCTGCGGCCGAGGGGAAGAAGGAGGAAGGCAAGAAGGACGAAGGCAAGAAGGAAGCCGCGCCCAAGAAGGAGGGCGGGAAGAAGTAGCTGCTGGCGCGGAGACTTCCTTTCAGCTAATGATCGACGCCTGAGGCAGATGCGCATATAATGTGCGCATCTGCCAAAGGAGCTACGCATGCGGGCTGAGCCTCACATTCGCAGAAGGATGGCCGAGGAGTCGGGCAGCCGCGGTTCACTGCATTTGAGGGTGGGCGAGCTGCTCGGCCTGAAGGTCGCCGTGACCTCTGAAGTCGATCTGATCGATTGCCTGGAGAAGGGATTGCCGATCGGCAGCGTGCAAGCGCTGCGTACGCGGGTTGGGCTGACGGATGAAGAGGTCTATGCGCTGATCGCGCCGCGACGCACGCTCAATCGCCGTGAGGCCGAGCACCAGGTGTTGTCGCGGGACGAAGCCGATCGAGCGATACGCGTGGCGCGCATTGCAGCGCGCGCGCAGCACGTCTTCAGTGCGAAGCCTACCTATGCGCTGGAGTGGCTGCGCACGGCGCAACGCACGCTCGGCGACCGCACACCGATTCAGGTGCTGGGCAGCGATGCGGGCGCACGTGCGGCGGAGGAACTGCTGGTCGGGATCGAACACGGTCTATTCGGCTAGTGATCGTCTGGCGCTTCACACAGCACCTGGCATTGGATGGGCGCGGGGGCTTGTTCGCTTCCGCGCGTTGGCACACGCGCGGACATGAGATTCTCTACTGTGCCCCGAACCCCGCGACGGCGTTGCTCGAGGTGATGGTCAACAGCGGTGTCCGCGACGCGGAGGCCTTCGGCAACTTTCGCTTCTTGAAGCTGGAGGTTCCTGATGATCTCGATTTCGAGCGGGTGCAGGAGAGCGAGCTCACGCCTGATTGGCCGCGACGCATCGACCTTACCCGCGCCTGGGGCGATCGTTGGTTGATGCAGGGGCGCTCTGCCGTTCTGCTGGTACGCTCCGTGCTGGTATCGGAAACCGATAATGTGCTGATCAATCCACGTCATGCCGAGGCCGCGCGCATCGCGCGTCACGCAGACTTTCCGTATCCGTTGGATCCCCGATTGTTCGGGCCTGTCGGCAAGCGATGATCGGTGCCACCATGACTGAACCGCCGCTCAAGCTCATCGTCGGCCTCGGCAATCCGGGGCCGGAATACGCGCGCACGCGGCACAATGCCGGCTTCTGGTTCGTCGATGCACTCGCCGCCCAGCACGGCGGCACGTGGCGGCGGCGGCCGCGCGAGCAGGCGGAGCTCGCGCGCGCGCGCATCGGCGAGAGCGAACTGTGGCTGGCGAAGCCGACCAGCTATATGAACCTGAGCGGCATGGCGGTGGCGGCGATCGCGAATTTCTATCGCATCGCACCTGCGGAACTGTTGATCGTGCATGATGACATCGATCTGCCGCCGGGAGTGGCGCGCTTGAAGCAGGGCGGCGGTCACGGTGGCCACAATGGCGTGCGCGATGTGATCGCGCAGCTGGGGGCGGATTTCTGGCGACTGCGCCTGGGAGTAGGTCACCCGGGACACAGGGATGCGGTCATCGATGCGGTGCTCGATCGGCCCACCGCGGCGGAGCAGAAACTCATCGACGAGGCGCTCGGGCGCGCGCTCGAGGCGATGCAGCTGTTCCTCGGTGCCGGGGCGCAGAAGGCGATGCACGCGCTGCACAGCCGCAATCCCGGCGGAGGGAATGCCGGTGGTAACGCTGGCGGGAGCGGCGGTGGCGGCGATGCTACGGAAAAGAGTACGAGGACAAAGTCTTAAGACATGGGAATCAAATGCGGCATCGTCGGGCTACCCAACGTCGGTAAGTCGACGCTATTCAATGCGCTCACACGCGCGCAGATCGCGGCGGAGAACTATCCGTTCTGCACCATCGATCCGAACGTCGGCGTCGTGGCGGTGCCCGACCTGCGGCTCGAGCAGCTCGCGGCCATCGTCCATCCGGAAAAAATACTGCCGACCACGGTCGAGTTCGTCGATATTGCGGGGCTCGTGGCCGGCGCCTCGAAGGGCGAGGGTCTGGGAAATCAGTTCCTCGCGCACATTCGCGAGGTCGATGCGATCGCGCACGTGGTGCGCTGCTTCGAGAACGCCGACATCGTGCACGTCGCCGGCCGCATCGATCCGCTCTCAGACCTCGACACCATCAATACCGAATTGGCACTGGCCGACCTCACCGCGGCCGACAAGGCGGTGGAGCGTGCCGCCAAAGCCATGAAGAGCGGCGGCGACAAGGATGCGCCGCGGCGCCGCGAGCTGTTCGAGCGCGTGCGCGCGCAGCTCAACGAGGGCAGGCCGGCACGCGCGCTGTCATTGAGCGTCGAGGAGCGCCGCGAACTGCGCGAGCTGCATCTGCTCACGGCCAAGCCGGTGATGTACGTCGCGAACGTCGATGAGGCCGGCCTCACCGGTAACGCCCACCTCGATGCGCTGCGCGTGCGCGCCGCGGCCGAAGGCGCGGTCGTCGTCCCGGTGTGCGCGGCCATCGAGGCGGAGATTGCACAGCTGGAAGAGGCCGAGCGCGCGGATTTCCTGAAGGATTTGGGGCTGACGGAACCCGGACTCAACCGCGTGATCCGCGGCGCCTACGAGTTACTCGGCTTGCTGACCTATTTTACCGCGGGGCCGAAGGAGGTCCGCGCCTGGACGGTGCACGGCGGCAGCACCGCGCCGCAGGCCGCCGGCGTGATTCACACCGATTTCGAGCGCGGCTTCATCCGCGCCGAGGTCATCGCCTTCGACGATTACATCCGCCATCGCGGTGAACACGGCGCCAAGGAGGCCGGCAAGCTGCGGTTGGAAGGCAAGGACTACATCGTGCACGAGGGCGATGTGATGCATTTCCGGTTCAACGTGTGAGTAAGGTGCTGTCCCCATACGCCTGCTGAGGCGCATGATTTCCACGGGCGAGCATTGCCGCGACCCGGCGGCACGGACCCCCACTGTTCTGGCCGAGAGGCCGCGTGGACAGCCGGTTTCATTTGGCATATGCTAAGGCATATGCCTTAGAGGTTATCGTGACCCCCGAGCGACACGTCAAGCTATTCAAGAATGGTCGAAATCAAGCGGTGCGGATTCCCCGAGAGTTCGAACTCCCCGGCGAGGACGCCATCATGCGCAAGGAAGGCGATCGACTGATTATCGAACCGACGCCGCCACGATCGCTGCTGGCGCTGCTGGCAACTCTCCAGCCGCTGGATGAGGAGTTTGCGCCCATTGCAGATCTGGCCCTTGATCCTGTCAATTTGTGATGCGCTATCTACTCGATACGAACGCCGTCTCCGACCTGGTTCGCAATCCGCAGGGTTCCATCGCGAAGCATATCCACCATGTCGGCGAAGCGCAGGTGTGCACCAGTATCATCGTCGCGGCGGAGCTGCGCTACGGCTCCGCCAAGAAGGGATCGCTTCGACTCGCCGCTCAACTTGAAGCGGTGCTGGGGGCGCTGGACGTGCTTCCCTTCGAGGCACCGGCTGACGTTGCGTATGGTCGACTCCGCGTCCGCCTCGAACAGGCGGGAAAGCCCATCGGCGGCAACGATTTGCTGATCGCTGCTCAAGCGGTCTCACTCGGCTACGGAATAGTCACCGACAATGAGAGCGAGTTTGCGCACGTCGATGAACTGCACCGCGAGAACTGGCTGCGTCACGCTGGATGATTCGGGCCGCTCGCGGCGAATTTCGCGACGCTGCAGACGCGCTACGCGACGCTGCGGTCTTCGAGTGCGTCGATCTGCCTGCGGATGCTCTCGCGCTGCCGATCGAGCTTCTGCCATCGTACCTGGGCCCGCGAGATCGCCGCGGGCGAAGACAGCGGTGCGTCGGCGAGCGCGAGATATTCGGCCTTGGCGGACAGTGTAGAAAGTATGGCGCGATCGTAGCGTTCGATCAGATTTTCCAGCTCTACTTCAAGCTCTGATTCGGTCATGGCGAAGGCTCCGCAGCGTGGGAGCGATAGGCTGCGCGAGGCGCATGACGGCAAGGCGACAGCGGGATGACGGTTTTCAACGCGTCGTCACGTCCCGCGTTTTCGTAAACAGCACGCCGGCCACAGCCAGCGCCGCAATGGCTCCCGCGAGCTGCGCGAGGATGAACTGCGGCACGTCGACGGGCCGGATGCCCGAGAAGGTGTCCGACAGCGAGCGCGCGATCGTGATGGCCGGATTCGCAAACGAGGTCGAAGCGGTGAACCAGTAGGCCGCGCCGATCCACGCGGCCACCATCCAGGGCGCGTCCTCCGAGCGGCGATGGCCGAGGACGACCAGCAGCAGCCCAAAGGTTGCGACGGCCTCGGCCAACCATTGCGCGGGACCCGTGCGGATGTGGGCGGAGGCCTGCCACAGCGGCAATTCGAACATCGCGTGGGCCAGCAGCGCGCCGGCGCAGCAGCCGGCGACCTGTACGAGCGTGTACGCACCGGCGTCGGTCCACCGGAGCTTGCCGCGCAGAGCTTCGATGAGCGAGACGGCCGGGTTGAAATGCGCGCCGCTCACCGGGCCCAGCAGCGCGATCAGCGTTCCCAGCACGGCGACGGTTGCCGCGGTATTGGCGAGCAATGCGACCGCAACGTTCCCGCCGGCCAGGCGTTCGGCCATGATGCCGGAGCCGACCACGGTCGCCGCGAGCAGCAGCGATCCGATCAATTCGGCGAGCAGACGCCGCGATAACCGCTCAGCGTGCATCGCAGTCAACGCGCATCGTCAGGAATCGACGCTGTCTTGCCGATCTCATCGATGCGTTGCTGCAGCCGGATCCGATCCAGCGTCCGCACGGGCAGACTCGCGAAAAGCTTGATCCGAGCTTCCAGCGTGCCGCAGGCCTGAAGAAAGGCGCGGCGCTTGTCCGCATCGGTGCCTTCGACGGCCGCCGGGTCCGGTACGCCCCAATGGGCCGTCATCGGCTGACCGGGCCAGTACGGACAAACCTCGCCGGCCGCGTTGTCGCAGACGGTAAAAACAAAATCGAGATTCGGAGAACCCGGTTGGGCAAATTCGTCCCAGCTCTTGCTGCGCAGTCCGTCCGTGGGCAACCCTCGGTAGCGCAGCAAATCGAGCGCCAGCGGGTGGACTTCTCCCTTGGGGTGGCTGCCGGCGCTGAAGGCTTTGAACTTGCCCTGACCCCAACGGCCCATGAGAACTTCCGCCAAAATACTGCGGGCCGAATTGCCGGTGCACAGAAAGAGTACGTTGTAGATCTGGTCAGCCACGAAGATTCGCTCCTGGGGTGCGGCCTCTGGTGTTGCGTCCGCGTGGGTTGCGTGCGGCGGGTTCGCAGATCGCGGTGGCGCAGACGCCGCTGCGTCCCTGGCCGCAGCAGTTCTCCGTCAGATACGCAATCAGCGTATTCATCTGGGTAAAATTCGTGGCGTAGATGAGCTGGCGACTCAGGCGCCGCTGGGTCACGAGCCCGGCGCGCAGCAGTTGCTGCAGGTGAAAGGTCAGAGAGGAGGGCGGAATGCCCAGCCGCTCGGCGACGAGCCCGGCGGGCAGCCCATTTGGACCGGCTTCCACGAGCAGCCGATAGGCGGCGAGTCGATGTTCGTGCGCGAGCGCCGCCAGCGCTGCAATGGTATCGGTGGCGCTTGCCAACTGTTCACTCCGATATTTCGAATAGAGTCGAAATTAGCAGCGCTCGAGGGGCGAGTCAATGACTCGCGCCGGGTTGAAGCTGCGATGCCATGATGTTCTGATGTTCTGATTTTGCCCCAGGAGCCCGGGAAGCATTGACGCGCACGACTCTCAATCTGGATCCAGATATCTTGAGCGCCGCCCGGCAGATCGCCGCGGCGCGTTCGAAGAGCATTGGCGAGATCATCTCCGAACTTGCCAGACGGAGTCTGGAAGCCTGTGCGAAAACTACCACGCGACATCGGGATGAAGCCGAGGCCTGAGGATTTACTCTGTCGTCGTTCTCGCGTGACACAGCCAAGCGCTACGGCGCGATGCCGAGCGTGCTCGATAGTCGCGAGACCTGCGGCAGGCCGTCGACCGCGGCGCTGGCCGACCGCAGGGTCGTGCGATCGACGTCTGGCAACTCGGCAAGATCGCCACCCTTGAAATAGGTCAGCGTCTTGACGCACTGAGCAGCGGGAAACTGTGGGCCGTACATCTCACTGGCGATAGCCAGACCGCGCGCGAGGGATAGGCCGGCGCGCAGCAGTGCTGCGAGGTCGCGATAATCCTTCGCCTCGACTCGCAGTAGGACTGCGGCAAGTGTCGTCGCCAGCAAGTCATCGAGCGACGCCACCGCCACCTGCGAGGCGGCTGCGATCGTCGGCTGACCGAAGCGCCCGAACGTCAGACCGCCGAAGCAAGACAGTTTGACGGCGGCCTCTTCGCTAACCGGCCCATTGATCAACAGCGTGTAGGTATTTTCGATATCCTGCAGCACCTCGTAGTGGGCCGAAGGCAGGGCGTTTCGAATTGCCGCCTTATCCAGCTGTTTATCGGTGAAGAAATCAAAGTCCTCCGAGGAGCGGTGCCCGAGCCGCAGAGCAATCGCGGTGCCGCCATACAACACGAAGCCTTGCGTTGAAAATGTGCCGAGGCGCGACCAGGGCCAGCGCTGCGCCGGAGGCAGAATTTCAAGGCGCGGTTCGAAAGCAGGGTAGCTCGCCGTCACGCTATTCCAACGTTCGACGTGGCAGCTGGGGCACCGCGGCGGACGGGGGGACCATGCCGAGCCGGTAGTGCCAGTAGTGCCACGAATCGTCACTGAACCATCCGGCCTCAGCGTGCTCGATTATTGCGCGCAGTAGATCGGGGTCTATCGCCGCTTCGAGCGTGCGCACGTCTTTCCATGTACCGAGATTCATGACCTGGGCGATAACACGCCGCGGATACTGCAGCGCCGTCTCCGGTGTTTTCCACCAGATGTATTTCCTGGCCAAAGAGCGTAGCAGTTGCCGGTTGGCAGCCACTGAAGTCTCCAGAGCGGCAGTATTCATGGCGCGATCACGATGCAATGGCAAGCGTTGATTATACTCCTGCGCGCGGCGCTGAGTCCGGCGCATCGGGTGGACACAGTGACTGGCAGACACGGCGAAAAGCGTCATCGTTCCACAACGCAGCTGACATCTTCGACGGCGAAGATGCGCGAGCCCGCCGCTGTGTGGGAGCTAGCTCAATCTTCAGTTGTCGGCTAGTGCTTTGGGGACGTCGGCCCGGGCCGCCGCTCGATCAACGGCCGACGTCCCCGGGGCCGGGGTGTGGTAGTGAATACTCAATGAAAGGCGTCCTCGGCACTCGATTCATGCCGTTCGCTCGGGGGCCGCTCGCGCTTGCGATCTTCAGTGCGGGCCTGCTGGCTGCGGTGTGCCTGCATTCGGCTATGGCGGCGCCGCTGTCCGCGGCTGCACGCGCGCGCCTCGCCGCCGGCCAGAGCGTGCAGGTCATCGTCGAATTCGACGGTGCCGCGGTGGACCGGGCCGCCGCCGCGGAGCGTACGCGCCGCCATCTCACGCGCGATGACGCGGCCATCCGTACCCTGCGCGCGCAGGGCTACGCGCGCATCAAGAGCACGGTTGAAGCCGCGGTCGGCGGTGCCGATGCCCGCCGCGTGCGCGACTATCAGTACCTGCCGATGGCGACCTGGCGGCTGACTTCGCTGGCGGCGCTGAGCCGGCTCGAGGCGCACCCGTCGGTGCGCGTGGTGCACGAGGATATCGTGCTGCATCCCGATTCCGTCAGCGATCTCGGCTTCATCAATCAGCCGCAGACCGCGGCCGAGGGCGCCACCGGCGCGGGCACGACGATTGCGGTGATCGACGGTGGTCTGACGACCTACGCCGGCGGCGTGGTGTCGGACAGTTATAAGAATTATTCCGACTTCGGCAATTGCAGCGGGAGTCCGCCGAACACCTGCCGTGTGGTCTATAACCAGGACTACTATCCCGGCGCCTCCACCGTGGGCGCGCACGGGATGAACGTGTCGGCCATCGCGCTTGGCGTCGCGGCCGGCGCCAACCTCGCGATGTTCGACGTGTTCAACGGCGGCTCGGCGACCTCCACCGACATCATCGACGCCATCAACTCGATCCTCGCCGATCAGGCGACCTACAACATCGTCGTGGTCAGCATGAGCCTCGGTGACGGCAGCAACAACGCGAGTCAATGCAGCAACAGCGTGTTCGCCGCGGCGATCAACTCGCTCAGCAACGCGGGCATCGCGACCGTCGCGGCGGCCGGCAACAGCGGCTCGAAGACCGGGCTCGGCAATCCGGCCTGCGTGCCGGGGGTCGTGTCAGTCGGCGCGGTCTACAACGGTGCCTACGGGACTATTCAATGGAGTGCATCGGCCGACAGCGGCGGCAAGTGCACGGACATGAGCGCCGCCGACATGGTGACCTGCTTCTCGCAGAGCGCCAGCTATCTGACGGTGCTGGCACCGGGAACCTTCGTCAGCGCCCCGAGTACCTCGTACCAGATCTCCGGCACCTCGCAGGCGACGCCGCATATTTCCGGGTCCGTGGCCGTGCTGCGGGCGCGCTATCCGGCCGAGCCCGTGAGCCAGACGGTGCAACGGCTCACCGACACCGGCACGCAGGACACCGATCACGCCAACAGCCTCACGCGCGCGCGCGTCAATCTGCTCGCGGCCACGAACGAAGCCACGGCCGTGACGCTCGCCGGCAGCGGACCGACGCAGGCCGTGGCCGGCACCAATGGCACCTACACCTTGACCGTCAGCAACGCCGGTCCGCTGATCGCCACCACGGTGCAGATGACCGACACGCTGCCCGCGGGTGCGAGCTTCGTCTCGGCCAGCCCGGCTTGCAGTTTCGCCTCGGGCCAGGTGACCTGCGCGGCAACGAGTCTGGCCTCGGGCGCCAACCTCACGTTCACGATCGTGGTGCAATGGACCGCGAGCGGGGCGGTGTACGACAGCGCGGTGGTGAAGTCCGATCAGAACGACAGCGCCAGCGCCGGGCAGCAACAGGTCGCCTTCGGCACCCCGCCAACGTCCGGTGGGACTGGCGGCGACGGGCCGCTGCCGTTATGGGCGTACGCGCTGCTCGGCGGCTTGGTGCTGCTGATTGCGCAGCGGCGGCTGCAGGGTGGGGCGGCCTTGAGGGGATAGGATACAAGCCGTGGCCAGGCTGCAGCGAGATGGATCGCGGCCTACCATGAACGGGTGGCCGAAAATTCAGGACGCCTCGCCAGGCGAATCGAGCAGATCATCGTTGCGTTGAGCGGCGCGGGCGCCAGCTTCGCCTTGATTGGGGGGCTGGCGCTGGCATCACACCAGGTCGTACGCGCCACGCGCGACGTTGAATTGCTGATCGACGCCGCGGATGCCGATCGCGTCAACGAAATCCTGACCAAGCTCGGCTATCACTGCCTGCACCGCAGTGCCGAGGCGGCCAACCATCTGCGAGGCGACGAGCGCGTTGAGCTCCTGTACGCCAGCCGTCCGGCGGCGCGGCGTTTGCTCCAAACCGCAGCCGAGCGCGGCACCACCTTCGGCCGGCTAAGAATTGTCCGCGCAGAAGGACTGATCGGCTTCAAATTGCAGGCGTTGGTCAATGACCCGAAGCGTACTCAGGATCTGGAAGACATTCGCGCCCTGTTGCGGGCCAACAAGAATGCGTTGAACATGATTGAGGTGCGAGATTATTTCCGCCTATTTGAACGCGAGTCGTTGCTGGAC
>JBIODE010000045.1:0-11649 GCA_044440325.1 Steroidobacterales bacterium
GCGTACGGGCGATGCGCTTGTTGAAGCGGATGATCAAGGGACTCGCGATCATGCTGAGAATTACTGCGGCGAGCAGCGGCTGTGCGACTCGCGGCGGCACCAGATTGACGTCCTCGACCAGCAGCGTCAGCAGCGCAACGCCGAATTCGCCGCCACCGGCCAGCACGATGCCGGTGCGCACAGCCTTGAAGCTGTCCGGCACGAATGCACGCGTCACCACCGCAGCGAGCAGCGCCTTGCCGATGACCAATAATACAAACAAACCGAACACCGCAACGAACCGCGTGCCGAGCACCCGCAGATCGAGCAGCATGCCGACAGAGATGAAAAACAAGCCGAGCAGCAGTTCGCGAAACGGCCGGATTACCGCCTCGATCTGATGCCGATACTCGGTTTCCGCCAGCAACATGCCCGCAAGAAAGGCGCCCGATGCCATCGACAGGCCGACGAGCTGCGTAATCCAGGCAGCCGTGAGGACCACCAGCAGCGCCGCGAGCGTAAACAGTTCGCGCAGCCGGCTGTGCGCGATTTCATACAGCAGCGGCTGCAGCAGCCAGCGGCCGATGACGAACACCACCAGCAGCGCGAACACGCCGCCGGCCACGAGCCTGGCGCCGGCAGCCGCAGTCAGCCCACTCTGACCGCTCGCCAGCGCGGTCGCGACTGCCAGCAGCGGCACAAATGCCAGATCCTGAAACAGCAGTACTGCAAATGACAGCCGCCCGTGCGAGCGATTGATTTCGGCCTGATCGGACAGCTGCTGCCCTACGATCGCGGTCGAGCACATCGCAAGCGCGCCGCCGATTACGATCGCCGGCGGCCACGGTATTGCGAATAGGTGAGCGGCCGCGGCGCCGGCGCCGCCCGCCGTGAGCATCTGAACCGCTCCGAGTCCGAATACGTCGCGGCGCATCGCCACCAGGCGCGGCCAGGAGAATTCCAGCCCGATGGTAAACAGCAGGAATGCGACGCCGATGTCGGCCAGCGCGCGTGTATCCGCGCCCGACGCAAGCACACCGAAGGTCGAAGGTCCCAGCAATACGCCGACGAGCAGATAACCGAGGATGGAGGGCAGCCCGATGCGCCGCGCCAGTGCGATGATCAGCACCGAGGCGGACAGCAAGATCAGGATCTGGCCCAGCGAATGGAATGGCACCGCAAGACGTTACGGTGCGTGCGCCTCACTTGTCCATCATCACCGTCGCGTCGTAGCGGTCGAATCCGTGAATGGCTCGGCGGTAGGCGTTCTGCACCAGCCGCTCGGCCGCTTTATCATTGCGCGGCGAGAGCAGCATGCGCATGACAATGTCGTCGGACGGCCGCGTGTGATCGTCGGCCAGCAGTTGCTCGACGAAACGCGCGAGGCGGCAGACTATTTCGTTGACAAAGCGCAGTCGCGCGCCATCATGCACTTTCTCGGCGTCGGGACCGTAGGTACTGCGCCCTTCGACCGTCAGCTCGTACAGAAACACGGCCAGCAAGCGTGCCTGATCGACCGGCGCCAAGTCGCTGAAGTAATCGATTTCCGACTGTAGATTCACGGCGCCGGGGCCTCATGTCGGAATGAAATCGATCGGCTTGGTGGTGGTGATGGTTTCGACGTCGCGCGCCTCGAAGCGGAACAGCTTCACACGCGCGACGATCTTGCGCTCGAGATCAGGATTGTTCAGCTCGCTCGAGACCACGCGACACATGGTCACCTCGCCGGCGGGCGAGATCGTAAACTCGAGCACCAGTTTGCCCTGCAGGTCCGGTTGCTCGCGCAATGCGCGGCTGTAGAGCGCGTAAATGGCGCCCTTGTTGCGATCGAATATCAGCTCGATTTCCTCGCGGCTGCGCGCGGCCTTGCCGCTCGAACCGGTGCGCGTAGCGTTGCCGCCGGCGGCGACCGCCGCAATGCGCGAGCTGACCGCCGCGGTCTCATGCCCGGTCAGTGAGCCGGCGCCGCTGCCGAAACCGCGGCTGGTGTTCGCACTGGTGATGCCGGCGGAACCCGTTCCGGCCTTCGAGGCGATCAGCGAACGCTCGGCATGGCTGTCTGCGCCGACGGCGCCGCTTAAGTTGCGCGTCTGCCCCAGCGGCGTGAGATCGACGTCGCGGCGCAGGTCCGCCAGTTCATCCTTGAATTTGAGCAGACCGGAATTCTCTGCCCTCTTGCGCGCCTGGGCGAGGCGGTCCACCGGCTTTGGCACCTCGGTGGGCTTCACTTCCGGCTTGGGCTTCGGCGGCTGCACCGGCGGCGGCGGCGGTTTCGGCTGCTCCTCGGTCATCAGCCGCGCCAGACGCTGCGGCACTGCTTCCGACGGCGCCTGCGCCGGGCGAGGTAGATGAATCAACGGCAGCGCCACGCCCAGCAGCGCCAGCACCGCGAGCGCGGCCGTGAGCAGGCGCCGGAAACGCCCCCGCTCCTCCGGATCCGGTTCCCAGGCAAGCTCGAAGCTGCGGTAATACTCGCTCAACAGCACTGCCCTACTCCGCTTCCATCGCTAACATTCTGTTACCGCACTCACGACCGTCGGACCGCGCGCGCGTCGACCGGCTTGTCCTTCTGCAGCACCGCGAGCGATATCCGTCCGTAGTCGGCGTCGGTGCAGGTTGCCATGACTTTCTTGAGCACCTCGTACGGCAGGGACTTATCGCCCATCACAGTGATTTCGCGTTCGGCCAGATCGCGTGCGCTGATACTCTGGCCGACAAGTGTCGGCCGCTTCAGCGCCGCACGCAGCGGTGCGATGATGCTGCCTTCGGTGGCACGGATTTCGGCGATCGATGCAATGCGCTCGCCCTGCACGAACAGGTCGTCCTTCGTCAGCATCACCACGACGGTCTCGCGCGGCTTCTGCTCGGAAATCGACTGCGGAATCTCGATGCCCTTGCTGTTCTGCACGACCTCGACCTCGGTCGAGTACACCAGCAGGAACGCCACCATCACCGTCAGGATGTCGATCATCGGGATCAGATTGAGCTGCGCATCGGCGCGATGGCGCAGCTGGTGTTGCAACATGCGGCGCGCGCGGGTTGACATGCTCATCGTTGAACTCCATTTTGCGCAGCCGCGGGTTGCGCCGCCGCGGGCGCATTTGACGCAGTCGCGGGTGCATCGCCGATCGAGATATCCGGGAACAGCTCGGCTTGCACGGTATTGAAGCCGGCGCTGACCTCAACCACACGGATCTTGTCCATCACCTGCACTACCGTGTCGTAGGCCGTATCCGGTTCGAGCAGCACTGTCGCCTCGGTCTTCTCCGGAAACTTGGCCTTCACCTGCTGCAGATACTGCGACAGTCCGTTGTAATCGTAGAGCCCGGCTTGATTCGGGAAGGTCGCCAGCGGGCCGCTGTTGCGGTCCGCGACCTGCAGCAGCTCCTTGCGTACCAGCACTTCCAACTGCAATCCGGGCGGCGGATCGCGAAACTCGGTGTTCTGGCTCGGGAGCTTGAGCTCCAGAATCACCGTCCGCGAAAACACCGCCGTCATCAACAAGAACGTCACCAGCACCGTAAAGATGTCGATCATCGGCACCAGCAGCAGTTCGGCTGGCTTGCGCTGGTGGCGCTGAAGCTTTCTGACGCTGTAGGAACGGCGCATGGGTGAGCCGGCGCTATGCCGCCGCAGGCGCCTGCGGCTGCCGCTCGGTCACGGCGTTGAGAAACTTCACCGAAGCCATCTCCAGACTGTCGATGAGTTCGGTGGTCTTGGTTTGCAGCCAGGCGTGGATGAACAGCAGCGGCACCGCGGTCATGAGGCCAAAGGCGGTGCAATTCATCGCTACCGAAATGCTCGCCGACAGCAAGTTCGCTTTTTCGGCCGGGTTCACCGTGGCGACGGCGGCAAAGGCGTTGATGAGCCCGATGACGGTGCCCAGCAGGCCCAGGAGCGTCGCCAGATTCGCGAAGGTCGCAAGATAGTGCGTGCGCTTCTCGAGCCGCGGCACGATATCCATGAGACTCTCCTCCATAGCCTTCTCGATGTCGTCGCGCCGACGCGCCGATTGGATGCGCGCGAGGCCATAACTGAGGATCTGGCCTATGGCGGCGGGTGACTTGGCGGTCAACTGCACTGCCTGGCGGAAGTTGCCCTGCGCCAGGAGCGGAGACAGCTCATTCCACAGGCTGCGGTTGCGCAGGGCTGCGTGCGTTAAATAGACATAGCGCTCGATCGCGATCGCCACCCCGATCACCAATACCACGGCGATCGGATACATCATCTCGCCGCCGCCTTGGAAAAAGCGGACCACTGTGCTGAAGAAGCTCATCGTCTTGACTCCCGTGTCTTCAAGCTATTACCGAAACCTAGAGTGGCGTGCGCCACATGCGCTGCGACCTACTTCTCATCCTTGCCCGAAGTCCCCGCCGCGGCCGGAGCAGCGGCGGGCGCCGCCGGCGTCGTATCCGGCTGCAGCGCCGCGTAATAGCGGTTCTGCCGGCGGAAGACATCGCGATCGACCGGCGCGAGCACCTCATCGAGCAAACTGTTGGGCGGCCGGCCGGCGAACTGGCCCAAATCCGGCTTACGCCACGGCACCACGTACATCACCCGCGGCAGCTCCCGATTGCCGGTAATTTGACTTGCCTGCAGCTCGAGACGATCACTGGCCTTGGGGCCCTTGGTCGCCGGCGGCGCGGCCACAATTGATGTTGATGTGTGCGCGGCGCCGTTCGCTCTACGCGCAGCAGCGGGCTCAGGCGCCGCCGCTCCGCCGGGCTTCAAGGCCGCTGCCGTGGGCGTTGTCGACCGTGACTGCGGGGACGGCTGGCTGTCGGTGGACGGCGGTACGTCCGAAGTGCGCACGGCTGGCTCGAGCGATGCGGCATCCTGCGCTACCGCAGGCCGCGCCGGCAGCATCAACGTGCCGACCAGCGCCAGCGCTGCGAGGTGGGCGAGCACAGCCGCGCGCAGGCTGGTTGCGGTACTCATGTCGTGCCTCCATTGTCGGTCGACGACGGCGGCGCCGTCGGCGCCGGTGCTGGTGCCTTGCTGCCCGTGCGCTGGCGCAGCTCCGCGGCCCAGTCACTGACCGGCTTGTCCTCGCCGCTGAGCTCGCGATAGCGCTCAAATTCGCTCAAGGCCGCTACGGAGTCGCCGAGATACAGGTCCAGCAGCACGCCAAGATTGCGATGCGCAGGGGCGTAATTCATGTCGCTCACGATAGCGCTCTGATAGGCCGCGCGCGCGTCGGCGAATTTGCCTTGCGCCCGCAGCGTAATACCGAGTTCGTCCCACGCGATGGCGTTGCTTGGATCACGCTCGAGGGCTCGCCGCAGGGCGGTCTCGGCCCCCGCCAGATCGCCGCCCCGGCGGGCAGTCAAACCGGCATTGATGTCCGCCGATACGTCGGCACCCGATGCCGCCGCGGCCGCCGCACCCGATGCCACCGCGCCGGGCGCACCCGCGCCGGCGTCGGCGGCGACCTGCTCCTCACTGCGTTCGGTCTTGCCGTAGCGCGCAGGCTTGAGCTCCGCGAGCGCTTGAAAGCTCTTACGCACCGAATCGTCGTACACCCCATCGCGAACGCGCTGCGCGTTGAGCTCGTGAATGCCGATCGCCTGCTCCTCGAACGGAAACGCTTGTTCCTCGAGCAGCGCGTCGTACTGTTCGCGCTCGTCCGCCGTCATCTTCTTGGGGCGCTCGGATGCCAACAGATCTCGCGCCAGGTCACGATAGAGCTCGGCGGTCTCATAAGTCGCCGCTGTAGTCGTCTCGGCCACCTGATAAGCGGCCACGCTCTTATAGCCATCCACGGCCGCTTCCAGCGCCTTTTTCTTCTCTGCCAGGCTCTTCTTCAGCGGCGCGACCAGCTTGACGGCGCGAAACGCATCGCGCCTGGGAGCGACCAGGGCGAGCTGCGCCGTCGCGGCCAGGTATCGGGTGCGGTCGCTGCGGGCCGTACCGGCACTCGCGTCCGCCGCGACGATCTCGCGCTGCCAGTAGCGTTCGCGCTCGGCGTTGCCGCTCTGCGCAGCGAGCGTCGCCAGGCGCGCGCGCGTCTCGATGGCATCGGCGGCGGGCGTCGGATATTGGGCCACGAGCTGCTCGAGCAGCGCCACGCTGCGCGCAGAATTGCCGGCTTTGCCATAGAGATCGGCACCCTTCGTTAACGCCTCGCGCGCCAGCGCACGGTCCTCGGCAGGATTGGCCGCGATCCGCTCGAATTCAGCCGCAGCGGCCGCGCCACGGCCGGCTTGCTCGTACGCGACCGCGAGCTTGCGGGTGATATCGGCGCTGTACTCGCTCTTGGGATAGTCGCGTCGGTAGCTCTCGAGCACTGTGATTGCCCGATCCCATTGTTTGGCGTTGATCAGTGCAGCCGCGGCGTCGTACTGCGCGGTCGCCACCGCCTTCGCGCCCGGTGCGACACGCGCCACGCGCAGGAAGTCTTCAGCCGCGCCGACTTCGTCGCCGGCGCTGCGCTTGCCCTGCGCCTGCTTGTACACCGCATCCGCGAGCCGCTCGGTGATATCGCCGCGTTCGCTGTCGCCCGGCGGCGCTACGCTCAGGGCTTGGGTGAACGCCGCTTCCGCATGATCGTAGGCGCCTTGATTGAAATTCACCTGGCCAACGATCGTCCAGGCGATGCGCTGCTTCGCGGCATCCACCGGCGGCGTCCGCTCCAGCAGCAACTGCGCGGCTTGCGCGGCTGGCGCATACTTGCCAGCACTGAACAGGTCCTGCGCGGCGCGCGTCAACACGACGGCGCTCTCGGGATGCTCTGGAAAGCTCTGCGCAAAGCGCAGACCGGCCTCCACTGCGCGCGCATGCACCGGGGCGCGCTCCGACGGCGCCAAAGCATCCTCATATTTCTGCTCGGCCACGAGCTGCGCATAGGCGGCCTCGGCCGAGCGCACGCCCTTGGGATAGCTATAGGCCGTACGCTCGTACTCGGTCGCGGACTCAAGATACTGCCGGCTCTCGAACAGCGCGTCGGCAAGCAGATAGTTGGTCTCGACGGCGTCGGGATCGTCCGGGAACGAGCTCAAATAGACGCGATACCAGTGGGCCGCGGCGCCGTAGTCCTCGAGCCTTTTGCTCTTTTGGGCCGTGGCGTGATAGTGCTGCGCGACATCCTTGAGATTGGTCTTGAGCTCAGCGGTGATTTCCGGGTACGCGGCCGGGTCGCGCCCCTGCCAAAATGGCGTCCCCATGCCAAAGCGTTCGACGTATTCGAGTTTGCCGTCGAGCATCAGGTCGGCAAATCCGCCCTTGCGGTAGGCCTCGATTGCCTGCATCGCGAGCGCGGGCGCGTGCGCATCGCCGGGACTGCTGGCGAGAAAGGCCCGGTAGGTGCCGGCAGCGTCCTGGTAGCGCTGCTTTTCCACGTAGAGGTCGCCGAGATGCGAATACAGCAGCCAGGCATATGGCGCGCGCCCGCGGCGCGCCAGGAATTCATCGAGCGACTTCGATCCGTCGAGATAGGAGAAGGTGATGCTCATCACACGCAAGGTGTCCTCGACGAGCTCGCGGTCGGCGCGTCCGAGTGTGCTCCACTCGCGCACGGCGCCGCCGTCCCGCGCGCTCAGCAGCGTGAGGTCGAGCACGCCGGCAAAGGATTGCAGGCTGTCCTCATTCATGGATTGCTTGAAAAACGACCAGCCCTGCTTGTAGAGACTTTGTCCGTAGAAAGCCGACCCCGAGGGCCCGCGCTTGACGACCGCATCGTAGGCACGCTGCGCCTCGGCGTAGCGCTTGGCAGAGAACAGCAGCTCACCGCGGCGGAACTGCACTTCGGCGAGGTCGCGACTGCCCGGGTAGCGCGCGACGATAGCATCGAGCGTCGCCAGCGCCTCGGGCCCCTGGCCGGTGGTTTCATAGGCGCGCGCCAACTGATAGAGCACCTGGTCGTTGCGCGGATAGTTCGGGTATGCCTTGAGCAGTGTGCTGTAGAGCCGGATTGCCTCCGCGCCCTGGATATCGATCTGCGTAACTTCACTCGCCATGCGCTCGAGCTCGCCGGATTCGAGATTCAAGTCGCCGAGGCGGCGCAGAGCTTCGGCACGCAGGCCGCCGTCGGTGTTCTGCAGATTCAGGAACTGCCGGTAATTTTCCATCGCCTTGGCGCTGCCACCGCGGACACGCGCCGCGGGCTGAACCTCGACCGCGCCGGCCTTGAGATCGCCGACGGTCGCGGGCGGCGCCGACTCGCCTGCCCGCAGCGGCAGCGCGGCGGCGAGCAGCATGCTGGCTGCCGCGAGCGTGCGCACGAGGGTCGCTCCACTCATTGCGGCGGCGCCGGTACGGCGGTTGCCGGCTCAGCCGGCGCAGCAGCAGCTGGCGCGGCCGGCGCGCTTGCCGCCGGCCGCGCCGCGGTGGCCGGAGCGGCCTCCGGCTCGTTCGCCTTGCCGGCGTCGGCTGCGCGATCGTAGATATCCGCCAAAGCAAAACGCGCCTGCACCGCGTAAGCCGTGAGCCGATCCTTCTGGGCCTGCAGTGCGCCGGCCGCAAGATCCTCCAGGTAGGCGTTTTGCTGGGTACGCGCCTGGTTCAGCCGCCCATGCAGCTGCTGGATGCGTTCGCCGAGCGCGGCGATGCGGGTCGCGAATTCGGCCGTGTTGGTAGGCGCCGCAGCGCGCGCGCGCTGCACTCGCACCCAACGATTCTCAGCCTCGTTCAACGCCGCATCGAGCTCGCGCAATCCACGCTGCTCCTCGTAGCTGCGTAGCTTGAAGCTCGCGTCGAGCTTCCAATACAGCACCCCCTTGAGCAGCCGCGCCTTCTCGCGCGCCATATCGAGCTCCGGATTCGAGCCCGCGGTGCGCAAGTCCGCTTCGAGCCGCTCGATGCGCAGCCATTGATCGCGTTCGGCGGGGTTGGCCAGCGCAGCGACGTCATCACCGGTTTCGATGGCCGAAAGCCGTGCGGCAACCGCAGCGCGCGCCGCGCGCAACTTCGCCGGCTGATTGCCAGCCAGCAGCGCATCCGCGCGCGGCAGACGCTCGTCGTAGGCGTGCTTGCGGGTATCTATCATCGCGGCAAAGGCGTCCATGCTGTCGTCCCAGCGGCCCAAGGTGCTCTGCATATACCCCAGATCGCGATAGTTCTTCAGGCCCTCCTGAAAATCGTTGTCGGCCAGTACGCTATAGAGGTAGCGCGACTGCGGGGCATCCGGCAGCGCCTTGAGCTGCCAGAACCAGCCGAAGCGCGCATTCTTGTCGTCACCGAGCAGTTCATCGAGCATGTGGCCGTCGCGCACATTGGCAATGGCAGCGTCAAGACGTTGCGATTCGCTGCCGAACGACTGCAGCGCCGTTTCATAATAGTCGGCTGCCTGCGCATCGGCGTTGAGCTTGCTAAACGCATAGGGCACCGCCAAGTACGACTCCTGTACCGCGGCGTCCAATAGATTGCGTCCGTGCAGCTCCAGCCACGGCGTCAGTGCCTCGCGGTAGTGTCCTTCGGCGAGCTCGGCCCAGCCCGCTCCGAGCAGTGCCCGGGTCGAATACGGTCCCTGCAGACGCACGCGGTTGAGAGCTGCCCGGGCTTCAGCCGGCTTCTGCGCCTGCAGATAGGCAAAGCCCAGCGCGAGGTTTGCCTTGTCACGCAGCGCCAGCAGCTCGGAGCTATCGGTGCTTAACGTGCCCACGGCGGTCAGGATAGGATCGGCCTCGGCCAGGCGCTGTTCGCGCACCAGGGCCACACCGAGATTGAAGCGCGCATACGCCATCCAGTCCGGTGCACCCTGCCAACTCTTGAGCTGCGCGATCGCCTCGTCGTAGCGCTGCAGCCGCATCAAGTCATTGACCAGCAGATGCTCGCGCTCGGCCTCGATGTCGGGCGTCAAGCGGCCCGCGATGCGCTCGAGGGCCTCCACGCTGCGGTCGAAGTACCCGCGCTCATACCAGATCTTCGCCAGGTAGAACCAGGCACGATTGCGCACGTGCGCAGGCACATTCATCGCGAGCAGCAGCCCAAACCGGCGGGCGGCCTCGTTGTGCATGCCAAGCGAGAGGTACAGGCCGCCGGCCAGCAGTTCGGCGTCGCTCGAGTGATGCGGCATGCGCTGCCATTGTGAGTAAGCCTCGAGTCGCGTCAGCGCCTCGAAATCCTCATCGGCGTAAAAGTGAAACAGCACATCGCCGTAGTGCAGGTCCTGCACGCGGATTGCCGGAAGTTTATCGGGATCGGCTGTACGCCCCTTCACCGCCGGCGGCGCGGCCGCGGACGACTGCGCTGCCGCGGGCAGCGCGATCAGTAGCCCAACCACAGCGAGCGCAGCCGCCAGGAGGACAAGCGAGCGCGCTGCGCTCATGCGTGCATCACTCCCAATCCTTGATCTGAAATTCCGGCTGCTGGCGGCGTGCGTGGTCGCTGATCTTCAATTCCAGATATTTCGCGCCGACGCCCTTATCGAATTTGAGGGTCGCACCGCGGCGGTAGTCACGCTCATTGGGGCCCTTGCCGTTGAAAAAAGCGACCAGTTCGTGAGTGCCGGCCTTCAGATTGCCGACGTAGAGGCGCTGCACCCCGCCTTTGAGCAGCGCTGCGACCTCGCGCGGCGTGTATAGATAGTTGCTGACCTCGCGATCATCGATTTTCAGCGTGATCGAGTCGAGTGCGAAAAAATCCCCGATATCCATCGATACGAATACCGCAACCTGCGTGTTGGCCGGAAACAGCAGCTCTTCCTCGAGCACAAACAGATCTCTGTTCAGATCAACGACATCCTTCTTCAAATCCTGAATCTGCTCGTCCAGCCCGCGAGTGCTCTCGGAGGACACCGCAGCCGCGGGATTCTGATCGGCTCCCCCCGCGGCCGGGGTCGCCGTCGCCGGCGCAGTCGATGCCGCCTCGGCGCCCGGCGCCTGCGCTGCGGCCGCCAGCAGCATCGCAGGCGGCAAAACGAGCATCGCGGTGATCAGGCCCAGCCGAAACAGGTGCGTTCTTTTCATGAATAACGGCTCACTGGACAGTGGAAGTAGAAGTGGTTGTCACGGCATCATCGAGCAGCACCCGCACCTCATCGACGTACGAGCTGTCATTGGCGCGGTAGTCGGCGTGCAGGTAGCGGACGCGGCCCGAACGGTCGATCAGTACCAGCGTCGGCAGCTGTGCGATGTCGTAGTCTCGACTGACACTCTTGCTGGCGTCGATCAGCAACGGAAACTTCGCCGCGTGTGCGTTTGCATATTCGCGCGCGCGCGCAAGGTCGTCATCGACGCTGACCGCGAGTGTCACGAGACCCGCGGAGTGATAGGTCGCGTACAGCGCATCGAGCGCGGCGAGTTGCGGCGCGCACAGACTGCAGCGGCTGCTCCAGAACGCCACGACCACGACTTCACCGCGGTGCTCGGACAAGCGTTCGTTGCCGCCACCGACGCTCGGCAGCGCAAAGTCAGGGGCCGGTTTTCCGAGTAGCGACGGCTTCGCGTACGCTGCCACCGTGAGGAGCGCAATCAGCCCGACAGGCCATCCTTTCCAAGCACGAACCACAGCGATCTCCGGAGCAAAATGCGAGCCCGCGCGCGCGGCGCACCGCCACAGGGGTTGTTCTGGCTAGCGATTTAACATTATCCGCTGACCGCGAGCGACAGCAAGAACGCAATTACTTGAACTGCGGCGCATTTCCCCGGTGCCGACCGCGATCGGCGACCGCCTCGGCGTCAGCGAATCGGCGCGAGCGCAATCAAGGCGTCATAGGCGCTGGCGCTGCCGAGA
>JBIODE010000046.1:0-11412 GCA_044440325.1 Steroidobacterales bacterium
CTAAAACGCGCCGCCGTGCGCGCGCTGACCGCCCTGGGCGCCGCGGTCGGCCTCGCCGCGCTCGTGCTGTTGGCCGGCAGCGCTGAGAACTCGGCGCAGTTCTCGCGCTGGCAGCTCGCGATTCTGCTGATGAACATCTGCGGCGTCGTGGTGCTGGGCACATTGCTGACGCGCAAGATCTGGCAGCTATACCGTGACTTTCGCGATCACGTGCCCGGCTCACGACTCACCGTGCGCACGGTCGCGATGTTCGGCGCGCTGGTGATTGCCCCGCTGCTGACGATCTATGTGTTTTCGCTTGATTTTCTCAATCGCGGCATCGACAGCTGGTTCCGCGTGGAGATCAGGCAGGCGCTGAACGACTCGCTGGTGCTGTCGCGCTCAGCCTTGAACTTGCGGGTGCGCGAGCAGGCGCGACGTACCGAAGTGTTCGCGCAGCTGCTGCGCGAGGTGCACGGTACGGAGCTGTTGCGGCGGATCGATGAGGAGCGGCGCGCGACCGAGGCGACGGAGATCATCGTCTACGATGCCAGCGGGCGCGCGGTCGCCGTCAGCAGCGCCGTGGCGATGCCGCCGGCCGGGTCCCCACCGCCGGAGGTGACGCTGCAGCTCGCGGCCGGCCGCAGCTACGTGAGCCTCAATCCGCTTGCGAACGGCCAATACACGATCTCCACCGCGGCGCCGATCGCCGACTCTGTCTCCGGCCGCGCCTCACGCCGCTATGTTCTGATCAATTACGAGGTGCCGCCCGAGCTGGCGGCGCTCGCCGAGGCCGTGCAGCACGCGTATACGCAGTACGGGGATCTGTCGGCGCTGCGCGAACCGCTCAAATACGCTTTTCGCCTGACGCTGACGCTGGTATTGCTGCTGACCCTGCTAGCGGCGATCTACGGGGCCATCTATTCGGCGCAACGGCTCACGCGTCCGGTGCAGGATCTGATCGCCGGTACGCGCGCAGTCGGCAAGGGCGACTTCGACACCCGTCTGCCGCTGCCATCACGTGACGAAATGGGCTTTCTCGTGCAATCATTCAACGACATGACCAAGCGGTTGCGGCGCGCGAGCGCCGAGGCCGCCCGCAGCCGCGCAGCGGTCGAGCGCGAGCGCGAGCGACTGGCGATCATCCTCTCGCGCCTCTCAACCGGGGTGCTCGTAGTCGACCGCGCACTGGTGCTGCAGAGCGCGAACCAGTCCGCCGGCCTCATTCTCGGCGCCGACCTGGCAGCCGCATCGGGGCAGGGGCTGCAGACGCTCGCGGCCGGCCACCCGCGTCTGTCGAAGTTCATCGACGAGCTGCGGCGACGCATTGACGGCGGTTGCCTGGAATGGCGCGAGCAGCTCACGGTCAGCGGCGAGGGCGGCGAGCGCGTGCTGCTGTGGGCTTGCACCCCCTTGCCGGCCGATAGCGAGCGCGGCGGCTTCGTGCTGGTGTTCGATGACATCACGGCGCTGCTGGCGGTGCAGCGCGATGCCGCCTGGGGCGAAGTGGCGCGGCGGCTGGCGCATGAGATCAAGAATCCGCTTACGCCGATTCAGCTGTCTGCCGAACGTCTGCGGCGCAAGCTGCTGGCCGGCATGAATGCCGAGGATGCGCAATTGCTCGAGCGCGCCACCCACACCATTGTTCAGCAGGTGGACGCGATGAAGCAGATGGTCAACGCGTTCTCTGAATACGCGCGGGCCCCGGACATGAAAATCGCGCACTTTAGCCTCAATCAGCTGGTCGTCGAGGTGACCGAGCTCTACCGGCTACACGACACGGCAGCCGAGATCCAGCTCGACCTGGACCCCCATCTGCCCGAAATCGACGCGGATCGCGGGCGCGTACGGCAAATTCTCGGTAATCTAATCACCAACGGAATTGAGGCGCTGGCGGGGGCCGGCGGCGGCCGCATCGAGATCAGTACCAGGCAGCAACGGCTCGAGGGAGCTGCGCAAGCGCTGCTGTGCGTGAGCGACAATGGCCCAGGGTTTCGGAGTGAGATCCTGGGTAGGCTATTTGACCCGTACGTCACGGGCAAGCCGCGCGGCACCGGACTGGGGCTGGCGATAGTGAAGCGCATCGTCGAAGAACATGGCGGCCATATCGAGGCCGAGAACAGGCCCGAGGGGGGCGCGAAAGTCCTGGTGTGGCTGCCGGTCAGCGACCAGGATCGCACGCTGCTCGCGGGTAGCGAACGACGCATGGAATTGCGGAGGGAGCGAGCATGAATTCCAGTCGGATTCTGGTGGTGGACGATGAGTCGGACATCCGCCGCCTGCTGCAGGAAATCCTCACGGAGGAGGGTTACGAAGTCGAGGTCGCCGCCGATGCCGGCCAGGCGCGTGCTGCGCGCGCGCGCCATACCCCGGATCTGGTGCTGCTCGATATCTGGATGCCTGACACGGACGGTATCACGCTACTGCGCGAATGGTCGGCCGACGCCAATGACGGCTGCCCGGTGGTCATGATGTCCGGCCATGGCACGGTCGAGACCGCGGTGGAAGCCACGCGGCTGGGCGCCTACGATTTCGTTGAAAAGCCCCTGTCCCTCGCGAAATTGCTGCGCACGGTCGAACGCGCGCTCGATGCGCGCCGGCGTCCGCCCGCGAAATTCCTCCCCGCCGCTGGCGCGATCCCGGCGGGCCGCAGCCGCGTGATGCAGCAGCTACGCGCCGAATTGCAGCGCGCAGCCGCGCATTCAGCGCCGCTGCTGCTGCTTGGGGAGTCCGGTACCGATCGGGAAGCGCTGGCGCGGTACGTGCATCAGCTCGGAGCGGCGCGGAATCAGCCCTTCGTCGTGCTCGACAGCCGCACGCTGCGCGAGGAGACCGCGGCGGCGATGCTGCTGGGCACGGATACCGCCAATCCCGGCGTGTTCGAGCAGGCGGGGCGCGGTACGCTATTCCTGAATGATATCGAAGACCTGCCGCAGGCCGCGCAGCGGCTGCTCGGTGGGGTGCTCGATGCCGGCCGCTACGCGCGCGCCAGCACGGGAGAGACCGTTGCGCTCGAGGCGCGCATCGTTTCCGCGGCCAGACCCGCGATCGTCACGCACGTGCTCGGTGAGCTGTTCCGGCGCGACCTGTATGCGCAGCTGTCGGTGCTGCTGGTGCGGGTGCCGCCGCTGCGCGACTACGCCGAGGACGTGCCGGAGCTGCTGCGGCACTGCGTCGACGTGCTCACCGAGACCGAAGGTCTGCGTTTCCGGCGCTTCAGCGTCGCCGCGCAGAACCGGTTGCGCAACTATCCCTGGCCGGACAACGAGCGGGAGCTGCGCAACCTCACGCGCCGTTTCTTGCTGGGCGAGGGCAGCGAAGAAATCACGCTCGATGAAGTCGAACGCGAGCTGTCGGCACAAACGCCGCCGGATGAGCCGCTCGTCAAACACGACCTCCTGGCCTTGCCCTTGCGCGAAGCGCGCGAGCACTTCGAGCGCGCCTACCTGCAGCAGCAACTGCTGCTTTGCAATGGCAAGGTCGGTCTGCTCGCCAAGCGCGTGGATATGGAGCGCACTCATTTGTATCGAAAGTTGCGCTCCCTCGGCATCGAGATCGGACACGGTGCCGAGGAATAGCCGGCGGCACAGCGCCGTTCGAATCGGCCGCCCATTTCGACTGCCTTGACGCTCGCGTCGGGCGCGCGCGCAGCGGTCTCAGTCGTCGACACGGATCACCAGCGTGTCCAGATCGCTCGCCTGTAGTTGCTGCCGCAGCCGGTTGAGCTGTCCGAGGTCGCGGATGGGGCCGATGCGGACGCGATGCCAGACGTCGGCGTCCACCTGCACGCGCTGCACGGTGGCGCTGATGCCCTGTTTGCCCAGCTGCGCGCTGATACGCTCGGCGTCACTTTCATTTTTATATGATCCGGCCTGCAGAAAATAGACGCCCGGCCGCTCGACCTGCGCCGCGGGCGCGATGCGCGCGCCGCGCTCCTTCTCCGGTACCACCACCTCGAATTTCGGCAGCATCTCGTAGAAATCGAATTTGGACTCGTGCTCGGACTCGGGCGCCGCGCCGGTATCGCCGGCGGCCGCCGCTTTACGCGGCGTGGGCCGGTCCTCCGGCAGCGGCTGCTCGGTGACACGGTGATCGGCGACGTAGACGATGCCTGCGACCGCCAGGCCGGCGCTCAAGCCGGCGGCAAATTTGCGCCAGCGTGCGAAATCGAACGGTGAGCGCCGGCTGTGTTTGTAGTCGCGTGACGTGAGGCGGCGCGCGGTCACATGCTCTCCGGCGCCGATACGCCCAGCAGCGTCAATCCGTTGCGCAAGACGCGCTGCACGCCGAGCGCCAGTGCCAGGCGTGCATTGCGCAGCGGGGCATCCTCGACAATGAAGGTGGCGGCGTTGTACCAAGTATGGAACGCATTCGCGAGCTCACGCAGGTAGTGCACCAGCGTGTGCGGCGCGCGCTGGGCCGCGGCAAGCGCCACGACTTCGCCGTATCGTCCGAGCTGTACCAGCGCGGCTTGCTCGTGCGGGTCTTCGAGCCGATGAAAACTCTCGTGCGCCATCGATCCATCATAGATGAGCGCGCGCGCCGCCAGCTGTTTCATCACGCTGGCGACGCGCGCGTGCGCGTATTGGATGTAGTAGACCGGATTTTCGTTGCTGCGCGATTTCGCCAGCTCCAGATCGAAGTCCAGGTGCTGATCGTGGCTGCGCATCAGATAAAACAGGCGGCAGGCGTCGTTGCCGACCTCTTCCCGCAGTTGCCGTAGCGTGACAAACTGCGCTTCGCGCTTGCCCATCGGAATTTTTTCGCCGCCGCGGAACAGGCTGACGAACTGAACCAGGCAGACCTCGAGGCATTCGGGGGGCTCACCCATCGCCGCAAGCCCGCCGCGCACGCGCGCAACATAGCCATGGTGATCGGCGCCCAGCACATCGATCAGACGCGTGAAACCGCGTTCGCGCTTGTCGAGATGATAGGCGATGTCCGAGGCGAAATAGGTTTTCTGCCCATTGCTGCGTACGAGCACGCGATCCTCATCGTCGCCGAACTGCGAGGCGCGAAACCAGACCGCGCCGTCCTTGCGCACGAGCTGGTGCTGCTGCCCCAGACGCGCAAGTGCACGCTCGATGGCGCCGCTGCGTTCGAGCTCGCGCTCGGAATACCAGCGCTCGAAATGCACGCCGAAAGCGTCAAGATCGGCACGGATGTCGGCCATCATGGCATCGAGTGCCAGCTCGAGCACCTGCGCAAACACCCGCTCCGAGAGCAGCGTGCGCATGCGGTCGATGAGCGCATCGATGTAGACCTCTTTGTCGCCGACCGGGGCATCGGGCGGCAAGTCCGCCAGCACGGTGGCGGTCGAGCGATGCAGCCCCAGCCCGTGCGCGACCCGCAGGCGCTCGGCAATGGCGCGCACGTAGTTGCCCCGATAGGCATTGGCGGGGAACTCGAGCTTCTCTCCGAGCAGCTCGAGGTATCGCAGCCAGGCGCTGACCGTTAGAATGTCCATCTGCCGGCCGGCGTCGTTGATGTAGTACTCGCGTTGCACGGCGTAGCCGCAGGCGCGCAGTAGATTGGCGAGCGTGGCGCCGTACGCGGCCTGGCGGCCGTGACCGACGTGCAACGGGCCGGTCGGATTCGCCGAGACAAATTCCAGCAGTACGTGTTCACCCTGCCCGCTGTCGCTTTCCCCAAAGTGCTCGCCCTGGGCGAGCACCTGCCGCAACACAGCCGCATGCGCGTCGGCGGCCAAATAAAAATTGATGAACCCGGCCCCCGCGACCTCCGCACGCTGCAACAGCGGGCTCGCCGGCAACGCCGCGACGATTGCTGCCGCGAGCTCGCGCGGCTGGCGGCCGGCCGTCCGCGCCAATCGCAAGGCGATGTTGCAGGCGTAGTCGCCGTGGCTGGCATCGCGCGTGCGCTCGAGGCTGATCCACTGCGGATCTACGGTTTCGGGAAGGGTTCCGCTGATGTTTTTGAGCGCGTCGGCAATCAGACGCTCGAGGGCAGGCTTCATCAGTCGAAAGTCTAGCGAAAGGTGCGGCTATTGAATATCGATCGGATCGATATCGAGAGCCCAGCGTACGCGGTGCGCTTGCGGCAACCGCTCGACCTCGAGCAGCCAGGCATCGAGAAATCGCTGCAATGGCGGCCGCGCCGCGCTCTCGAGCAGCAGGTGCGCATAGTAGCGGCCTGCGCGACGCGTCATCGCGGCGGGCACGGGCCCCAACAGCCGTACCTGCGCGCTCTGCGGCGCGCAAGTACGCGCCGCGGTGAGGAAGTTCATCGCAGCGTCCGCATGGCGTCCCGACGCGCGCAGCATGCCGAGGCGTCCGAACGGCGGCCAGGCCGCGGCGCGTCGTTCAATGAGCGCGGTGGTCGCCAAGGCCTCGTAGCCGCCGCGCAGCAGATCCTGCAGCAGCGGATGTTCCGGATATTCGGTCTGGATCAGCACCTCGCCCTGGATGCGCTCGCGGCCGGCGCGGCCGGCCACCTGGATGATGGTCTGCGCCAGTCGCTCAGCGGCGCGGAAATCGGTGCTGAACAGACCCTGATCCGCGTTGAGCACGACCACCAGCGTGACATCGGGAAAATGATGGCCTTTGCTGAGCATCTGCGTGCCGATCAGGATGCGTGCCCGCCCGAGCAGCACCGATTGCACCACATCGTGCAGCTGCGCACCGCTGCGCGCGGTATCGCGATCCAGACGGGCCAAACCCGCGTCCGGGAAGCGCTCGCGCAGGGTCTCTTCGATGCGCTCGGTGCCCTGGCCCACGGGTTTGACCGCGAAGCCGCAGCGCGGGCAACGGCTCGGCAGTGCGCTCTCCGCGCCGCAGTGATGACAGCGCAGGCGCGCGGCCGCGCGGTGCACGGTCATGCGAGCGTCGCACTCGCTGCAGGGCGCGATCCAGCCGCAGGAGGTGCACAGCAACGTGGGGGCGTAGCCGCGCCGGTTGATGAACACGATGACCTGACCATTCGCCGCCAGGTGACGCTCAATAGCCTGCAGCACCGGCGCGGCGAAACCTGCGTGCGGCGCGTGCGCGCGCAGATCGGTCAGGACCAGCCGTGGGGCGGGGGCTTGATCGGCCCGCCGCGGCAGCTGCAGGTCGCGATAGCGGCCGAGCGCGACATTGTGAAGAGTCTCGAGCGACAGCGTCGCTGACCCGAGCACAACCGGCGTCATGGACTGCTGTGCGCGCACCACTGCGAGGTCGCGGGCTGAATAACGGCAGCCGCTATCTTGCTGTTTGTACGAGGTGTCGTGCTCCTCGTCAACGATGATCAGGCCGAGTTGTTGCAGCGGCGCGAACACCGCCGAGCGCGTGCCGAGCACGACGCGCGCAGTGCCGGCGCGCGCGGCGCGCCAAGCGGCCAGCCGTTCGCGATCCGTCAGTCCTGAATGCAGCACCGCCATCGGCGCACGCAGGCGCGTGCGAAAGTGCCGTAGCAGTTGCGGCGTGAGGCCAATCTCCGGGATCAGCACCAGCACACTCTGGCCGCGTGCCAGCGCCCGCATCGCGCACTGCAAATAGATTTCCGTTTTGCCGCTGCCGGTGGCGCCACGCAGCGCAAACGCGGCATAGCTGCCGGCAGCGCCGTCGACGGCAGCGACCGCGACTTGCTGTGCGCCTGTCAGCGCCAGCTCAGGCTCGGCGGCGGGCTCGCAGGTATCCGCTGCCGGTGGCGAGTCCGACTCGACCGACTCAGCCTCAAGCCAGCCGCGTGCCTGCAGCTCACGCGCCGCCGCCCGCCAACCGGGCAGCTGCGCGTCGAGTTGCTCCGCGCTCTGCGGCAGTGCGGCCAACCGCTGCAGCAGCGCGCGCTGCCGGGGCGCACGTCGCGGCTCGCCGCTCGCCACGGCGTCGCTGCCGGCCGGGGTGAGCCGAAACCGCTGCTGCGACGCGGTTGCCGGCGCACCGGCGCGCAGGGCTTTGGGTAGCGCGGCGGCAATGACCTCACCGAGCGGATGGTGGTAGTAGTCGGCGGTCCACCGCAGCAGCGCCAGCAGCTTCTCATCGAGCAGTGGCACGGCATCGAGCTGCTCGAGCACAGCCTTGATTTTTCCGGGCTCCAGCGCCGTCTGCGCCGCGTGCTCGACCACCACGCCGACGACCTGCCGTCGACCCATCGGCACCCGCACTCGCACACCGATCGGCAGCGCCGGCACCGGCCCTCCACTGGGAGGCCGGTAGTCGAGCGGACTGCGCAGCGGCGCATTGACCGCCACTCGAACGATGGGCGGTCCCACTGCGAACTGTGCAGCCTGCGTTGTGGATATCTCTGTGTATAACACCGGTGATTGCGCGAAGGTGCGGTAGGCCGCGGCCGCTCCCCTCATACGATGCTCCGATCAGCCGTTAAAAAAAACGTATGGATATCAGTAAATTGCGAACTTTAACTTGGCTTTCGCCGCCGTTTTGCATGCCCTGGCGTGGCCCTCGCGTTCGTGCTGTCGCTAAGTGGATGATTCTTGGGGCGTTACTTTTCATTAATAAGTTGTCAACCAAAACCATTCCGTCGCCGTTACGCGAATGAAGCCATCTTCAGGTCGGCGTGTCGATGCTGCATAGGACCTTTCCATGAGCACTTTTGCTACGCTTTTCTCACCAGCGGCAGCTCTCGCCGCAGCAGGGGACGCCTTTTTGCTTGAAGTGCCGCAGGACGCTGACGCTCCCCGTACGCTCGAGAGCTTCCTGGCCGGGGTCGAACGGCGCGCGTTCAGGATCGCACAGATCGCATTGCGCCACGAGGACGACGCGCTCGATGCGGTTCAGGACGCGATGTTGCAGCTCGCACTCCGTTATGCAAATCGTCCGCCGGCAGAATGGCGTCCGCTGTTCTATCGGATTTTGGGAAACAGGGTGCGTGACATGCAGCGCCGGCGCGCGGTACGTCAGCGAGTGATGGCATGGATGCCCTGGCAGCGCGATGATGAGGACAGCCAGGAAGCTGCGGATCCTCTGGCGCAGGCAGTCGATGGCGGACCGACCCCCTTGGCCGAGCTGGAATCGGTCGAAATGCTGACGCGACTTGAAGCTGCGCTCGGCGCTCTGCCGGCGCGGCAGCAGCAGGCTTTCGTACTGCGCAATCTGGAGGGACTCGACGTCGCCGAAACCGCCGCCGCGATGGGTTGCTCACAGGGCAGCGTCAAGACACATTATTTCCGCGCTTTGCAGTCCCTGCGTGTGACGCTTGGGGAGTTCCGGCTATGAAGGACAACGATTTCGAGCGCCAGACACGCCAACTGCTGCAAGCGGGCGTCGAACAGCTACCGGCTCGGCTGCGCTCGCGCCTGACCCGTGCTCGCCATGCCGCGTTGGCGGCTGCGCGGCGTCCGGAGCGGCGGCCGTGGCCCGTCTGGGCGCCGGCGGGTGGGCTTGCGGTGGCCGCGGTGCTGGCGCTGGTGCTGGTGCAGCCGCACCTGCGCTCCGTGACCGCGGTAAATTTGGACAACGGTGCGCTGGAGGATATCGAGTTGTTGACCGATGGCGATGCGCTGGATCTGGCACAGGAGCAGGAAGGCGGCTACGACTTCTACGAATGGGCCGCTGCCGAAGCCGACGGCGGATCCGCCGCGGTCGGCTCTTGAGAGAGTTGCTCTATATGGTCGCGTTGTTGAGCAGCAGCGCGGCGCAGGCGCTGCATGCCGCCGAGGCGCCAGTGGATGCGGACTTGCTGGAGTTTCTGGGGTCTGTCGACGCCGACGATGAAGGCTGGCGCAACTACCTGAAAAAGGCCGATCCGCCTGCGGCCGTGAAACCGGTGCAGTCACCGCCGGCCGAGGCGACGCCGCCAACACGAACCGCGCCGCAGACTCCGGCACAATCCACCGGCCCACCGGCATCACGGACGCCGCCGCGTGCGCCGCCCGCGACGGATGCGGGCGCGACGGAGCAGGCGTGATGCGCGCCGCCGCCGCCGTCGCAACGCTGCTGCTCGCCGTCTCGCCGGTCTTCGCCGCCGCGGCCGACGAAACGCCGGCGGTCGGCTGGTCGTCGTTGAGCGCGCCGCAGCAGCAACTGCTCAGCCGCTTTGGGGCGCAGTGGGATAGCCTGCCGCCGGCACGGCAGCAGGCACTGGCGCGTGGCGCGCAGCGCTGGCTGTCCATGCCGCCGGACCAGCGCGAGCAGGCGCGCGCGCGCTTTCGGACCTGGCAGCAGTTGCCGCCGGACCAGCGGGCCCGGATTCGCCAGCGCTGGGAGCGCTTTCAGGCGCTGCCACCCGAGCAGCGGGCAGCCGTGCGTGAGAATTACCGTGCCTTCAGCAGCCTACCGCCTGCGCGGCGACAGCAGCTGCGCGCGCGCTGGCAGCGAGCTACGCCGGTCGAGCGCCAGCAGATGCTCGAGCGCCTGCGCACGCAGCGTCTGCGCCGAGGACGCTAGCGTCGCGGGCCCCGCAGACGGTGCGGCGGCGAGGGCCACCTTCATCTACACCGATTTGACCGCCTGGATCAGCTGGCTCACGGCCGCCTGGCCGTCTCCGTAGAGCATGCGCGTGTTATCCAGGTAAAAAAGCGCGTTCTCGATGCCGGAAAATCCCGCGCCCTGGCCGCGCTTGATGACGATGGCGTTCTTGGCTTTGTCGGCGTTCAAGATCGGCATGCCATAGATCGGGCTCGACTTGTCGTTGCGGGCGACCGGATTGACGACGTCATTGGCGCCGATGATCAGGGCAACATCCGCAGTTTCGAATTCGGCGTTGATCTCATCGAGATCCGCGATCAGATCGTAGGGCACTCCGGCTTCCGCGAGTAGCACGTTCATGTGGCCGGGCATGCGGCCGGCGACCGGATGGATCGCGAAGCGCACCGTCACGCCGCGCTCGATCAAGAGCTGGCATAGTTCCCAGACCTTGTGCTGCGCCTGCGCCACCGCCATGCCGTAGCCCGGAACGATGATGACCTTCTGCGCGAAGGCCATCATGACGCCGGCATCGGCGGCCTCGATCGGCTTCATGCTGCCGGTCACCGCCGTACCCGCGGCGGTGCCACCAGTGTCGCCGAAGCCGGAGAACAGTACGTTGCCGAGGGAGCGGTTCATGGCCTTCGCCATCAACTGCGTCAGCAGTGTGCCGGCCGAGCCGACCACCGTGCCGGCGATGATCATCGCCGCGTTGTCGAGCACGAAGCCCTCGAAGCCGACGGCGAGACCTGTGAGTGCGTTGTAGAGCGAAATGACCACCGGCATATCCGCGCCGCCGATCGGGAGCGTCATGGCGATGCCGAGCAGCAGCGCGCACGCGAAGAACAGCGACACGGTCGGGAGGCCCGGCTGATAACCTACGACGATCATGACGCCGAAAGCCACCGCGGCCAGCAAAATGACGAGATTGACGAACTTCTGTCCGCCGAAGCGCACCGACTTCGTGATCAGCCCCTGGAGCTTCGCGAATGCGATCAGGCTGCCGCTGAAGGACACCGAGCCGATCAGGCCGCCGATGGTCGCGATGGTGACGTGCACGACGTTCTGC
>JBIODE010000047.1:0-11244 GCA_044440325.1 Steroidobacterales bacterium
GGCTTGAGCAATCGGCGCTACTTCAACGAATACATTTCGAGCCAATGGAAATTGGCAATCCGTGAACAGAGCCCGTTATCGCTGCTCATGATCGATGTGGATAATTTCAAGCGCTACAACGATACCTACGGGCATCTCGCGGGGGATGAAGTGCTCAAGGACATCGCCGGCGCCATGCAGAAGAGCTTCTTGCGCCCGACGGATCTGCCGGCACGCTTCGGTGGCGAGGAATTCGTCGTGATCCTGCCGGCGACGCCAGCTGCCGCAGTCCATACTCTGGGTGAGAAGGTACGACAAAACGTGGAGGCGCTGCGCATCCCGCACAGCGGTTCGACGGTCGCTGCGCACCTGACGATCAGCGTGGGCGGTGCCTCGACGATTCCAAAAAAGGCGGATTCCTTTCTTGCCTTGATTGGCACCGCCGATGCCGCGTTGTACGAGGCCAAGGAATCCGGCAAGAACCGCGTCATGATTCGCGCACACGTCCAGTCAGCAGCCATGGGCGCCGATTGAAAGACCGCCAGCGAATTGTGCTTGCGCCCGGCACTGCGCCGATGCGAGTTCCCTATTTCGTTCAGCCGGGATTCATGTGCAGAGCGTTACTCTTCCACCCAGGCACCCGCGTGGTCCCGAGGCTCCCAGCAACCCTTTAGCTGCTTGGATTTGAGCCCCGGGCCCATCGGGTGCCCACTTGCTTTAGGGTGCCCACTCCCAGCGGCGTTCGGCAGCCACGGGCCGAACACCTACCCGGTTTACGGCTTGTTCATTTGCTTCTTGACGCCCTCCTTGACGTCACCATAGGTCTTGCGCACCTTGCCTGCCGCCTCTTCCGCCGCTCCACGCGATGCAAGATCGCTGTTGCCAACGGCGTGACCCGTGACCTTCTTGATATTCCCAGCCGCCTCTTCGACGCGGCCCTTCACCTGATCCTTATTCATGACTGACTCCTTGCATTTTGGACCAGCGCAGAATCGCTGTTCGCAGGCGGAATCGGCTTCAGCCATCGCCCCGTTTATGCGTAGGGCGATTGGCTGTTGCGATGCGGTTGAGCCGCAATAACGCAACGCGATCCGTGAGGCAGTATTGACAGGCAAATGCGCGCCCAGCTTACAGCCGGTCCCGGGACGACGGCGCAATGCGCGTCCGCAGGATTCACGGATCATCATGAACAATTCAAGGCATTGGAGAAATTCGATTTTCGGAGTCGGGGCGACTGTCCTGGTCTCGGCGGGTGTCGGCGCGCTCGCCGCCACAGCGCCCTCGGGCGCTTCCACGGATAGCAGCGCGAGCGTCGGGGCAGCGATATCCACGTGAAGACCAACAATGGCGTTGTCACCATGACCGGAACCGCCACTGATTCAACCGCGAGGGATGCCGCGGAAGAGCTGGCCCGGAACATCTCCGGCGTCCGCAGCGTCAACGACCAGATGCCAACCTCATCCAGCGAGGCGGCCAGCCTGAGTACGAAGGCCAGGCACGCAACGCATGCAACGGCCGAGGCGATCACCGACACCACCATTACCGCCAAGCTCAAGACCAGGTACATCGCCGACGGCAAGGCCAAGGGGGGCCAGCGTTGACGTGACGACCGACAACGGCATCGTTTCGCTATCCGGCTCGGTCGTCTCGCAGGCGCAGAAAAATCACGTCGTCGCCGTCGCGGAACACACCAAGGGTGTCAAGCAAGTCGACAGCACGGCGCTGAAGATTTCGGGCGAACAATAGGTGACGGGACCGTGCGGCGCCGGCTAGCGCATCGACAGCGGCCGATCATAGCCGGTGAGCTCCAGATAGCCGCGGCCGACCGGATGCTGGTCTTCCTGCGCGCGCACGGCCCCTTCCCAATAGATCTCGCCTGAGGAGAGCCGGGCATCGTTTTCCTGATCATCGAGCAGCGGCATGAGATCATAGTGGTGCGCGCCGAGGCGAACCTGCCCGCTCACCGGGTAACTGACGTCGGTGCGCGGTGAACGCCAGCGTCGTGCCGGCACGAAGCTGACGTCCTGCGGTCCGAACACCCGCACATTCCCGCGCGCGTCGCGCAGGGTGCCACCCGCCCAGTAGGACTGTCCTTGCCGGTCACGGATGCGAAAGGCCATCACGGCCCCGCCGTCGTCGAGGTTGAGTCCGACCCAATCCCAGCCCGCGGCGAGCGGGTCGAGGTATTCGCTGCTCCATTCGTGGTCGAGCCAGGCCTCGCCGGTCACGTCGGTGCCGCGGCCAGTACGCGTAACGCGACCGCTCACCTGTACATGCGGCTCGCTGTAGTAGTAACTGGCCAGCTGCGCTGCCGGCGCCTTCTGACTGTAGCCTGCGGCGCCGTGGAGAAGCGGCGGCTGTGTGACAGCGAGGCGCAGCGCTAAGGCGAAGTTTTCCGCCACTGCATAGGCCACATAATCGTCACCCCGCCGCTCGAGACGCCAGTCGTCGATCCAAATCCGCGTGTTGTCGCTCTGCGCCTCTGCCAGCCCGAAACCTGCACGGCGGATCCGCTGCTCCTGCCAAAGCCGCCCGCGCGCCGGATCGCTGATCGCGCAATGCGCAATCAGCAGCTGTCGCGGCGCGAACGCGCTGGGATTGTCCTCCTGCAGCGTCGGCCGCGTACGGAAGAACGTCAGCTGGAAACCCAGCGTCTCGTGCTGTGCCGTGGTGAGCCAACCGGTCACATACCACCATTCAATACGAAATTGCGGATGACTGCCGTAGTCGCGCGGAAATTCGAGCGTGTATCCCGGATTGACCGCTGCGAAAGACGGGTCCGCGGCGACTGCGGCCCCCGCAACTGCCAATACGGCTGCGGCCCAAAGCAGACCTACGATTGCGCGCATGTCACCAGTCCTCGCGCACTGCCCGGATTGCCCCCTGACTCGTCGCCGCGCGCCCGCTCAAGAGTGCGGTGAGTGCCGAGGCGACGATCAATGTGCTACTGAGCGCGCCGAGCTGCCACCACGGCACCGCCAGGTCGATGCTCCAGTGAAACGACTGCCGGTTCACGACATAGATCAGGATCAGGCTCAAGGTACCGCCGAGCACCAGTCCGTAGATCACCGCGAAGGTGCTCAGGACGATTCCTTCGCAGGCCAGCATTGCCAGCACCTGTCGGCGCAGCATACCGATGTGCCGCAGCATGCCAAACTGAGCGCGCCGCGCCAGCGCGGTCGAACTCCCCGCGATGCTGATGCCGACCAGGCCGATGAGCACGGCAATCGCCTCCAGCGCGTAAGTGATTGCAAAGGCACGATCGAAGATCATCAGCGAGCGTTCGCGCAGCTCCGGTGTCGAAGTCATGTCGAGCGCGGCGCCATCGCGCAATTGCGCGCGTATGGCCGCCTCCACCGCTTCTACCTTGATTTGCGGCCGCCGCCAGACCGAAGCTTCGGTCGCCGTGTGATCGCCGGTGGCATCGACATAGGCCCGGCGCGGTATCACGACGGCGCCGCTCGGATGCGAGTAGTCGCGCCAGACGCCGGCGATGAAGCATGCGACATTGCGGCCCTCGAGCGGCACGTCGATGCGCTCACCCGGCCGATAGCCGTACAGATCCTGCAAGGCCTCCGATATCCAGACGGGCTGCGCGCCGCTCGGCGCCGCTTGCTCTGCACCGAGCAGCGGTAGAACATCGGCGGCGGCACCGGCCGCGATATCGCGCGCGATCAGGGTGACGGGCGCGCTCTCGGGCCGCAGAAACACCTGCCGCACACGTCGGAATTGCACCCCCGCAATGGCAGGCAGGGCCGCGATCCGCGCCTGCTCCTCCGCTGAAAAGACCGCAGTGTCACTACCGACGCTGCGACGCAGCTGCAGATCTGCGGGCAGCAACTTGATCAGCCACACATCAAAGGAGCTGCGAAAGGAATGCACCATGATCGCCATTGCGACCATCAAGCTGAAGCTCGTGATGATCGAGGCGAGACTCAACGAGGACAAACCGATGCTGCCTCGCAGTTGCGCCACGGCGGTGTCCATCACCACTTGGTCCGTGCGCGGTACGGCCCCGACAACAGCCTGCATCAATGCGGGCACCTGCATAACCGCGCCGGCCAGCAGCGCAGCGATCGCCAGGTAGCCCGGCAACGGCAGATTGTCGAGCGGAGGCAGCCAGGCGAGCACTGCGCCGGCGAGGATCAGCACCGACCCGGATAAGACCCTGGGCAGGCGGCTCAGACCCGCATCGACATCGCCCGCCCTGAGCACCAGCGCCGGGGCGAGCTGCGCCGCCCGCTGCGCGGGAATCCAGGCACCGGCGCTGGCAGCAGCGGTACCGAGCACGAGAAACAGCATGATCGATGCTGGATGCAGCGCCAAGGCCCCGCCGACGGCGGCATATGTGCGCGCACCCAGATCGGCGCCGAGAAAGCGCAGAACCAAGGCGGCGCCAAGCGCACCCAACAGCACACCAACTACCGAGCCCGCCGCGCCGAGCGCGGCACCCTCGAGCAGCAACGCGCGCCGCAGCTCGCCCCGCGTGACCCCCAGAGCCCGCAGCAGCCCCAACGCCGTGCGCCGCTGCAGCACCGACAGCGATTGGGTGGAAAACACCACGAAGGTCCCGGTGAGCAAGGCCACCAGGGCCAGCATGTCGAGATTCACGCGATACGCGCGGGTCGCATTGGCGGCGCGACCGCGCTCGAGCTGCGGCGTGAGCGTAACGACCCCGGCCGGAAGCGGGACGGCGAGCCGGGTACGGAACGTGCTTGCGTCCATGCCAGCGCGCAAGCGCAAGTCAATGCGATTTAAGCGCCCGAGGCGACCCAGCGTCCATTGCGCCGCGCCGATATCCATGATGCCGAGCGGCTCGGGATAGGCGTTGTCGGACAGAATATCGATCACGCGCAGCGATTTCACCGTGCCGCCCACCACGATCGGCAGGCTGTCACCACGGCGCAGCTGCAATAGGCTGGCAGCGGCCCTGCTGAGCACGATCGCATCGTGCCTGAACAATTGCGTGACATCGGCGCCAAGTTCCGCCATCAGGCTGGGCTGCAACGCCGCGGCCCGGAATGGATCAACGCCCAACACCTTCAAAGGCGGCCGCGAGCCGGTCAGCGTCAGTTGCAGCTCCAGTAGTGGGCTTGCCTCGCTGACGGCGGCGTTGCGCGCGAGTTCGACGAACAGCCCCTCATCGAAGCCTTCCGGCGGCCCGCGAACGATCACGTCCGCGACCCCCATGAGCCGCCGCGTCGCCTGGTCGAATGCATTCAGTGCCGCGGAATTGACCAGGTATACCGCCGCACCGAGAGCGGCGCCGAGGGCGATGGCCAGCAATGTCGCCAGCACTCGCAGCGGCTGCTCACGCAGCTGAGCCCGCGTCAAAACCCGCCAGGCAATGCAAGTCGGCCGGGCGCTCATGTCAGCGGCCGCAGCTGTCCAGCCTCCAGTCGCAGAATGCGATCGGCCGTGTGGGCAGCCACGACGGAGTGCGTAATCAGAATTCCGCTGGCGCCGTGCGTACGCAGCTGCGCGCGCAGCAGCTCCAGAACCTGACCCGCTGTGCGGGCATCAAGATTGCCGGTCGGCTCATCCGCGAGCACCAGCCGTGGCCGATGGACCAGTGCACGGGCAATCGCGATGCGTTGCAGCTCACCGCCGGACAACTCGCGCGGGTAGCGTTCGGCCAGCGCCGCAAGTCCGCAAGCTTCGAGCAGTTTCAGCGCGCACAGCCGCCGTTGCGGTGCGCTGCCACCGAGCAGATCGAGCGGCAACGCGACGTTCTCGATCACCTTGAGGTAGGGCAGAATGTGAAAGGCCTGAAACACGAATCCCATGTTCGCACGCCTCAGCCGCGTGACCGCATCATCATCCAGGGCGGCAAGATCCTGGCCTTCGAACAGCACGCGGCCCGACTCAGCGCGATCCAGCCCCGCGATCAAGTTCAGCAGGGTCGACTTGCCGGCGCCGGATTCGCCCATGATTGCCAGGTACTCGCCCGCCCTGAGCTCGAGGTTCAAACCATCGAGCACCGGCGCGCTGTCCGGACGATATCCCTTCGTCAGGTCCTCGAGCCTCAAGAGTACCGGCGCCATCGACAAGATCAGGCGGCACCTTCCACCGCGGGCCATGAGCGATGGCCGCTGTCGTGTTTGTCGAGGACATGCTGCCGGTGGTAATCGAGATAGACACATTGCTGCGGCCGGAACGCGCCGACGCTCGCCGGCAACACGAGCTTCCAGCATTTCAAGACGGCGGGATTGAGATGGCGCGACACCAGCAGATTCCCGTCGTCGAGAAATGAGAGATATCCGCGGTCGAAAAGATGCTCAATATGCGGCGATAGCAGCAGGCCATTGAACCCATCCAACATCTCCCGGTCGTCGGACATGTTCCATGGCTTGATGTGACTCGCCCGCAAATGCCGGCGATCGAGAACTCCGGTCAGCCGGCAGGCGCTTTCGACTCTCTCGAGGTTCTGCCGAAACACGCCCTGCCCGCGCCGGGCGCGCAGCAAGTGCTGCTTCTGCACGGCGCCGATATCGGTCCTCTGCCGGATAGCCTGCTCGACCGCCGCATCGGCGAGCTCCGGACCCGCCGTTGCTCTGATCTTTGCCTCGAGATCCTCGACCTGCCCATCCAGCAGGCGGCGCAGCGTCGCAGCCATTGCCTCGGGTATCGCGGCCAGGTGGACACGCGCGTTGTCCGCCCCGCTGGCCCGAATGGGCGAATGCCTTGCCGGCAGTACGGGGGCCAGCGCGGCCGCATGCTCTCTCGGGCGCAGCGGCTTCTGCAGCTGCAGGAAACGAACCGGAACCTCCCACCCGACATCGGCACCGCAATTTTCATCTGCCACCGCAAACCACGCAGGAGCGGGCGCTGCCAGCGCGCCATCGAGCGCAATTCCAACCGCCGCAACAGCGCCGCCGGTGGCCGAGAAAACGACATCACCCGGTCCAATGCGGGTCATGTTCCGTTGCGACGCGTTACTGGCCCCATTCTTATTGCGTTTCGGGGACCAGAGGTAGCCGCCGTCGAGCTCTTGACGACCGGTTCCCTCGTGGTTGACCCACCAATGTCGCCGCTGTGGCTGCTGCACGAAGAGTCCTACGCAGTTCGACCGATTCGAGCGAAATGGCGCCTATGATCCATCATAGCGGTGAAACGGCCAACGGCCCGGCGAGCGCAGCAGTGAACCCCCGGTCAGGGTTGAGCCCCGTAGGTGGGCGCGGCGGCGCCACCTGGCGTATCGGCCAGCATGCCGAAGATCCCTTGCGTTACCTTGGCCGGCGCCGCTGCACCGTTGTCCATGAATATCACCTTGCCCTGCGAATGCTCGGCCACGTACTTCAGCGCATCCGTGTATTCGAGGAACAATAGAAACTTGGCATCGACGCCGGCGGCCTTGAGGCTGTCGGCCGCCTCCTTCATTCCGGCCGCTATATTCTTGCGGAACAATGCGAGCCCTTCCCCGCGCAGCGCAGAGGCCTTCTTGTCCGCCTCCGCACCGATGGTTTTATACGCAGCCTCCGCTTCCGCGTCCTTGGTCCGTTTCACGAGCAATGCTGCGCCTTCGTTCGAGGCTGCCGCCAGGAGGTTCTTCGACGACACGACCCGCGCCATGGAATCGATGATCTCCTTATCGAACGTCATATCCGTAATCTGGATGTCCCGCACTACGTAACCCCAGGCGAGGACCACCTCATCCAGATTCTTCTTGGTGTGATCGACGATCTCCGCGCGCATGCCCAGAATGTCCGACTGCTTGGTGGTCGCCACAAACTGGCGGATCGATCCGTCGATGGTGCGCTGCAGCGCGAGCTGGAACTCTTGGATCGTCGCAAAGCTGAACACGGCCTTCTTGATCGCCTCCTCCTCGGCGGCGGCCACGGCGTACAGCACCATGGTCGCGAATTTGACGTTGGCCTGATCCAGGGTGATCGCCTGAAATTCCAGCTGCAATGCCCGATTTTGCAGCGACAGCCGGTACGCGACTTTTTCCCAAGGCAATTTAAAGTTCAGACCCTCGCGCATGATCCGTCGGTATTTGCCGAACACGGTGACGATGCCGACCGTGGCCTGCGGGACAGTGCGAAACAGCGAGCGCGACAGCACCAGCAGCACGATCACCAGCACGACGAGTGCGGAGAAGAACGGAGCAATGACCACGGATGGCGCCTCTTGTGATGGGCTGCTGGATAATCACTCGCTGTCGAGCGGTCAAATTATACTGCCAGCGCTACCCTTAGAATCATCTTAAATGACTCGACTGCCTCGGAACCATCGAAGTTGATGTATTCGCTATACATTGCCAACAAGAATTATTCCTCCTGGTCCTTGCGGCCGTGGGTACTGATGCGCGAGCTGCAGATCCCGTTTTCTGAGCACCTCGTGCCCTTCGGACAGGTCTCGAGCTGGGACGCCTTCCGGCAGCTCTCGCCCAGCGGCAAGGTACCGTGTCTGCTCGATGGTGAGCGGGTGGTTTGGGATTCGCTCGCCATCGTCGAGTATCTTGCCGAGCACCACGATGGTGTTTGGCCGCAAGATGCCGCAGCGCGTGCCTGGGCCCGAAGCGCGGCGGCCGAGATGCATTCCGGATTTCCCGAGTTGCGCGGCCGCTGTTCGATGAGCTGTGGTGTGCGCGTCCGACTCCATGAAGTTGCGAAGGAACTCGAGCAGGATATCGCTCGCATCGGCGTTCTTTGGAACGATGGTCTGCATCGATTCGGCGGTCCCTTCCTCACCGGCAACGCGTTCACGGCCGTCGATGCTTTCTTTGCGCCGGTCGCATTTCGAATTCAGACCTATGGTCTGCACCTCGACGCAAACCGCGCGGCATATGCGACGCGCGTGTTGGATCTGCCTTCGATGCGCGAATGGTATGCCGATGCGCTCGATGAAAAATTGCGGGACGACCCACACGAGACCGCGCTGTTGCAGATGGGTCGCGTGCTCGAGGATCTCAGGGCGCGCTGAGTCGTGGCCGATGCACCTGCTCCAGCCGTCTTGATTCGAGTGCGCGAAACTGCTCTAGTCCCCCTGCCGTAGCATCTCACTTCATGGACTTGCACTAATGCCCTCTGCCCTAAAGATCGGAGCCCTGGTGTTCGGCGCAGCCCTGATAGTCTGCGTGCTCGTGCTGTTTCACCGGGCCACTCCGCCGCAACCAAGCCCAACGACCGCGGCTGCGGCTGCGGCTGCGAGTGCGAGTGCGGCCAGTGTGACGGTGCCCGCGGCTGGTTCGACCAGCCCGGCACAACCCGACTTGGTGCTGATGGCGAGCTCGGCATTCTCCGGCTGCGCAGCCCCTGCGGAACCAGGCAGGCCGCCGGACGGATCCGTCGCCACTCGGGAGCAAATGCTGGCGGCGCAGAAGGCCGTGAAGACTTACGATGCCGCGAACACCGCCTACCTCGGTTGCCTGGATTCGGCGGCTGATCGTCTCATCCGACAGTACCGAGGTGTCTCTTCACAATCCGACCTGAACGCGGTCAGCGCATTGGACAACCAGATTCATAATGCGGCCGTAGACCGTGATCAGGCGTTGGCGAACAGCTTTAACCAGCAACTGAGAATCTTCAAGGCAAGGCGGCGCCCGTATCAGAGCCCTCTACCGGCGACACGGTAAGCAGCCACCAACGGTGAGCAGCCACGACAAGGCGCATCAATGGCTCAGGTTGGGTTCGACGGCCTGCCTGTCGCTGTTCGCGGCGTGTCAGACTTTGCAGGCCGATCTCCCCCCGCAGGCGGCCTCGGATCAAACCGCGGTCCGCCAGGAATTCATCGCGGCGATGCATCGCATCAGCCTGCACACCTCCGAGCCGCCCGACTCACTCGCATTGCAGGCCTATCCGATCCACGATTATCTGGTCGCCGCGAGGCTGCGGCGCGATCTGGCGCTCATGCCTGGCGCCGAACTTGACGCCACGATTGACGCCTTTTTGCAAGCGCGCGCCGGCCTGCCCGTCGCGCGCCGGCTGCGCGGCGAATGGCTCGCGAGCCTGGCCGATCGCCGCCGCTGGGATTGGTTCCTGCCGCGCGCGGGGGATGTGACCGATCCGCTGCTGATCTGCGACCGTCTCGAGGGTCGGCTCGCCACCGGTGATACCGACGGCCTCGCTGCCGAAGCGCTCGTGCGCTGGAGCCTGCCACAACAGCAACCCAGCGCCTGTGACGGCGTGTTCGACTGGCTTCGGAGCCAGGGTCTGCTCACGCCGGCGCTGGCGGAAAGCCGCGCGCGCGTTGCTCTGGCCGCCGACAATCCGCGACTGGCTTCCGAATCTGCGGCCGATCTGCCGGCCACACAGGCCGCACCGCTGCTGCAATGGGCGCAGCTGCTGACGGCACCGAAGTCAACGCTGAGCGCGCTGGCGAGTCATGCAGCGACGCCCGTGGAACCTGATGCGCTGGCAGCCGGCTTCGACCGGCTTTCGCGCCGCGATTCCGCCGCCGCAACCGCTCTGCTGCCGCCGTTGTTGGCCCGGCCGGACATGACGCCCGCGCTCCGAATCCGACTGCGACGCACCGCCGCACTCGGCGCGGCCTACGATCACGATCCTCTCGCGCTCGCCGCATTCGCCGACCTGCCGACGGAGGCAATCGACGACGAGGTGCACGAATGGCGCGTTCGCGCGGCGCTGTGGGGCGGGGACTATCACAAGGCGCTCGAGTGGATCGATCAGATGCCCCCAAATCTCGCCGCGTTGCCGCGATGGCGCTATTGGCGCGCGCGCGCGCTCGAGGTGACCGCCGGCGCTGACGCGTCCGCGCCTCTGTTCTCGGACGTTGCCGGCTTGCGCGACTATTACGGCTATCTAGCAGCCGATCACCTGCACCGCGGCTACAGCTTGAATGCGCGGCCCTCACTCGACGACGAGCAGGTGCAGAAGGCACTCGCGGCCGAGCCCGGCCTGATACGCGCACGTGAACTGTTCGAATGCGATTTGCCGGACGATGCGGTTGCGGAATGGGCCTCGACCCTCAGCGGCGCGGCGCCCGCGGTCAAGGTGCAAGCCGCACAGATAGCGGCGCGCTGGGGTTGGTACGCGCAGTCCATCGCCACCTTGGCGCAAACCGGAGAATGGGACGATGTGCGCCTGCGCTATCCGCGCCCGTACCTCTCGGCGGTCACAGACGCCAGCAAGGTGACGCAGCTGCCCACGGATTGGATACTCGCCGTGATGCGCCAGGAGAGCCTATTTCGCAAGGATGCGGTATCGCGCGCGGATGCGCGCGGGCTGTTGCAGCTGCTGCCCGCCACCCCCGCGGCGGTCGCACGACGGGGGCACCATCCCCGCCCCGAGCATGACCACCAAA
>JBIODE010000048.1:0-10842 GCA_044440325.1 Steroidobacterales bacterium
GATGCGCGCGAGCGCTTCGTTGGCGGCGCCCTGCGCCGACAGCAGCTGCGCCTGGGCGATTTCGGCTTCCAGGTGCGCCGCGATGCTGGCGTCGTCGGCCGCGGCGAGCATCTGCAGCGCCTGGTCGGGCTCGTTGTTCTTGTAAAGGATGGCGGCTGCGCGCGTGCGCGCGGCGGCCTCCAGCGCCGTGCCGTCGAGCAGTTGATAGCCGCGCAGCGCCGCGAGGTCATTGCCGCGTCGCTCGGCGATCGCCGACAGGTAGAACACCGCCACCGCCTCGGCCTGGCGGTCGTTGATCAGATCGGTAAAACGGCTCTCGGCCTCATCGTAGTCACCGCGGCTGAAGGCCAGGAGCGCCAGCCGGCGCGCCGCCAGGGCGCGCAACTTGTCGTTTCCTGCCAGGCCCTCGAGCGTCTTGCGTGCGTCGGCCTCGCGCCCCAGGGTCAAGAGCACATCGACCGGCACGAAGCCCTGCTCATCCGGTGCCGCCGTGCGCGCGGCCTGCGCCGCCTCCAGCGCCGCGTCGGCCTCGCCCAAGCCCGCGTGGGCGCGCGCGATCAACGCCTCGGTCGCGCCCCGGGCCGCGCCGCTGCCGAGGGCACGCTGCGCGTATTGCAGCGCCGCGCGGTAGTTCCAGTTGTCGAAGGCAAGTGCGGCCAGCGCCAGCTGCGAGGTCGGCTGGCGCAGGGACTGCTCATCCACCGTGCGCACCATCGCGAACGTCGAGGAGGCCCCTGACTGCTGTGCCAGCTGCGTGATTTCGTCGGCGGCGCCGTGTTCGCGGGTCGTGTTGGCGCTACGCAGCCAGGTTTGAAACGTATTGCGCGCCTCATCGATCTTGTAAAGACCGAGCTGCGCACGCATGGCCGCATGCAACGTCGCCGGCTCCGCCGGCGCGAGCTCGCGCCAGCGCGCGACCGTGCGCTCGGCCACGCTGAATTGCCCGCAATCGAGCGCGACCTCGGTGGCCCGTGCCGCCAGACGGACATCGGCCAGCCGCTGTGCAGCAATGGCGTAGCTGTCGGCCGCGCGGCCGCAGTTGTCGCGCCGCAGGGCGATCTCGGCCGTCATGATCAGCGCATTGGAATCTTCGCGCTGCGGCTCCCGCGGCGAATAGACCGGTGCCGCCGCCAGGGCCCCTGCGGCGACCGAGAGCAGCGCCAGGAAGCTGGCGGCACGGTGGCAAAGCTTCATGATCATGCGACTATAGCCGAAGATGAAAGCGACGATCCGCCAAAAACTCGAAAAGGCCCAGGAACGCAGCGTCGAAGTCGGTCATCTGCTCGCCGAGCCCCAGGTGTTATCCGACCTGCAGCGCTACCGCGAGCTCTCGATGGAATACGCGCGCACGCGGCCCATCGCGGAGGCCTTCAGCGAGTACCAGCGCCTCGAGCGTGAGCTGGCCGCGACCGAAGTGATGCTCGCCGATGCGGATGCCGAGATGCGCAGTCTCGGCTTCGAGGAGGCGCAGGCGCTGCGCCGCGCGCTGGAAGAACACGGCGGTGCCTTGCAAAAATTGCTACTGCCGCGCGATGCCCGCGACGAGCGCAATATTTTCCTCGAGATCCGCGCCGGCACCGGCGGCGATGAGGCCGCCATTTTCGCCGGCGACCTGCTGCGCATGTACAGCCGCTACGCCGAAGCGCAGGGCTGGCAGGTGGAAACCCTGAGCGAAAGCCCCGGCGAGCACGGCGGCTACCGCGAGCTGATCTGCCGCATCGTCGGTCGCGGTGCCTTCTCGCGCCTGAAGTTCGAGTCCGGCACGCACCGGGTGCAGCGCGTACCGGCCACCGAAGCCCAGGGGCGCATCCATACCTCCGCGGTGACCGTGGCGATCCTACCGGAGCTCGATGAAATCGAGCGGGTTGAGATCAATCCGGCGGACCTGCGCGTCGATACCTACCGCTCCTCGGGCGCCGGCGGGCCGCACGTCAACAAGACCGATTCGGCGATCCGCATCACGCACCTGCCGAGCGGCATCGTGGTCGAATGCCAGGATGAGCGCTCGCAGCACAAGAATCGCTCGCGCGCCATGGCACTGCTCTCGGCCCGGCTACTGGCAGCCGAACAGGAAAAGCAGGCCTCGGCACAGGCGCAATCGCGCAAACTTCAGGTTGGCAGCGGCGACCGCTCCGAGCGCATCCGCACCTACAATTTTCCCCAGGGACGGGTGACCGATCATCGCATCAACCTGACCCTGTACCGGCTGGCGGATGTGATGGAGGGCCATCTCGACGAGTTGCTGCAGGCGCTGGCGCAGGAATATCAGGCGGAGCTGCTGGCAGCCGAGTAGAGCACCAGCCCAAGCGCACTGAGGAACAGGATGATCAACGCCTCGGCGCCCAGCATCGCGGCCGCGGCCAAGGCGCGCGCGGCCGCCTCGGGGGCCAGCAGCTCGGCGATGACGCTGATGATCGACACCATGACGATGGCGCAGACGGTGGCGATCAGCAGCGCAATCACGATGGCGGCGCAAGCGCGCCACCAAAACGGCCGCACCAGCGTGACGCAGCGTACCAGCGCCGCATAGGGCCCGACGCCGTCGAACAGCACTACCGGCCCGAGCACGCCATAACAAACGCCCAGAAAAATCCCCGGCAGCAGCAACAGCAAAAACCCGGCCGCAACGCTCAAGTTTGCCAATATCCAGGCCAGGGCGAGTACCGGCAGGCGGGGCAACGCCGCCGACAGCTCGCTGGCCGCCCGCACCGTCTCGCCGCGTATCAGCGCGCGCTGACGCAGCATCGCGATGCTTGCGAGCAGCAGAAAGGCGATCATCCCCACGAAGCACAGCAGCAGGTAACCTGGATCACGCGGCAGCGCACTGCCGAGCGTGTAGCCGAGGGTGTGTCCGGTCGCAATCCAATAGATGTTCGGCAACAATGCGAACAGTACCGCCAGCAGCGTGAACGGCAGACACTTCAATAGGGTCACGCGGAACAAGCGCGTCGCCGCTTCGAGCAAATCGCTTACACTTGCGGTGCGCGGCGGCAGCGGCAGAAATGGTGGCATGCAGCACTCCGTGGAGATCGTCGCCATCTTACCGGGCGCAAACTCAAGGTGAACGCCAATTTCGCACCGCAGTTGTCGCTGCGCACGCTGTTGATTCACGCGGCGAGGCAGCTCGCGCCGCAATCGGATTCGGCGCTGCTCGATGCCGAGCTGCTGCTGGCGCATGTGCTCGACCAGTCACGCAGCTACCTGCTCACGCATGCCGATGTGCGGCCCGACGCACCGACGGTGCAGCGCTACGCGGAGCTGATCGAGCAGCGCGCCGCCGGCAAGCCACTCGCCTACCTCACCGGCGAGCGGGAATTCTGGTCGCTGCCGCTCACGATCACGCCTGCCGTATTGGTCCCGCGGCCGGAAACCGAGCTCGTGGTGGAACGCTGCCTGGCCTTGCTGCCCGATGCGAGCGCGCAGGTCGCGGACCTCGGCACCGGCTCGGGGGCCATTGCGCTGGCGCTGGCCAGCGAGCGGCCGCACTGGCTGGTCCTGGCCACTGATATTTCGGCCGAAGCCCTGGACGTGGCGCGCGCCAACGCGCAGCGCCTGGCGCTGAAGAACCTGCAGTTCCTGCTGGGCCCCTGGTTCTCCCCACTGCCGCGGCGGCGCTGCGCGCTGATCGTGAGCAACCCGCCCTACATCGCCGCCGACGATGCCGCGCTCGGCCAACCCGCCTTGAGCCATGAGCCGCGTCTGGCGCTGACGCCCGGCGCGAGCGGCCTCGAGGCGTTGAGCCAGATCATCGCCGGCGCTGAAGGCTACCTGGCCGATGCGGGCCACCTGGTGCTCGAGCATGGCGCCGGGCAGGCCGAGGAAGTCGGAAAAATGCTTGTCCATGCCGGCTTCGCTAACGTACGCTGCTACTGCGACCTGGCCGGCCGCGACCGCGTGACTCAAGCACAAAAGATATGAGGACCTCCTCCATGGTGCGCTTCGAAACCTCCCACGGCGGTTTTACGATCGAGCTGTTCGAGAAGGAAGCGCCGCAAACCGTCGCGAATTTCCTGCGTTATGTCGATGAGGGCTTCTTCGATGGTACGATCTTCCATCGCATCGTGCCGGGCTTCGTGATCCAGGGCGGCGGTCTGACCCCGGACTTTGCGCAGAAGCAGACGCATCCGCCGGTACGCAACGAATCGGCCAACGGCGTCGCCAACGAGCGCGGCACCCTGTCGATGGCGCGCACCGACGACATCCACAGCGCCACCTCGCAATTCTTCGTGAATCTTGCTGACAATGAGTTTCTCGACCATCGGCCGGGGCAGTACGGCTACGCCGTGTTCGGGCGCGTATCGGAGGGCATGGACGCCATCGACCGCATCGCCGCGGTGAAGACCGGGCGTCGCAAGGGCCATACCGACGCGCCGCTGGAGGACGTGCTCATTTCCTCCGCTCGGCGCATCGAAGGGCAGCACTAGCTCCACACCTGATGGCACGGCGAGGCTTCTGGCGACGCATCGGGCGGTGCCTGATGTTTGCGTTCCTCGCTTTTCTATTCGTGCTGTTCGCGGCCGTACTGGCGCTGCGCTGGATCAATCCGTTCACCAGCGCATTCATGCTCGAGGCGCGCGCCCAGGCGCTGTTGGAACACGACGCAACCTACCGCACGCGCTACCGCTGGGTCGATCTCGAGGACATCTCGCCGCAGTCGGCCATCGCCGTGATCGCCGCGGAGGATCAGCAATTTCCGTTTCATGCCGGCTTTGACTTCAAGTCCATCCGCGCGGCCGTGCGCGCACACGAGCGCGGCAGCAAGCTGCGCGGTGCCAGTACCCTCACGCAGCAGGTGGCGAAGAACCTGTTCCTGTGGCCGGGGCGCAGCTTCGTGCGCAAAGGCATCGAAGCGGCGCTGACGGTCATGATCGAGGCGCTCTGGCCCAAGGAGCGCATCCTTGAGGTCTACCTGAACATCGTGCAATTCGGCCGCGGCGTGTATGGCGTGCAGGCAGCCTCGCTGTACTACTTTCACAAGCCGGCGGCGCGCCTGAACCGCGCCGACAGCGCGCTGCTGGCCGCGGTGCTGCCCAATCCGCAGCGCCTGCGCGTGGATGCCCCGTCCCCGTACGTGCGCGCACAGCGCGACTGGATCCTCGGTCAGATGAAAAATCTCGGCGGCCCGGCCTACCTCGACGCGCTCGAGCGTGATACGCAGGCACGCTCGAACCGGTGAGGCCCGCCGCTACAACCGCACGGTCCCCTGCAAGCCGACGATGTCGATATGCGAGCGCTGGCTGCCGTTGAGCAGGCCGTAAGCGGCCGCGCTGCCGGCATCTTGATTCAACGACGCGTCGCTCAAGAACAGATGGGCGTAGCCGAGATCGAGCTTGCTCGACGGCGACGGCGACCAACTCGTGCCGACGGCCAGCCAGGTACGTGATCGGTCGGGCAGGCGCGGCGTGCGCGTAGCGTCCGGCACCGGAGATTGATCCAGCGCGACGCCGGATCGCAGCGTCCATTGCTCGCTCATGCGGCAATCGGCGCCGATGGCGAAGCGCCACGTGCTCTTCCACTTCTCCGGCGTCAGTGCGAGGGTGCTGCCCGCCGCGGGTCCGCCAGCGCGCACAACGCGCAGCTCCTGCAGCGAGCTCCATCCGGTCCAGGCGGCATCGGCGTACACGGTCGCGTATTCACCGATCTTCTGCGCGAGCGACGCGGTCGCGGATTGCGGCACTTTCAGCGCCAGCCGCACATCGCCGTTGGACAATGGGCCGCCGGCAGCGGCGGCACCGGCCATGATCGCGTTCGCGGCGAGGCCGTTGAGCGCCGGTGCCGAAAATTGGACGGTTCCCTGGACCGAATACTGGATGGCTGAGCGGTAGGCGAGGCCCAGCCGCGTCGCATCGCTCAACGAGTACAGCGCCCCTAGGTTATAGCCCCAGGCCGAGTCGTTGCCGCCGACATGCGTTGTGCCTTCGGCGCCAAGGTTGGCCGCGGCGGCCGCCGGCGAGACCTGCGCAATGACCGCGGTGTCGTTCACCGCGCTCGTCAACGTGGCATTCACGTGCTGATAGTCGACACCGACGCCCACCGACAGCTGCGGCGTCACCTGCCAGGCGAGTTCGGGGTCATAGTTGACCGTGTGCAGCTCCGACCGCAGGGCCTGGAAGCGGCCGATCCAGCCCGCGTCGTAGTCGGTCTTCAGGCCAAAGGGCACGTTGACCCCGAAGCCCGCGACCAGCGCCGGGTTGATACGCCAGGCGACGTAGACGCTCGGCAGCACGCTCAGGGCACCGGCCTGCCCGCCGTTGCCGCCCAATGGCTGCCCGAGCGCGGGCTGCGATGCCGCGTTGTTGAAGCGGCTGGAGATGTCCACGCCGACGGCCGCCACACTGATCTCGCTGCGCTCGAGCCGCGACAAGCCGGCAGCATTGAAGAACACGGTGCTCGCGTCCTCGGCAACCGCGGCGCTGCCGGCGAAGGCACGGCCGAGGCCCGCGCCGCTCTGCTCCAGCAGCGCGAAGCCCGAGGCCTGCGCCGACGCCGCGGCACCCAACGCAACGGCCGAGCACGCAATGGCGCATGCGCGCGGCGGCAACAACCGGCTTGCCATGATCAGCCCCCCCGATCCGTCTGCAATTGCGCGCGATTGTGCGCTCCGGCGCTGCCCCGCTCAATCGGCGGCTGCGGCTTGCATCCATGCACGCCCTCACGCAGGCTCTGCGCCTCACCGCTCGAGGACTGCCCGACCATGGCAACGCGCCAATACCGCTATTACGACTTCTTTATGGCCGCCTACGTCTGCATTCTCTTGTGCGCAAACCTGATCGGTCCAGCCAAGGTCTCCACCGTGCACATACCGCTGCTCGGTGACCTCACCTTTCTGGCCGGCGTGCTGTTCTTCCCGCTGTCCTATATCTTCGGCGACATCCTGACGGAAGTGTACGGCTACGCGCGCGACCGCCGCATCGTGTGGACCGGCTTCGCCGCGCTCCTCTTCGCCGCGTTGATGGCCAGCGTCATCGTGGCGCTGCCGCCGGCGGCGGCGTGGCGCGACAAGCAGCCGGCCGTCGAGGTTATTTTCGGCAATACGCCCCGCATCATCACCGCCTCGATCATCGCCTTCTGGTGCGGCTCCTTCGTCAACAGCTACGTAATGGCGAAGATGAAGATCTGGACCAGCGGCCGCTTGCTCTGGACGCGCATCATCGGCTCGACGCTCTGCGGCGAGCTGGTCGATTCCGCGCTCTTCTACTCCATCGCGTTCTACGGTCTGTGGGAACCGAAGCTGCTCGAGACCGTCATGCTGACGCAGTACCTGCTCAAGAGCGGTTGGGAGATCGTGATGGCGCCATTGACCTACCGCGTAGTCGGGTTCCTGAAGCGCGCGGAACAGGAAGACTATTACGACCGCGACACCAACTTCACGCCGTTCTCATTGCGACCCTGACCGCGCCGCCAATAGCGCGGTCAATTCACCGATTTAGGGGCTTCAGGCGAGGGGCCCTCGGCAAACAGGCGTTCGATATCGACCGCATCGAAGCGGTACGGGCGTCCACAGAACTCGCAGGTCACCGTCACGGCGCCCTGCTCGGCCAGAACCGAGCGCATCTCATCCTGGCCCTGCGAGCGCAGGATCGCCGCGACGCGGCCCTCGTTGCAGCGGCATTGGAACTGCACCGGCTTCGGAGCGAACAGGCGGCAGTCATGCTCGCCGCAGATGCGCTGCAGCACGTGCTCGGCGGTGCCGATGCGCAGCCATCCCGCATCGATGGCAGCGAGTCCGGACTGCAGGTCCTCCCAGGTACGCTGCGCGATCGCGGCTCCGGCCTCGCCGCTGGCAGAGGCGGCCGGCAGCTTCTGCACCAGCACGCCGGCGGCATGCGCGCCGTCGACGCTCAACGACAGTTGCGTCGGCAGTTGCTCGGAGCTCGCGAAATAGTTCTGCAGGCATTCGGCGAAGTTGCGCCCTTCAAGCGCGACGATGCCTTGGTAGCGCGCCCCGCGCTCCTCGGCCTCGATCGTCACCGTCAAGCGGCCGTGCCCGACGAGCGCGCGGAAATCTGCATTCGAAGCCGCTGCCGCCTCGGCGCGCGCAATCGCCCGCAGGCGAAAATCGTGGGTGCATTGCGCGACCAGCAGCTGCACCTGACCGTCCCCCGTGAGCTGCAGCGTCAAGGTACCCTGAAACTTCAGCGTCGCTGCGAGCAGCACGGCCGCGGTCGCGGCCTCGCCGAGCAGCGTTTCGACGGCCGGGGTGTGCTGCTGATAGCGGCGCAGCGCGCCCCAGGCCTCCCCCAGTTGCACCCAGAAACCGCGGACCGGGGATTGTTCGAGAATGAATCGGCGCAGTTCGCCCGAGATTCGCGGCAGCTGCTCAGCCACTGAGCATCTTCTTCAGCAACTCGTTCAGGCGCGCCGGGTTCGCCTTGCCCTGGGTAGCCTTCATGACCTGGCCAACGAAAAAACCGAATAACTTATCCTTGCCGGTGCGGTACTCGGCCAGCTGCCTGGGGTTGGCCGCCATCACCGCGGCGATCGCGTTTTCGATCGCCGATTCGTCGGTGATCTGCCGCAGGCCGCGCGCTTCGATGATCGCATCCGCCTCCTTGCCTTCATCCCACATGGCCTCGATCACGTCTTTGGCGATCTTGCCGGAAATGGTGTCATCGGCCACACGCCTGAGCAGCGCCGCCAGCCGTGGGCGCTGATGCGGCTGTCGCGGATCTCCAGCCCGTCGCGATTGAGCAGGCCGGAGAGCTCGCCCATCACCGCATTGGCCGCCAGCTTCGCGTTGCCGCCCAGGTCCTTGACCACGACCTCGTAGAAATCGGCCAGCTCCGCGCTCGCCGTCAGCACGCCGGCGTCGTACAGCGACAAGCCGTACTCGCTGACGAGGCGCTGCGCCTTTTGATCCGGCAGCTCCGGCAAGCTCGCAGCGACGGCCTCGACGTAGGCATCATCGAGCTCCACCGGCAGCAGGTCCGGATCGGGGAAATAGCGATAGTCGTTGGCTTCTTCCTTCGAGCGCATCGATCGCGTCTCGCCGCGGTCGGCATCGTAGAGCCGCGTCTCCTGCACGACCTTGCCGCCGCCTTCGAGCAGTTCGATCTGCCGCGTCACCTCATGGTTGATCGCCTTCTCGACGAAGCGGAAGGAGTTCAGGTTCTTGATCTCCGCGCGCGTGCCAAATTTCGCCGCGCCCTGCGGGCGGACCGAGACATTCGCATCGCAGCGGAATGAACCCTCCTGCATGTTGCCGTCGCAGATGCCGAGGTAGCGCACCAACGTATGCACCTTCTTCAGATAGGCCACCGCTTCCTTCGCCGACCGCAGGTGCGGCTCTGACACGATCTCGATCAGCGGCGTGCCGGCGCGGTTCAAATCGATGCCGGTCAACCCCGCCAGCGCCTCGTGCAGTGACTTGCCGGCGTCCTCTTCCAGGTGCGCGCGTGTGATGCCGATGCGCTTGACGGCGCCATCCTCGAGCACGATGTCGAGCGCACCGCCGCAAACGATCGGCAGCTCGTACTGGCTGATCTGATAGCCCTTGGGCAGGTCGGGATAGAAGTAATTCTTGCGCGCGAACACCGAGCGGCGCGCCACACGCGCGTTGATCGCAAGACCGAACTTCACCGCCATGCGCACCGCTTCGCCGTTGAGCACCGGCAGCACCCCCGGAAATCCGAGGTCGACGAGGTTCGCCTGCGCATTCGGCGGCGCGCCGTATGCAGTCGCCGAGCCCGAGAAGATCTTCGAGCGTGTCGCGAGCTGCGCGTGAACTTCCAGGCCGATGACCGTTTCCCATTGCATCAGCGGAACCTCGGCGGCGCGCGCCGATGCCAGTCGCTCTCGCACTGATAGCGATGCGCCACGTTCAGCAACCGCTCTTCGGCGAAATGCGGGCCGATGATCTGCATGCCCACCGGCAACTCCTGCGCGAAGCCACAGGGCACCGACATGGCCGGCAATCCCGCCAGGTTCGCGCCGATCGTATAGATATCGTTCAGATACATCGTCACCGGATCATGCGTCTTGGCGCCGAGTGCAAACGCCGTGGTCGGCGTGGTCGGCCCGATCAGCACGTCCACCTCGTGGAATGCGCGTTCGAAGTCGCTGCTGATCAGCTGGCGCACCCGCTGCGCCTTCAGATAATAGGCGTCGTAGTAGCCGGCCGAGAGCACATAGGTCCCCGTCATGATGCGGCGCTTGACCTCGGGTCCGAAGCCCTCGCCGCGCGAACGCTCGTAGAGATCCCGCAGGTCGCGCGGATTGTCGCAGCGATGGCCGTAGCGCACGCCATCGAAGCGCGCGAGATTCGAGGAGCATTCCGCCGGCGCCACGACGTAGTACGTCGGCACCGACAGCGGCAGGTTCGGCAGGCTCACTTCCTTCAGTATCGCCCCTTGGCCGCGCAGCGTCTCGAGGGCCGCGCGCAGGCAGGCATCGATCTGCGGATCCAAACCTTCCTCGAAGAATTCCTTGAGCAGACCGATCTTCAAGCCCTTCAAAGGCCGCTCGAGCGCTGCCGGATAGTCCGGCACCGGCAGCTCGACACTGGTGGAATCGTTGGGGTCGAAGCCCGCGATCGCGGCCAGCATCAGCGCCGCGTCCTGCGCCGTCAGCGTGATCACGCCGCCCTGATCGAGGCTCGAGGCGAAGGCAATCATGCCGTAGCGCGATACCCGTCCGTAGGTCGGCTTCAAGCCGGTCACGCCGCAGAGCGCGGCGGGCTGGCGGATCGAGCCGCCGGTGTCGGTCGCGGGGGCCCCCGGGCCCCCACGCGCGGCCACCCCCCCGGCCCAGCCCCCCCAGGTGCCGCCCGGCACGCCCACGAGGGCCCACGGGTTGCGCACCGGACCGAAGTAGCTGGTCTCGTTGGATGAGCCCATCGCAAAC
>JBIODE010000049.1:0-10478 GCA_044440325.1 Steroidobacterales bacterium
CGCGCGAACTGCGCGCGCGGTCATGGCAGGTGGTGTGGCTTGGCACGCGCCGCGGCATCGAGGCGCGCCTCGTGCCGGCTGAGCAGATCCCGATCGAATGGCTGACGGTCGCCGGTATACGCGGCAAGGGCGTGCTGCCGTGGCTGCTCGCGCCGCTGCGCGTGCTGCGCGCGGTGGTGCAGGCGTTGCTCATCATGCGCCGCCGGCAGCCGTCGTTGGTCGTGGGCCTGGGCGGATTCGTCGCCGGTCCCGGCGGCCTGGCGGCCTGGCTCACGCGCCGCCCCCTGCTGATCCATGAACAGAATGCGATCGCGGGCTTTACCAATCGATGGCTCGCGCACCTTGCCCAGCGCGTGCTGAGCGCCTTTCCAGGCAGCTTCGGCGGCAAGGTGCCCGAGCGCGTGGTGGGCAATCCGGTGCGGGCGGAGATCGCGCAATTGCGGGCACCGGCAGTGCGATTCGCGTCCCGCTTTGGGCCGACGCGGGTGCTGATCCTCGGCGGCAGCCAGGGGGCGACCCGATTGAATGCGATCGTGCCGTTTGCGTTGGCGCGCCTGTCCGGCACGCTCGAGTTCGAGGTGCGGCATCAGTCCGGGGAGCGCGGGCTCGCGGCGGCGCGGAGCAATTACGGCCAGGCCTCGGTGACGGCGCGGCTGCACGCCTTCATCGATGAGATGGCCGAGGCCTACGCGTGGGCGGACCTGGTGATATGCCGCGCCGGCGCGCTGACGGTTGCGGAGCTGGCCGCGGCCGGCGTGGCCTCGATCCTGGTGCCGTTTCCGGCCGCGACCGACGACCACCAGACCCGCAACGCGGACTATCTGGTGCGCGAAGGCGCCGCGGTCATGATCGCCGATCGGGAGCTGACCGCCGAGCGTCTGGCCGAGGAGCTCGCACGCCTGTGTGTCGGGCGGGGGCGGCTGCTCGCGATGGCCGAACGCGCGCGTCTGCTGGCGCGCCCGCGCGCGGCACAGGAGCTGGCCGATGCCTGCGAGCAGCTGCTGCGGGGCGAGCCATGACGCAGCGCGCGCGAACACTGGGTCAGCGCATGCGCCGCATCGACATCATTCATTTCGTCGGCATCGGCGGCAGTGGCATGGGCGGCATCGCCGAAGTGCTGCTGAATTTGGGTTACACGGTGCAGGGTTCGGATCTCAAGCCGAATGCGGTGACAGCGCGCCTGGCGGCCTTCGGCGCCAGGATTTTTATCGGACACAGTGCCGCCAACGTCGAGCGCGCCGACGTCATCGTGGTCTCGAGCGCGATTGCGCGCGACAACCCGGAGGTGCTTGCGGCGCAGGCACGGCGTGCGCCGGTGGTGGCGCGCGCGGAGATGCTGGGCGAGCTGATGCGTTTTCGCGAATCCATTGCCGTGGCCGGCACGCACGGCAAGACCACGACCACGAGTCTGGTGGCGAGCGTGCTCGCCGAGGGCGGCGAGGACCCGACCTTCGTCATCGGCGGACGGCTCAAGAGCGCGGGCAGCAACGCGCGTCTGGGCGCGGGCCGCTATCTCGTGGCCGAGGCCGATGAAAGCGATGCCTCGTTCATGCACCTGCAACCGGTGATGGCGGTCGTCACCAATATCGATAACGATCATCTCGGCACGCATGGCGGTGATTTCTCGCGCCTGCGGCAGAGCTTCGTCGATTTCCTGCACAACCTGCCGTTCTACGGCCTGGCGGTGCTGTGCCTCGATGACGCCAATGTGCGCGGCATATTGGGAGAGATCAGCCGGCCGATCGTGACGTACGGCCTGGACGATGGCGCCGACGTGCGCGCGAGCAACATCCGCCGCGACGGCATGCGCACGCGCTTTGGCGTCACGCGTCCCGGGAATGCGGTGCCGCTCGAGGTGCAGCTCAACCTTCCGGGTCTGCACAATGTGCGCAACGCGCTGGCCGCGATTGCGATCGCAACCGAGCTCGAGGTGGCCGACGCGGCGATCTGCCGCGCGCTCGCGAACTTTCAAGGCATCGACCGGCGCCTGCAGCTCATCGGCGAGGTGCAGCTGCCGGGTGGCGTCGTGACGATCGTCGATGACTACGGCCATCACCCGACCGAGATCGCCGCCACGCTCGAGGCCGTGCGGCAGGCCTGGCCCGCGCGGCGCGTGCTGCTGGTGTTTCAGCCGCATCGCTACACGCGCACGCGCGACTTGCTCGATGACTTCGCCACCGTGCTTGCCGGCGTGGATGTGTTGCTGGTCACCGAGGTCTACGCGGCGGGCGAAACAGCGATCAAGGATGCCGATGGCCGGGCCATCTGCCGCGCCGTGCGCAGCCGCGGCAAGGTCGAGCCGGTGTTCGTCGAGCGCGTCGAGCAGATCGGTGCCGCGCTGCGGGACGTGATGCAGGCCGGTGACGTGATCGTGACCATGGGCGCGGGTCACATCGGCGCGCTCGCGCACGAGCTGCCCGCGGCACTGAGCGCGCCAGGGACGGCCGGCGCGGCGGTGAGCACATGAACGCCGGCATCGCCCCGCCGTTTCAACAGCGCGTGCGTCAGCATGAGCCCATGTCTGCGCATACCTCCTGGCGCGTCGGCGGCCCGGCCGACACCTTCTTCACGCCGCGCGACGTGGAGGATCTGGTCGCGTTTCTTTGTGCGCTGGCGGCCGACACACCCGTGTACTGGATCGGCCTCGGCAGCAATCTGCTGGTGCGCGACGGGGGCATCCGTGGCGTGGTGATCTGCACGCACGGCGCGTTCACGCGCCTGGAGCGACGCGCGCAGAGCCGGGTGTATTGCGAGGCCGGGGTGCCGTGCGCGCGTCTTGCACGCCAATGCGTGAAATGGGATCTCGGCCAGGCGGATTTCTTCGCCGGCATTCCCGGTACGGTCGGCGGCGCGCTGGCGATGAACGCCGGCGCCTTTGGCCAGGAGACTTGGGCCTACGTGAAAGCGCTGGAGACCGTCGACCGCGCCGGCGTGTGTCGCCGCCGTGCCGCCACGGACTATCGCGTCGGCTATCGCTTGGTCGAAGCGCCCGCGCCGCAGGAATGGTTCCTGGCCGCCGAGTTCGAGTTTCAGCCGCGATCGCCGCAGGAAGCCGGTGCGGTGCGGACGCTGGCCCAGAAGCGCAAACAGACTCAGCCCCTGGGCGAGTGGAGCTGTGGCTCGGTGTTCAAAAATCCGCCGGCCGATCACGCGGCGCGCCTGATCGAAGCGGCCGGCCTCAAGGGCTACCGCATCGGCGGCGCCGTGGTCTCCGATAAGCACGCCAACTTTATTCTCAATGAAGGTCAGGCGAGCGCTCGCGACCTGGAAGGCCTGATCTTGCATGTGCAGCAAACCGTACAGCGCGTGCACGGGGTCGAGCTGGTGCCCGAAGTGCGCATCGTCGGAGAGAACGCCTGATGCGCCTGCGCCATGATCCCAAGGGCATCGAGCGGATCCGCGCGCCGGCGGATTTCGGACGCGTCGCCGTGCTCTACGGCGGCGACTCGAGCGAGCGCGACATTTCCCTGCTGAGCGGGCGCGCGGTGCTGGCGGCCCTCGAGCGCCGCGGCGTCGACGCCGGCGGCTTCGATCCATCGCAGCGGCCTTTGGCGGAACTGGTGAGCTTGAAGTTCGAGCGCGTCTGGATCGCGCTGCACGGCCCGGGCGGGGAGGATGGCACGGTGCAGGGCGCGCTGGAGTTTCTCGGCATTCCGTATACCGGCAGCGGCGTGGCCGGTTCCGCGATCGGCATGGACAAATTGCGCACCAAGCGGCTGGCTGCCGCCGTCGGCGTGTCGACCGCCGACAGCGTGGAGCTGCGCACTGCCGATGATCTGGATCTGGCGCTCGAGCGGCTCGGACTGCCGATGATCGTCAAACCCGCGAGCCAGGGCTCGAGTGTCGGCATGAGCCGTGTCGAGCGCGCCGAGGAGCTCGCAGCCGCGTGGGAAAACGCCTTGCGTTTCGATCGCTCGGTGTTCGCCGAGCCCTGGATCAGCGGTCCCGAGTACACGGTCGCCATCCTGCAGGGCGCGGCGCTGCCGTCGATACGCATCGAGACACCGCGCGCCTTCTACGACTACGAGGCCAAGTATCTGCGCAGCGACACGCGTTATCTGTGCCCTTCGGGTCTGTCGGCGCCGGCCGAATCACATCTGTCGAAGCTGGCGCTGGCCGCTTTCGAAGCCTGTGGCGCCGAAGGCTGGGGGCGGGCGGATTTCATGGCCGATCGCACCGGCCGCCCGCAGCTGCTCGAGATCAACACGGTGCCGGGAATGACCGATCACAGTCTGGTGCCGATGGCCGCGCGTGCGGCCGGCATCGATTTCGACGAGTTGGTGTGGCGCGTGCTCGAAACGAGCTTTACGCGCACGCCCTTCAATACAGGAGATTGAGCACCCTCATGCTCAAACGCAAACGCAACAACCGCCGCAGCCCGCAGAACGCCGCGCGCTGGCGCTGGCGGTGGCCGCAGCTCAACTGGCGGCGCATTGGCCTCTCTGCCGGCGGGCTCGCGGCGCTGCTCGGCGCGGTCGGCGCGCTCATCTGGCTGCTCGATCAGCCGATCGAGCGCGTCGTGGTCGCCGGACGGCTGCAGCGCGTGTCGGCGATGGACGTCGAGAAGGTCGTGCGCCGGTACCTGCATGGTGCCGGCCTCGTCAGCGTCAATCTCGAGCAGATCAGCGCCGGGCTGCGCGCGTTGCCGTGGATCGATGCCGCCGCGGTCGCGCGCAGCTGGCCGCGCGGCTTGAAGGTTGAAGTGCGCGAGCAGACCGCGGTCGCGCGCTGGAACAATGCCGGATTGCTCAATGCACGCGGCGAACTGTTCGCCAGCGAAGCGCGCTTCGTGCCGCCGGAGCTGCCGCTGCTCTCCGGAGCGCCGGGCGCGCAGACTGAAGTCACCGCACGCTACCTGGCCTCCGCCGGCCGCCTGGTGGAAGCGGGCATGCGCCTGGCGGCGCTCGATCTCGACGCCCGGGGTGCCTGGACGCTGACGCTCGACAGCGGCGTGGTCGTCCGCCTGGGGCGGCGGCAGATCGATGAGCGCTTCGAGCGCTTCATGGCGGCGGCGGCCAAGCTGGTGAACCAGCGCGCCGGCGACATCGGCTACGTCGACATGCGCTATTCCAACGGCTTTGCGGTCGGTTGGAAGGGCGGCAGAGCGCACGCCGATGGCTAAGCGCTCCGATAGAAATCTGATCGTCGGCCTCGACATCGGCACGTCCAAGGTGGTGGCGCTGGTCGGGGAGCTCGGCGCCGACGGCGCAATCGAAGTCGTGGGTCTGGGCACGCAGCCCTCGCGCGGTCTGAAGAAGGGCGTGGTCGTCAACATCGAATCGACCGTGCAATCGATCCAGCGCGCGGTCGAGGAAGCCGAGTTAATGGTCGGCTGCGAGATCAATTCGGTGTACGCCGGCATCGCCGGCAGCCATGTGCGCAGCCTCAATTCGCACGGCGTGGTCGCCATCCGCGACCGCGAGGTCACGCACAGCGACGTTGAGCACGTGATCGACGCGGCCAAGGCGGTCGCGATCCCGGCCGACCAGCGCATTCTTCATGTATTGCCGCAGGAGTTCATCATCGATGGACAGGAAGGCATTCGCGATCCGATCGGCATGTCAGGCGTGCGCCTCGAGGCGAAGGTGCACATCGTCACCGGCGCCGACAGCGCCGCGCAGAATATCGTCAAATGCGTGCAACGCTGCGGTCTCACCGTGGAAGACGTGGTGCTCGAGCAGCTCGCTTCGAGCTTTGCGGTGCTGACGGACGACGAAAAAGAGCTCGGCGTCTGCATCGTCGACATCGGCGGCGGCACCACCGACATCGCGGTGTTTTCCAACGGCGCGATTCGCCACACCGCGGTGATCCCGATCGCCGGCGATCAGGTCACTAACGACATCGCGGTCTCGATGCGCACGCCGACGCAGTATGCGGAAGAGATCAAGATCAAATACGCCTGCGCGCTCTCGCAGCTCGCCAATCCGGACGAGAGCATCGAGGTCCCCAGCGTCGGTGATCGCCCGGCGCGCCGCCTCGCGCGCCAGACCCTGGCCGAGGTGGTCGAGCCGCGTTACGAGGAGCTGTTCAATCTGATCCGCGAGGAGCTGCGCCGCAGCGGTTTCGAGGAGGTCATTGCCGCGGGCATCGTTTTGACCGGCGGCAGTGCGCGCATGGAAGGCGCCATCGAGCTCGCGGAGGAAATCTTTCACGTACCGGTCCGTCTAGGCCTGCCGCAGCAGGTGCGCGGATTGACCGACGTCGTGCGCAATCCGATCTACTCGACCGGGGTCGGGTTGCTGCTATACGCGCGCGAGAACACCGCGCTGGCGCCGCGCGGCGCCGTGCGCGGCGGTGCCGTGGGTGGTGCGCTCGAGCGCATGAAGAGCTGGTTCAAAGGCAATTTTTAGAGGTACCGACCGACACAGGAGCTGACAGCTATGTTTGAACTGATGGACGCATACAGCCAAAGCGCTGTAATCAAGGTGATCGGCGTGGGCGGCGGCGGCGGCAACGCCCTGTCGCACATGGTCGCGAGCGGCATCGAAGGCGTGGACTTCATTTGCATCAATACCGATGCACAGGCGCTCAAGGCCTCGAAGGTCAAGACCTCGCTGCAGATCGGCTGCAATATCACCAAGGGCCTGGGCGCCGGCGCCGACCCGGAGGTCGGGCGGCAGGCCGCGATGGAGGACCGCGACCGCATCGTCGAGCTGATCGAGGGCTGCGACATGCTGTTCATCACGGCCGGCATGGGGGGCGGCACCGGTACGGGTGCGGCGCCGGTGGTCGCGCAGATCGCGCGCGAGCTCGGCATCCTCACCGTCGCGGTGGTCACCAAGCCGTTCCTGATGGAAGGCAACAAGCGTTCGCTCGTGGCCGACCACGGCATCAACGAGCTGACCAAGAACGTTGATTCGCTGATCACGATTCCCAATCAAAAACTGCTGACCGTGCTCGGACCGACGACCACGCTGCTCGATGCGTTCAAGGCCGCCAACCAGGTACTGCAGGGCGCGGTGCAGGGTATTGCCGAGTTGATCACGCGGCCGGGACTGATCAATGTCGATTTTGCCGACGTGCGCACCGTCATGAGCGAAACCGGCATGGCCATGATGGGCAGCGGCGTGGCGAGCGGCGAGAGCCGCGCGCGTCAGGCGGCCGAGGCCGCGGTATCCTCGCCGTTGCTCGAGGACATCAATCTGGCCGGCGCACATGGCATCCTGGTCAATGTGACTGCGGGCCTGGATCTGGCGATCGGCGAGTTTGAGGAAGTCGGCCGTATCGTCAAGGAGTTTGCCTCCGACGATGCGACGGTCGTCGTGGGCACGGTCATCGATCCGGAAATGTCGAATCAGGTCCGCGTCACCGTGGTTGCCACCGGCCTGGGCCGCGGCAGCAATGCACAGCGGCAGCGTCACGAGCCGCAGCGCGCGATGCCAGGCGGGCGCGAGATGCCTGGCGGGCGCGATGTGTCGGGCGCGCGCGACAGCTCCGGACGCGACTCGCCGGCGATGCGCGTCGTCAAGCCGCGCGCGCCGCTGAGCGCCAGCGATTATTCGGCACTCGACAAGCCGACCATTCAGCGCCAACGCGCCGTAGGAGATGGCCTGCACGCGGCGCCGGAGCCGGAGGAGCTGCTTGATATTCCAGCGTTTTTACGGCGCCAGGCCGACTAGGAACGCTGATCAGCGCGGCGGACTCCTACGAGCCAAAGGGCCACCGCTATGATACGGTAGCGCCCGTCATTCGACGGGGCTCGGTCGCTGCGAGGGCGCCGCCGGATCCATTTCATTCGGGCAACTATGGTCGGTCAACGAACGCTCAGAAATTCCATCCGCGCGACCGGTGTCGGTCTGCATACCGGCAAGAAAGTGCTGATGACGCTCAAGCCGGCGCCTCCCGACCGTGGCATTTACTTCCGCCGTGTCGATCTGACGCCGCCGGTCGATATCGCGGCGCGGGCCGAGCACGTGGGCGAAACCACCCTCGGGACGACGCTGGTCAATGGCGATGCGCGCATCTCGACCGTGGAACACTTGCTCTCGGCATTCGCAGGTTTAGGCATAGACAACGCCTGCGTCGAGGTGAACGCGCCGGAGGTGCCGATCATGGATGGCAGCGCCGGTCCGTTCGTGTTTCTGCTGCAGTCGGCCGGCATCGAGGAGCAGGCGGCGCCGAAGCGCTTCGTGCGCGTGAAAAAGACGATTGAAGTGCGCGACGGCGACAAGTGGGCGCGCTTCGATCCGTTCGAGGGTTTCAAGGTCAATTTCGAGATCGAGTTCGATCATCCGGTGTTCAAACGCCGGATGCAGCGCGCATCGATGGATTTTTCGACCACTTCGTTTCTCAAAGAGGTCGCGCGCGCACGTACCTTCGGGTTCATGCGCGATCTGGAGACGCTGCGCGCCCGCAACCTGGCGCTCGGCGGCACGCTCGACAACGCCATCGTGCTCGATGACGTCGGCGTGGTAAACGAGGACGGGCTGCGTTACGAAGATGAATTCGTGAAGCACAAGATTCTCGATGCGATCGGCGATCTGTACTTGCTCGGGCACAGCCTGATCGGCGAGTTCAGCGGCCACAAGTCGGGCCACGGTCTGAACAATCGCCTGCTGCGTGCGTTGCTGGCCGACGCGCAGGCGTGGGAAGAGGTCGTGTTCGAAAAGCCCGAGCAGGCGCCGATCTCCTACGTGCAGACGCTGTCGATCCCGACCGCGCTCGCCTCCTAGGCGCGTGCGGCGCACTCAGTGCGCGCGCGGTTTATCGGCCGGTGGCCCATCGGCGGCTCGGTCAAGGCAGACATCCTCGGGCAGCGTCGTATGTACCGGTCGGCGTCGGTAGCTGGCGCGCATGTCCCAGGGCTGCGTGTAGTAGGCCGGATCCTCGATCCTGATCCTGTCCTCCAACACATCCGGCGCGATCAGATGCAGTCGCTCCGTAACCTGCAATTTGTCCGAGTGCGGCAGCCCAGCCCCATCTATCAGCGAGTCCTCGCGAAATCCATTACTGAGGATCACCAAAGAATCGCCTTCCCAATGTCCCGCCGCGGACCCCATGGAGCTCGTGCCAATAGGCGAAACCTTGTCATGGGTCATATAAATCAGTCGCTGCCAACGATTCCATTCGTAGTAGAAGAAGATGGTGTCGTTGGGTTGCAGCACGATTTGAAACGGATAGTCCATCAGCATCAGTCGGGGAATACCCGCCGAGCCACACCACGCTGTATCGTCGAAGGTCGCATCGCCAGCCCGCCGCGCATCGAGGTGCTGTTGATAGAGGGTCTGGCCATCGCTGGTCAGCGGCGGCAGCTGACCGTCGACGGTTTTAGCGGTGTACACCGGCTGCTCGATCAACCATGTCCCCTGCAAAGCTTGCCGCGACGTTGACCCGACGGCGGGCACGCTCGAGGCTACCAGGGTCGACTCCGCCAACGCGGCCGGATACAGTTTGCCGGGTTCACTCGTGCGCGCGGCGCCCACTTCGGCCGCCTCGCGTGGCGAGTCCCAGTGCTCCGCGACCTTGCCGTCCTGCACGCGAAACATGTCAAACATCCAGGTCGGCACACCGCTGCCGCCCGCAACACGTTGCTGTACCAGTACTACCTGATCGCGCTCGGCCAGCACGCGCACCACGCCGGGCACACCCGGCGAGAGGGTCGGCTGGGGTTTGATAATCTTCTCGAAGGTCTTGATCAGCGCCGTGCGACCCGTCGGCACCGTCGGATTGTGCTGAATGTAACTTTCGGTCGCGTACTGCGGCGTGACGTCCAGTCGACCGGAAACGAGTGCTATGCGAAAGAAATCGAATACCACGCGTTTGTTGGCCGCGAGCTTCGGGTTAGCACCGTCGAGCAGCCTCGCGGCCTGTTGCTCGATCGGCACGGCTGCGGGTGCCCCCGTCCCCGGATCCGGAAGAGCGTTGGGCAGCGGGTGCTCGAGTGCGTCCAGAATTTGCTCGAGTGTGAAGCGCGGCGTGCTCTCATGCTGCACGACCTTGCCATCCGCCACACGGTAGTAATCGAAGTGGACCGCCTCGAAATGGACATCCGCGTTTTTCGGATCCGGCGTTCGATCCAGCGCCGCGACCACGACGGCATCGCCTTCGGCGATGAGGGTCACCAACGTGCTTGCGTCGTGGTCGCGACGCCACGCGTTGTAGATCAGCTGTTTGTTGCGGGCCAGGGTCGCGTCAGCACTGCGCAGCAACTCAGATCGCTGCAGCGGCGATGCGGTGAGGACCGGATCGCCGGCCATGGCATCCGCCATGGCCAGTAACGCCAAGCAGGCTAACAATGGGACGATGCGTCGCATAGGCTCTCTACTGTGCTCTGGCAACCGCCGCGGGCCGGTCGCCGTCGCGGCATAGGGTCGAGGAGCCGATCGCGTATTGCATCATGTCGATGGTCATACAAGGGCTCCTAGTGTTCTGAGTTGTTAATTCATTGAATGTTTATGAACCCTCGATGTCCAACTGTAGACTGGATTTCGAGGGAGAGACGATGCGACGTGGTCCGAAACTTGAAGCCATTGTGCTGA
>JBIODE010000050.1:0-10330 GCA_044440325.1 Steroidobacterales bacterium
GGGTGACTACTGCTCCGGTCCCAATCATGTGCTGCCGACCTACGGCTATGCGCGCGCCTACAGCGGTTTGACGGTGCAAGACTTCGTGCGAGGCATGACCGTGCAGGAGATCGGCGCGCAGGCGCTGCGGCACTTGGGTCCGGTCGCCAGCACGCTCGCGCGCCTCGAGGGGCTCGATGCCCACGTCGCGGCCGTGGAACTGCGCTTGGCAGCGCTGCGGCAGGAATCCGCGTCATGACAGGGGCGCCCGAGGCGAGCTGGCTCGAGCGTCTGGCGCGCCCCGAGATCCGGGCGCTGAAGGCCTATGAGCATGCGGTGTGGGAGCCGGGACTCGTGCGCCTGCATGCCAATGAGCTGCCCTGGCGCATCGAGGGCGATCCGTCTGTGGCCGGACTCAATCGCTATCCGGAGCCGCACCCGCACGAGTTGACCGCCGCACTCGCCAGGCACTACGGGGTGCCGGCTCAGATGCTGCTGGCCGGCCGCGGCAGCGATGAGGCCATCGATCTATTGGTGCGCGCTTACTGCCGCGCGGGCCAGGATTCGGTCGTCATCTGTCCGCCGACCTTCGGCATGTACGGCGTTGCCGCGAGGATCCAGGGTGCCGCGGTGATCGAGGTGCCGCTGCTGCGGGATGCGGATTACGCGCTCGATGAAGCGGCGCTGCTCGCGCACTGCACCGATACCGTCAAGCTGGTATTCCTATGTTCGCCGAACAACCCCACCGGCAACTTGCTGGCCGCGCCGGCGATTCTGCGGGTGGCCGCTGCGCTCACCGGCCGCGCGCTCGTGATCGTCGATGAAGCCTACTTGGAATTCTCCGGCGTGGAGTCGTTGCTCGCGCACATCGCGCGGCTGCCGGGATTGGTGGTCCTGCGCACGCTGTCGAAAGCCCACGGGCTCGCGGGCGCGCGTTGCGGCAGCTTGATCGCCGACGCGCACATCGTCGCGCTGCTGCGCAAGGTCATCCAGCCCTACGCCGTCACGCAGTTGACGATCGAAGCCGTGTTTCGCATGCTCGAGCCGCCGGCGCTGGCGGCGGCCGCCGCGCGTGTCGCGACGATACGGGGCGAGCGCGAGCGCCTCGCCACGGCGCTGCGCGGCAATACCGCGGTGCTGAAGGTCTGGCCGAGCGCGGCGAATTTCCTCCTGGTCGAATGGCGCGATCCAGCCGCGGCGCTCGCACACGCGCACGCGGCCGGCATGCTGGTGCGCGACCTGCGCGCGCAGCGCGGCTTGGAACACGCCGTGCGCATCAGCGTCGGCACCCCTGATCAGAACGACCGCTTGCTTGCGAGCCTGGCATGAGCACCGTACCGGTTCTATTCATCGACCGCGACGGCACGCTGATCGAGGAACCCCCCGACGAGCAGGTCGATCGGCTCGAGAAAATCCGTTTCCTGCCAGGGGTCATTGCCGCCTTGATTGAGCTCGCGCGCGCCGGCTTCCGTTTGGTCATGATCAGCAACCAGGACGGGCTCGGCACCCAAAGCTTCCCGCGCGCGGACTTCGAGCGCTGCCAGGCATTCATACTGCAATTGTTGCGCTCACAAGGCATCGAATTCGACGCCGTGTTCATCTGTCCGCACCTGCCCGGGGACAGCTGCGATTGCCGCAAGCCGCGCACCGGGCTGCTCGATGACTATCTGCGCCGCACCGCCATCGATCGCGAGCGCAGCGCGGTGATCGGCGATCGCGACAGCGACCTGCAACTTGCCGCCAATATCGGCCTGCGCGGCCTGCGCGTCCGCGCGCACGGTGGCGAAACTGAACGCTGGCCCGCAGTCACGCGCGAGCTGCTGGCGCGCCGCGCAGTCGTCGCGCGCCGCACACGCGAGACCGACATTCAGGGCGGTGTCGAGCTCGACAGCGACACGCCCAGCCGCATCGAAACGGGTATCGGCTTTTTCGACCACATGCTCGAGCAGCTTGCCAAACACGGCGGTTTCAGCCTGCAGCTCAAATGCAGCGGCGATTTACATATCGACGAGCATCACACGGTCGAGGACTGCGCCCTCGCCATCGGCGAGGCGCTGCGGCGCGCACTCGGCGACAAGGCCGGCATCGGCCGGTACGGCTTTCTGCTGCCAATGGATGAGGCCGAGGCGCAGGTCGCCATCGATCTGTCCGGGCGCGCTTTTTTTGTGTTCGAAGGCAGCTTCGGCCGCGAACAGGTCGGCGCGCTGCCGACCGAGCTGGTGCCGCATTTCTTTCGCTCGCTCGCCGAGAGCCTGGGTTGCGCACTGCACCTGTCGGTGCGCGGCGATAACACCCACCATATGATCGAGGCCTGTTTCAAGGGGGTCGGCCGCGCGCTGCGCCCGGCGTTGCGACGCGAAGGTCGCGAGCTACCCAGCACCAAGGGCACGCTATGAGCAGCGCCGAGGTCGTCATCATCGACAGCGGCGGCGCCAATCTCGCTTCGCTGCAATACGCGCTCGAGCGTCTGGGCGCGCACTCCGCCGTGAGCACCGACCCGCAGGTGATCGCGGCGGCCCCCCGCGTGCTGCTGCCGGGTGTCGGCGCGGCCGCCGACGCGATGCGGCGCCTGGCCAATGCCGGATTGACCCAGTTGATACCGCAGCTGCGGCAGCCGCTGCTCGGAATCTGTCTTGGGATGCAGCTGCTGTTCAGGCATTCGGCCGAGGGCGATACGCCCTGTCTCGGCGTGATCAGCGGCAAGTTGGAACGCCTGCAATCCGTGCCCGGTCGGCCGGTGCCGCACATGGGCTGGAATACGCTCACCGTGCTCGAGCCCGATGCCCTGCTCAGCGGCATCGGCGCCACGGACTATGTTTACTTCGTACACAGCTATGCCGCGGCCGTGCACCCGAGCACGATCGCCACGGTCGAATACGGCACTGCGCTCACGGCCGTGGTCCGGCAAGGTAATTTCTACGGCGTGCAATTTCACCCCGAACGTTCCAGCGCCGTCGGTGCGCGGCTGCTGCGCAATTTTCTTCAGCTTTGATTCCGGCGGGAGCATCGATGCTGTTGATTCCTTCCATTGATTTGCGCGCGGGCCGCTGCGTGCGTCTGCTCAAGGGTGACTTCGGGCAGGAGACGCGTTACCAGCTCGAACCGCACGAGCTGCTGCTGCGCTACCGCGAGCTGGGCGCGAGCTGGCTGCACATCGTCGATCTCGATGGCGCCCGCGATGGCCGACTGGCCAACCGTGCGCTAATCAATACGCTCGCCTCGCAGCGCGCCGTGCGGCTGCAGGTGGGCGGCGGTGTGCGCTCACAGCCCGTGATAGACGATTTGTTCGCGCATGGCGTCCAGCGCGCTGTGATCGGCAGCGCCGCGGTCGAGCAGCCAGCGGAGGTGAAGGCTTGGCTCGAACACTATGGCCCGGAACGCATCTGCCTCGCTTGCGACGTCAAACTCGATGACAGCGGCGTGCCGCTGCTGCAGACGCGCGGCTGGACGCAGGCGACCTCGCTATCGCTGTGGGATGCGGTGGCGCAGTTCGTGCCGGCGGGACTGCGCCACGTGCTGTGCACCGACATCGATCGCGACGGCGCGCTGCGCGGTCCGAACCTGCCGTTGTATACGGAAGCCGTGCGCCGGCTACCGCACATCCGTTGGCAGGCCTCCGGCGGCGTCGCCGGCGCCGCGGACCTGGCCGCTCTGGCTGCGACCGGTGTGAGCGCCGCGATCAGCGGCAAGGCGCTGCTCGAAGAGCGCATGCAACCGCAGGAGCTGCGAGCATTCTTGCCAAACGCATAATCCCCTGTCTCGACGTGCGCGATGGCCAGGTCGTCAAGGGCGTGCGCTTCCGCGCGCACCGCGTGGTCGGCGACATCCTCGAGCTCGCGGCGCGTTATCGCGATGAAGGCGCCGATGAGCTGGTGTTCTACGACATCACCGCAAGTCCGGAGGGCCGATCGGTCGATCGGCGCTGGGTAAGCCGCGTGGCGCGCGTGCTCGACATTCCATTCTGTGTCGCCGGCGGCATCCGCTCGGTCGGCGACGCGGAGGAAATTCTCAATGCCGGCGCCGAGAAGATCTCGGTGAACTCCCGGCGCTGCTGGACCCGGACCTCATCGACCAGTTGAGCGAACGCTTCGGTGCGCAGTGCGTCGTGGTCGGCATCGACAGCCAGACCACGTCCGCCGGCTATCGCGTATACCAATTCACCGGCGACCCGGCGCGTACACAGGACACGCGGCGCGATACGCTCACCTGGGTGCGCGAAGTGCAGCGTCGCGGCGCCGGAGAGATCGTGCTCAACTGCATGGCCTCCGACGGCGTGCGCTCGGGCTATGACATTCCCCAGCTCAAAGCGGTGCGAGCGGTGTGCGCAGTGCCGCTGGTCGCCTCCGGCGGCGCCGGCAGCGCGGCCCATTTCGCTGCGGCTTTTCACGAGGCACAGGTCGATGCCACGCTCGCGGCGAGCGTATTCCACGACGGTGCAATTGCGATCCCGGAACTGAAGCAGCAATTACGCCGCGCCGGCATCGAGGTGCGCCAATGATCGACCTTGAACGCATCGACTGGGAAAAAGGCGGCGGCCTGGTGCCGGCCATCGTGCAGGACGCGCACAACGCGAGTGTGCTGATGCTAGGGTACATGAACCCGGCGGCACTGCGCGCGACCCTCGAGCGCGGCCGCGTCGTGTTCTACAGCCGCAGCAGGCAGCGCCTGTGGGAGAAAGGCGAGACTTCGGGGCATGTTCTGCGGCTCCTCGACGTGCGGCTCGACTGCGATGGCGACGCGCTGCTGATCACTGCACAACCTGCCGGTCCGGTATGCCACACCGGCACCGCCACTTGTTTCGGCGACGAGGTCGCCACCAGCGCCTCGCGCCTGGCGTTCCTGACCGAGCTCGAGCAGATCATCGCCGCGCGCATCGCCGAGAGTCCCGAGGGCAGCTATACGGCAAGACTCTTCAGGCAGGGGTTGCGGCGCGTGGCGCAAAAGGTCGGCGAGGAAGGACTCGAGGTGGCATTGGCGGCGGTCGGCGACACCGACGCGCAGCTGCTGGGCGAGTCGGCCGACCTGATCTATCACCTGCTGCTGCTGCTGCGCAGCCGTGCACTGGGCATCGAGCAGGTCGCGGAGGAATTGCGCCGGCGCCATGTCAACCGCACAACTGCCGCTTCCGGCGGCAGCGGGGAGTGACTCGCTCGCCAGATGCGGGCAGCCCGGCCTACAGCAGCAGCTCCACCGCCGGCTCACGCAAGTTGTAGCGCGAGCTCATCGAGTGGCCGTAGGCCCCGGCATTGGCAATCAGCAGCACGTCGCCCTCGTGCGTTTCAGGCAGCAAGCGGTCGTGACCAAGAAAATCGGCGCTCTCGCAGATCGGACCGACGACGTTGACGAGCTCGGTGGCCGGCAGGTCCAGCCGCGTCAGATTCACGATCTCGTGCCAGGCACCATAGAGCGCAGGCCGTATCAGTGAATTCATCCCCGTGGCGACGCCGACAAAACAGGAATCCTGTTTGCGCTTGATCTGCGTCACGCGCGCCAGCAGCACGCCGGCCGCCGCAACCAGGTAGCGCCCGGGCTCGAGCCACAGCGACAGCTCCGGACGCGCCCGCCGGGCCGCCCGCAACACCGCGTCGAGACGCTCGAGATTCAACGGCGCCTGCTCGTGGCTGTCGGGGACGCCGAGCCCGCCGCCGACGTCGATGCTGCGCACTTCCGGAAAGCGCCGCGCCAGCGCCATCAGCAGTGTGGCGTTCTCCGACCAATTGTCGAGATCGAACACGCCGCTGCCGGTGTGTGCGTGCAGACCGACGATGTGCACGTCGTGTTGCACGGCGAGCGCGTGCAACTCATCGAGCTCCGCCAGCGGTACGCCGAATTTTGCCTGCGTACCGGCGGTGCGCACGTGGTGGTGATGGCCGCGTCCTGTGCCGGTGTCGACCCGCGCGAGAATCTGCCGGCCGCGAAACACCTCAGGCCATTCGCGCAACACGTAGAGATTGTCGACCGTCAGGGCGATGCGCTGCTCGAGCGCCCAGGCGTATTCGGCGCGCGCGGCAAAGTTCGGTGTATACAGGATGCGGCGGCGGTCGAGCGCCGGGATCGCCCGCAACAGATGCTCGATCTCCCCGCGCGAGACGCACTCGAAATCCACTCCTTCGGCTTCGAGCACCCGCAGGATATCGGGGTGCGGGTTGGCCTTCATGGCATAGAGCACGCGGTCGACCGACTGCAGGGCGCGCAGCACGCGCGCTGCGGAGGCGATATTTTCGCGGTCGTAGACGTAGGCGCAATCGCGTTCGCCCAAGCGCTCGAGCAGCTGTGCGCGGGACCGCTTCCACCAGGAAATGGGTCGCTCGCCTTCGGCCGTCGGGGGCGCGAACAATTGCTCCCAGGTCGGGCCCAGGATGCGGTCACCGCGCACCGGCCGGATGAGTCGCTCATGCAACTCCTCGACCAGCCGATCACCTTGGTCTTCATCGACCACAAAGGAGAAATTCAGATCGTTTGCGGCCTGGCTCAACAGGTAAATGCGCTGCTCGGCGAACAGCTCAAAGGCCTCACCGAGCTGATGCAGGATCGCACGGATATTGCGGCCGACGAGACTGACCGAGGCGCAGGGACCAATGAGCTGCGCGCGGCACAGTTGCGAAAGCGCCGCGAGCAGCGCCTGCAGCGCCTCTTGATCGAGGGTATTAGCCGCCGGATCGAGCGAGACGGTGACATTGGTCTCGGAAGTCGATACGAGATCGACCGAAAGTCCGTGCTGTTTGAAAATCTGAAAGGCGTCGGCCAGAAAACCGACCTCGTGCCACATGCCAGGGCTCTCGAGCGACACCAGGGTGATGCCCTTCTTGATGCAGACGGCTTTGACCTGGGCCGCGCCATCACCGCCGTCGGCACTGATGTGCGTGCCTTCGAGCGTCGGCGTTTGCGTCGCATATACCCAGATTGGAATCCGCTGCGATTTTGCCGGCAGTATGCAACGTGGGTGCAGCACCTTAGCGCCGCTGCTCGCGATCTCCTGCGCTTCATCGTAGTGCAGCGAGCGCAGCAACCGCGCCGACGGGGTCGAGCGTGGATTGGCGCTGAACATGCCCGGAACGTCGGTCCAGATTTCCAGTCGCTGCGCGGCAAGCTTGGCTGCGAAATAGGCGGCGGAGGTGTCCGAACCGCCGCGACCGAGAAGGACGGTGCGACCGGCGGCGTCGCTGGCGATAAAGCCCTGCGTGACCACGACCGCGGCGAGCCGCTCGAGTCCGCGCTGCAGTGCTTCGTCGGGACTGAACTCACAGGTCGCCGAAAGGAAGTTCGCCCGCGTGGTGGCGTGCTCGCGCTCCTCGGCTCTGAGCCCGAGGCGCGCATCCCACCAGGCCACGTCGATCCCCTGACCATGCAGATAACGCGCACCGAGTTCGGTCGCCATCAGCTCGCCATGCGCCATGGCGTGCGCGCGCGCCTGGTCGCTGATCTCGCCAATCATGGCAATATCGTTTGCGATCCGGCGCAGTTCGGAAAAGTATTGCTCGAGCTGCGTGCTCACCCCGATGCCTAGGGCGGCAGCGAGTTCGCGATGGCGCTGCTCGATCTCGTGCGCGGCGCTCGCGGGGTCACCAGCGAGTGCCGCGACCAGCAGCTTCTCGAGCCGATCAGTGATCCCGCTGATGGCCGAATGCACCAGCAACACGCGGGCTCGGTCCTGCACGCGCGCACGCACGACCGCAGCGACGTTGCGCCAGTTCTGGACCGTGGAGACACTGGTGCCCCCAAACTTGAGCACGACCCACGAGGACTCGCGGCGCGGAGCCATGAATGGTTTGATGTGGTTGAGTGAACTGATGAGCTTCGGGGGAATGGCGGCAGACGCCGGAGCGACGCCGTCGACGCCGCTCGGCTCATTCAGAGCTCGTCGTCATCAAAGACATCACGCAGGTCTTTTTCGAGCTTGCGGTCCGCCAACACCTCTTCGAGACGGCTCCAGGCGGCCTTGCCTTTCTTTCCTTGCTGCCGCACGCGCTTGTCCACGCGCGCCAAAATATTGTCGTAGTCGGTGCTGTCTTCAGTCTCGACGATGAATTCCTCGTCAATATCGAAGCTCTCGTTATCGCGTTCGGACATCGGTTTTTCGTGATAAAAGTCAGTTAATTCAATAAGTTAACAACAGATTAGCGCTCAGCGAGCAGCGAACTATAGCTGATTTGCGCCGCCGTTCAACTGGCAGGAATCGGCGCCTGGGCCTCCGAAGCGCCTACCGCCTCGAAGCGACGGTGACATTCGCACCCCATTCGGCCGCGAGCCCGGCGGCCGCACTGCCCCCGCTGCGGGCAATTTCCAATACGCCAAAGGAGTTGATCAGTGCCACGTAGGCGCCTGCCGTGGCTTCGCCGTAGGTGCGCACGAGATCGAATTGCCGTTGCCCCAGCTGCACTTGCGGCCGCGGCAGCGCCGCGACGAGGCCCGCATCCACCGTCGTGAGCAGGTTCCCATAGCGGTCGATCGCCGCCACCACCCCCTTTACCGTGCCATCGGCCAAGCGCCTCGCAGGTTCGAGACGACCCGGATCGGGCTGCGCAGGCGGCCCGATCTGCTCGAATTGGCAGCGCCCCGAAGCCAATTCCGCGGCCAGCGGACCCAGTATGTCGCGCCCGTGAAAGGTGGCACTGCGTGTGGCAATGCGCCACGGCGATAGCGCTGCAACCTCAATTCTCCGCGTTTCGGCGCACGGATCGCTCTGGCACAGGAGGCCCAGCAGGCCGTTGTCCGGCGCCAGAAACAGCTGCCGCTGCGACCGCACTGCGAGCAGCGCTCGCTCCGTGCCCACGCCCGGATCGACCACTGCCACGTGCACACTGCCGTCGGGGAAGTGCGCGCGGCAGCATTGCAGCCAGAACCCCGCCTCCTCCGGCCGGAATGGCGCCACCTCATGTGTCAGATCGATGATATCGATGCGATCTATGCGCTGCAGCATGGCCGCCTTCATGACGCCGACATAGGGATCGCGCGTGCCGAAGTCCGTCGTCAGCGTGATCACAGCGGCAGCGGACACCGATCAGGGGGCGGGACTGCCGGACAGATCCGCATGCAGGCCGACGGTGGCAGGAATGCCGTCAGCGCGCTGCAGCACCTCGCGCGCGTAGTCCCAGTTGATCGCGACGGTGTCGTCGCCAACGGCCTTGCGCAGCAGCTCGGAGAATTGGTCAATGTTGGGCTCGAAGCTCTGGCCCTGGTTATCCACCGGCGGATGAGCTTCCAGCAGCAACTCACCCTCGACCCAGGCCACCTTGACCGGTTCATTGATGATGCGCACCGGCGTCCCCGTCGGAATCTGCGCAAACAGGACTTCGATGTCCTCCGGATACATGCGGATACAGCCGTGCGTGACCGCAAGCCCGACCGCGATAGGATTATTGGTGCCATGAATCATGTAGGTACCGTTACCGACGGCCAGGCGCAGGGAGTACTTGCCGAGTGGGTTGGCCGGGCCCGGAGGAACACTGGCCGGCAGCGGATCGCCATCGGCGAGGTGCTCTTTGCGCACCGACTCGGTGGGATACCACGCCGGATCCTTCTGCTTACCGATGACACGGGTGAGTCCCAGCGGCGTGTGCCAGTCCATCTTGCCGATGCTGACCGGATAGGTGACCACCTGCTGCGGTTGGCCGCGCTTGGGCTTGGGGTAGTAGTACAAGCGATGCTCGGGCAGATTCACCACGATGCCTTCGCGCGGCCCCGGCGGCAGGATGTGGCGGCCGGGAATCGTCAGGTGCTTGCCGGCACCGGGCAACCACGGGTCGATGCCGGGGTTGACGCGGATCAACTCCTCCGAACCCAGGCTGTAGCGGCGCGCAAGATCGTAAAGCGTGTCCTCGTACACGGTTTCGATGCTCTGATCCTGACCTAGCACCGCGTCGGTGGGGTCGGAAAGCTGGTAAACAGCGGCGAGGCTGGATCCGGCGGACGCGCCAAGCAGCGCCCCGGCCGCCAAGGCGAGTCTTATCCACTGACCATAATGCGTCATTGTCACCTTTCAAGTCGACGCCGGCAGCGCCGATAGCCTATCGCATGCACATGATGGCCCCGCAAACGCATCCAAGCCAGCCGGACCAAACTGGACCGGCGACCTGGACCACTAATCTCTCGAACGGCGAGGTGCACTCGAGCGACGCGCGCGCGCGCATGCTCGGCTACGAACCGAGCGAAGCGCAGCCACGCATCGACTGGTGGGACGCCCTGCTGCATCCTGACGACATCCAGGCAGTGCGCGCCGCCCGTGCGCGCCATTATAAGGGGGTCGACGCCGGCTATCGCAGCGAGTATCGCGCGCGCCGACGCGATGGCTCCTGGGCCTGGCTGCTGGAAGTCGGCAGTGTCAGCGTCCGCACCAGCGGCGGCGCGCCAC
>JBIODE010000051.1:0-10244 GCA_044440325.1 Steroidobacterales bacterium
GCAGTGGGTGGCGTCGGCTCGCTGCTGTGTCAGTGGGCGCGCGCGCTCCGCGCGCGAGTCAACGGCGTGGTCGGCCACGAGGACAAGGCGCCGGCCGCCCGACGCCATGGTTGCCGCGAGGTGCTGATCGCCGGCCGCGATGAGCTGGCCGCCGGCGTACGTGCATTCACGCGCGGCAAGATGGTCGAGGCGGTCTATGATGCCGTCGGCAAGGATACTTTTTTTGAATCGCTCGATTGCCTGAGGCCGCGCGGCATCATGGTTTCCTACGGCAACGCCTCGGGGCCACCCCCTGCAGTGGCGCCGCTGGAGCTGGTCAAGCGCGGCTCGCTCTATCTGACCCGCCCGTCGCTATTTCATTACATTGCCACGCGGGCCGAGCTCGATGCGGCCGCGCGCGAGCTATTTCGCATGGTGCGCGCAAAAAAAATAAAAGTGCAGATCGGGCAGCGCTATCGGCTCGTCGAGGCGGCGCAGGCCCATCGGGATTTGGAGCTGCGGCGCACGGTCGGTTCGACAGTCCTGCTGCCTTGACCGGCCCTCGCACGAGGACGGCCGCTATTCGACCAGGCGCAGGGCGCGCAGACTGCGGCTGATACCGAGCGCACCGCTGCGCACGACCTCAACCAATTCGGAGTGCGCCGCCAGGTCACGGATGAACCCGTTGATTTCAGCCTCGCTGCCGAGCAGCTCGACGATGAAACAGTCACTCGACGGGTCGAGCACACGACCGCCGGTGCGCACGACGTAGCCGCGGACGGCATCGCGCCGCGCCGGGTCGATGCGCAATTTCACCAGCACCAGCTCGCGCTCGATATGTTCCCCGCGGGTCATGTCCTCCACGCGCACGACGTCGATCAACTTGTTGAGTTGATTGGCAATTTGCAGGATCACGGCCTCCGAGCCGCTGGTCACCAGCGTCAGCCGCGATACGGTGGGGTCGTTGGTCGGGGCTACCGACAGCGATTCGATGTTGTAGCCGCGGCTGGAGAACATGCCGGCCACACGTGCGAGAGCGCCCGCCTCGTTTTGCAGCAAAATGCCGATGATGTGTCGCATGAAACCGTCGCGAACCAAAGGGTTGCACCGGAGGATATCGGATTTTGTGCCGGCCGTTGAAGCTGCTAGGCTCATCAGATGACTGACTTGGCTCCCTTAGACCTCGCTCCGATATCCCCGCCGAAGTTGCACCCCTTGGCGGGCAAGACGCTGTCCGGCGCTCAAATCATCGTTCAGGTGCTTGCGGACGAGGGCGTGAAGGCGATTTTTGGCTACAGCGGCGGCGCAATACTGCCGACTTACGACGCGATCTTCACCTTCAACGAGCAGCACAAGCGCGAGGGGGCGGACCCGATCCCGCTGATCGTGCCGGCGAACGAGCAGGGGGCAGCCTTCATGGCTGCCGGTTACGCGCGTGCCAGCGGTCACGTCGGCGTCTGTCTGGTGACTTCCGGGCCTGGCGCGACCAATACCGTGACGCCGGTACGCGATTGCATGGCCGACTCGGTGCCGATCGTGGTCATCTGCGGCCAGGTCGCGACCGCGGCCATCGGCACCGATGCGTTTCAGGAAGCCCCGGTCGCCGCGCTGATGGGCTCGGTGGCCAAGCACGTGTTTCTGGTCACCGATGCGGCCCGCCTTGAGGCGACGCTGCGCACGGCCTTCGAGATCGCGCGCACCGGCCGACCCGGTCCCGTCGTGATCGACATTCCAAAAGACGTGCAGAACTGGTCCGGTGTGTTCCGCGGCGAGGGCCGCCTCGACATTCCGGGCTTCCGCCAACGCACACGCGAATTGCACGCCAGCACCTTGGGCGAGGCCGCCACGGCGGGGTTTTTTCAGCTGCTATTGGAGTCGAAACGGCCGCTGATCTATGCCGGTGGCGGCGTGATCAATGGCGGGGCGGCCCCGGCGCTGGCGGAATTCGTGCAAACGCTCGGCATTCCGGTGGTCACGACGCTGATGGGTATCGGTGCCGTCGACACCACGCAGCCGCTCTCGATGCGCATGTTGGGCATGCACGGCGCCGCCTTTGCCAACTACGCGGTTGAGGATTGCGATTTCCTCATCACAGTCGGCGCGCGCTTCGATGACCGCGTCGCCGGCGATCCGCGCAAGTTCGCGCACAATGCGCGCCGCATCGCGCAGCTGGACGTGGATCAGGCCGAGATCAACAAGGTCAAGAACGTTCAATGGCATCACGTCGGGTTGCTGCCGGAAGCGTTGCGCGCGCTGCTGGCGTATGCGCGGCGCCAGCAAGTGACACCGGACTTCAGCGCCTGGCGCGCGGCACTCGCCGAGCTGAAGACGCGCCACGCGATGAACTACGACCGCGGCAGCGACCTGGTGCAGCCGCACTACGTAATCGAAGAGATCAACAAGCGCACGCGCGGCGAAGCGATCATCACCACCGGCGTCGGACAACATCAGATGTGGGCCGCGCAGATGTTCGATTTTCGCGCGCCGCGCCTCTGGCTGACCTCCGGCAGCATGGGAACGATGGGTTTCGGACTGCCGGCCGCGATCGGCGCGCAGGTGGCGAATCCCGGACGCCTGGTCATCGATTTCGACGGCGATGCGAGCATTCGCATGAACATCGGCGAGCTCGAAACGGTGACGACGTATGATCTGCCGATCAAGATCGTGGTGATCAACAATTTCGGCGACGGCATGGTCAAGCAATGGCAAAAGCTCTACTTCAAGGGCCGCTTGTCCGGTAGCGACAAATCGCTGCACAAGAAGGATTTCGCCCGTGCGGCACAAGCCGACGGTTTCCGCTACGCGCGGCGGCTCGACCGTAAGCAGGACGTCGCGGCCGTGATCGAGGAGTTCCTGGCCTTTGACGGCCCGGCATTTCTGGAAGTCATCATCGATCCGGATGCCGGGGTGTATCCGATGGTGGGGCCGGGATTGGGGTATGACGCGATGATTACCGGGGAGTTCATCGTCGCGCGCGATGCCCCGATCAGCGGCGAGGTTGACCCATCGGGAATGTTCTAGCCGCGGTTTAATACGTTTGCTCGGTATTGACGACAAGCTGTAGCTTGCTGATTGAGGCGTCGCCATTGAGCGGTGCGGCCAGGTCGATGTGGATAACGTTACCGAAGGACGAGCGCGCGTTGCCGAGCCGCAAGCCGATGCCGAGGTCCTTGAGCAATCCAAGTTGTGGCGTGCCCACGGGTGCCGTACCCCAAGTGCGGCCGGCATCGAAAAAAGCCGCACCGCCGACATCGAGCAACCGGAACAGATTCCAGTGCGTATACAGGCGCTCCTCGACCGTCATCAAGGCGCGATCGGTGCCGCTCTGGTAGCGCAGCGGGTAGCCGCGCAGGCCGAAGTCGCCGCCGAGCTCGGGGTAGTGATCGATGTCGAGATTGCGACCGGCATCGGCTGAAAATCGCGCCACCAGCCGCGTGCGGTCCGAGGTCGCCACGTAGTAGGCGCCATGAGCGGAAGCCAGGCCGTCGCGAAGGTCACCGTGCTCGAGGCGGCCGCCAAACCGGCCGCCGAAGAACAACTGGTGTTGCGACCCGAAGCGCAGGCCGTAGTCGGCCCGCACATCGGCGATCCAGGCATCACGGTCGGCGCCGAAGGCCGGTGTGGCCCAACCCAGTCCAACGCTCGCAAGCAGACCGAAATGCAGATCTTCCGTGCGCGCGATGAGGTCGAGGTTTTGAATGGTTGTATAAGTATTCTCGATCCATTGTAGCCGCAGAAACGGGTAGGCCAGATTCCGCTCGAGCGGCAACGGTGCCAGCGGCGCGGCGTCCGGCGCCGGGCTGAATTGATTGTTGTCATGACGAAATCCGAACAGGTAACGCTTCGTCCAGCGATCGCTGGCGCCGTAAGAGCCGCCGAAGTGCAGATCGGACCACTTGTCATCGCTTTGGTACGAGTCGTAGGGACGCCCCAGTCGGTAGCGCTGCACAACGCTGAGGTTGTCACTCGCGGCGCCGCCGCCGCTGTAGCGGGTTTCGAGCGCATAGAACGGATACTCGATCGCCCCGCTCAGCAGCTTCCCGTCGTTATTTTTTGAGTAGCGGACATCGTCGGTCCAGCGGCTGCCCCAGACATTGGGATCGTCCCACTGCGCATAAGTCGATGTCCGGTCAACGTTGGTGCTGTGCCCGAGCGCGATAGACTTGCCGTAGCCGAGTAGGTTCGAGTCCTGGAGATTCAGGCCGGTGGAGTTGGTGCCGCCGCTGCGGCTGAAGGAAATGCCGGGCTGCAAGGTCCAGACATCGTGCGTGACGATTTCGAGATCGACAACGCCGTCGTGATAGGCGATCGGCCGTATTACCGGCTCGCGGATGAAGTCCAATTGACGCAGATTCCGCTCGGTCTCATCGAGTTTGCTGCGCGAATAGCGCTCGCCGGTGCGGAACAGCAGCTGCGCGCGGATGGCCGACTCGCGCGTATTGATGTGCAGGCGATCTGCGAGGCGAAATAGTAGCTTGTTATCGTTCGGATCGTTCAGATCGAAGATTTCCAGGGAGCGAATCGTGATCGTGCCGATCGTGGCCTTGGCCGCCTCGAGCTGGGCGTCGTTCGGGATCGTCGCCGCATGGGCCACCGAGGAGCCGGCTGCCGACGCCAGATTCCCTAATCCAAGCAGCGCCCCCAGCAGCAACGGTAACCACGCACGGTGCATTGCACTATCGGACCACTGACCGCTCCAGGCCGTCCACCGGACAAGGTGCAATTTCGCCTACCATTTGTCCGGGCGGGGCCCGAAAACCCTCAACGCAGCTGCGCCAGGACGTGATCGACTTCGCTGCCGCTGCCAAGGATAACGGGGGTACGCTGATGTATGCCGGTGGGAGTCAGATCGAGAATCGGCGCGTCGGGCGCCGCGTAGGCCTTACCGCCGGCCTGAGTGATCAGCATCGCGATCGGATTGGCCTCATACATGAGCCGCAACTTACCCTGTGGCGCCTTCGCCGTCGGCGGATATAGGAACACGCCGCCCTTGAGCAATATCCGATGCGTGTCGGCAACCATCGCACCGACGTAACGGCTCGAGTAGCCGTGCTCCTGAGCCCAGTCGAGGTAGCGCTGATAGCCAGGCGGAAAGCTGCGGCGATTGCCTTCATTGACCGAGTAGCTCTTGCCGGTATCGGGAATGCGCAGGCTCTCGGCCACGCGTACGAATGCGCCAATCGAGGGATCGAGCACGAACATATCGACGCCTTGGCCGATGCTCAGCACGAACACGGTGGAGGAGCCATACAGCACGTAGCCCGCGGCGACCTGCCGTGCACCCGCCTGCAGCAGCGAATCCTCGGGGCGCAGCAGGCAATCGTGACGCAGGATACTGAATATCGTACCGACGCCGCCGCAGACGTCCAGGTTCGACGAGCCGTCGAGCGGGTCGAACAGAACGCAATACTTGTGTTCCCCCTCACGTGCCGTGCGCAGCAGCACCGGCTCTTCATTTTCCTCCGAAGCGACGATGGCGACGCCTTCGCGCCCGCTCAGGGTGCGCAGCAACACCTCGTTGGCGATCACATCGAGCTTCTGCTGCTGCTCGCCTTGCACGTTGTCGCTGCCGAGGCCGCCGAGCACATCTTCCAGGCGCGCACGCCGCACGCGCGCCGCGATGACCTTGGCTGAGATCGATAGCGCCGAGAGGATCCAGGAAAAGGTGCCGGATGCGTCCTTGTGGCCCGCTTGCTTCTCAAGAATGTGCGCCTGCAGCGTGACCGGGTTATCGCTGCGCCGCCGAAAGGTGCCGGGACCGTATGATGGGTTCGTGCTCATTGGCGGCAATATAGCGGCTTTTGCGTGGCGTGCGCTGATAGAGGCTCCGATCTTTGAACACCGTGATGTCGTTCGCGTCATCGCCCCCGGTTCGACGCGACACTGGCGGCCCGGGAAATCGCCGGTATTGTTGGCAATGGATACCTTTACAGAATGCGCATGAGCAAATTTCGACGTGCAACGTCCGTGGCGCGCAGCGAGCCCAGCATCCGCCGCGCCTATTTTGACTGCCGCTATGGCCAGCTGCACATGCACCATGCGATTCCAGGCGGCGGTGGGTTTGATGAAGCGACGACCTTGCTGTGCCTGCCCGACGCACCGGGCCTGGGCCGCTTCTTTCGGCCGCTGCTTGCGCCGCTGGGGCGTGACCGCGCCGTCTATGCGCCGGACCTGCCCGGCTGCGGCGAATCGGATCCGGCGCCGGATGGCGCGGGCGCGCCGGAGTTCGCCGCGGCGATGAGTGACTTCGTCGAATCCATGCGATTTGGCACGGTGGACCTCATGGCCCACGGTAGCGGTGTTGCAATCGCCCTTGCGCTGCTGCAGCTGCGTCCGGCCATGATCGGCCGCCTCGTGTTGTCGCCCGCGAATGAGTCTGTCCGGGCGCAGGCGCGCGCGCTGCGCCAGCCGGTGCTGATCGTTGACCTGACGCCCGTCGCGCAGACCCAGACGCAGCCGGTGGCGGTGGATATCGAGCGCCAAGCCGGCGAATTGCGCAATTTTCTTGGCCTGGTATGAAATCGGCACGCCTCTTGCACCATATTGGGACAGCGTGGTAAATGAATTCAGATGGCGACGTATAAGCACAACCTGACTCCGGCGGATTTCGAAGAGACCGCGGAACTGCCGGTGTTGCCCGCGGACGTCGCTGCCCCGGCGAGCGGCCTCGCGCGTACTGCGCCGCCCGTCGGCGCGGAGACCGCAGGCGCGAGCGATGACAATCTGGCCGACACCGCCAGCTGGGCGCCTCCCACGGTATTTCCCGCGACTGAGTCCGCAGCCGACAAGCGAATTTCCGACGAAGAGCGTGACCGTCTCGAACAGAATCTGCGCGGCCTGACGGATAACTTGCGCCAGCTCGAACAGATGCTGCACGTCAAGAGCGAGCAGCTGTCCATCTTCGAGCGCGAAGTGGGCTCGCGCGATCGGCGCATCGCCGAGCTGGATGGTGCACGATCCGCGCTCGAAGAGCAGCTAGCCGTGGCGGCGGCTGCCCGTGGCGAACTCAACGCGCAGCTCGAGCTCCTGCGCCAGCAGCTGCTGGCGGCGCAGGAACAGACGCACAGAAAAGAGATCGAGCGCGCCGCGATGGCGGCCGAGCATGCGGCGCGCGCCGGGGTATTGGAGCGCGCGCAGGCCGACCTCCAGGAATTGCGCCTGCGCGCGGAGAGTTATCGCGAAGCGCTGCAGCATGCCGAGGGCCGCAGGCAGCTGTTCAACAGCTTCATCGGCGAGCGCGAAGAAGTCATCGCGCAGCGGGACACGCGGATCGCAGCGCTCGAGCAGGAGCTGGGAGAACGCAGCCGACTGAACGGGGCGCGCGAGGAGGAGTTGATCGGGGCGCTTGCCAATGAAAAGCAGCGCGGCATCGAATTGCAGGCACAGATTGAGGCACTGCGCCAGGAGCTTGCCGCCGCGCTCACGCGCGCCGGCGCGGCGGACGAACGCTCGGCGGGCCTGACCCGGGACCTCGAGCAGCAACTCGAGATGGTCCGCGCGCTGCACGCGCAGCTCGCCGAGCTGCGCGATGCCCGCGACAGCCTGCAGGCGGACGTACAGACGGCAAGGGCCGATGTCCAAACAGTCGAGGCGGAGCTGCACACGCGCGCAGCGGCGGCCGCCCGGCTCGAACGCAACGGCGAAGAATTGCGCGCGCAGCTCGAATCGGTGCGCCTGACCTTGCGGGAACGCGATGATCTGATCGCCCGCCTCGAAGGCGAAGCCGCCAGCAGCGCGGCGGTGCTTGGCAATATCCAGCACAACCTGCAGCAACTGGGTCAGGCTGAACCGACACGGCTCCTGGTCCGCACCGAAGGCGATACCGGCATCGTGCACGTGCTCGGACGCAGGACGACGATCGGCCGCACGCCGGACAATGACATCCGCATTGATGCCGACTTCATCAGCCGACATCACGCCGTCGTGCTGGTCGCCGGCGGCGGCACTTTTGTCGAAGACCTCAACAGCACCAACGGCGTCTATGTCAACGGTACACGCGTCACGCGCTCGGCTCTGGCCGAGGGCGATTTGATCGCGATCGGCAAGACCGGCTTTCGATTCGTGCTCAAGCCGGGCCCGTAATACCTTAAGCTTACCGGCCCATGGACGATGATTACCTGCAGCGCGTGCTGAAAGCGCGCGTCTACGACGTCGCGATCGAATCGCCGCTGGATGCCGCACCGCGACTGTCCCGCCGCCTCGGCAACAGCGTGCAGCTCAAGCGCGAAGACCTGCAGCCGGTGTTTTCGTTCAAGCTGCGCGGCGCCTACAACAAGATCGCGCAACTTTCGGCGGCCGTGGCCGCACGCGGTGTCATCTGCGCCTCCGCCGGCAACCATGCGCAAGGGGTCGCGCTGGCGGCTCGCCGGCGGGGCGTGCCGGCGGTGATCGTGATGCCGCAGACGACACCTGCAATCAAGGTTCAGGCCGTCATCGATCTCGGCGGCGAGGCCATCCTGCATGGCGACATCTACGACGCGGCGTATGAGCATGCCTTAACGCTGGCGCGCGAACGTTCGCTGGTTTTTGTGCATCCCTTTGACGATCCCGACGTGATCGCCGGACAAGGCACGATCGGCATGGAGCTGGTGCATCAAACCGCCGGCGCGATGGATGCAGTGTTTGTACCGATCGGCGGTGGCGGGCTGATCGCCGGCATTGCCGCATTCATCAAGCGGCTCTACCCGCGCGTGAAGATCATCGGCGTCGAGCCCGAAGATGCGGCGGCCATGTATGAGTCGGTGCGCGCCGGCAAGCGCGTGACGCTCGAGCGCGTCGGAATGTTTGCCGACGGGGTTGCCGTGCGCAAGGTGGGCGAGGAAACTTTCGCGCTCGTGCGACGCTACGTCGATGAAATTCTGCTGGTCGATACCGACGAGATCTGCGCGGCGATTCAGGATGTGTTCGAGGACACGCGTTCGCTGCCCGAGCCTGCCGGGGCGCTTGCGGTTGCCGGCATCAAGCGTTACGTGGCCCGCGAGCACGTGCGTGATCAGCGCCTGATCGCGATCAACAGCGGCGCAAACATGAATTTCGACCGCCTGCGTCACATTGCCGAGCGCGCCGACCTCGGTGCCGGACGTGAGGCGCTGCTCGCGGTGGAGATTCCGGAGCAACCGGGAAGTTTTCTGCAGTTCTGCGAAGCGCTCGGCCAGCGCAGCGTCACGGAGTTCAACTATCGCTGTCAAGACAGCCGGCGCGCGCACGTATTCGTCGGCTTCGGCTTGTCGAGCGGGCGGCACGAATGCGAGGCGGTGATGGCACAGCTGCGCGCCGCCGGCTACACCGTTGTCGATATGAGCGACAACGAAATGGCCAAGCTGCATGTGCGTTATATGGTCGGCGGCCAGGCGCCGCAGGCGCAGAATGAACTTTTGTACCGCTTCGAGTTTCCCGAACGGCCCGGCGCCTTGCTGCACTTTCTCAAGAGCATCGGGACCTCCTGGAACATCAGCCTCTTCCACTACCGCAATCACGGCTCGGACTACGGGCGAGTGCTGGCCGGCATCCAGGTGCAGCGCGCTGAGCGCAACGATTTTCTGCGGCATCTTCAGGAATTACGCTATCCCTACACCGAGGAGACCGCGAACGTCGCCTATCGCATGTTTCTCGGCAGCGTCCACGGTGCTTGAGCGCAAGGGCGTGCGGTGAGTTCATCGCGGCGGCTTGGCGGCCTTGCCGTCTTTCGCCATCCGCAGCTGGCACGCTTCGTCGCCGGCCGATTTTGCATGGCCATCGGATGGCAGATGCTCGCCGTTGCCGTCGGCTGGCAGATTTACAGTTTTACGCACGATCCGCTGGCACTGGGCCTGGTGGGCTTGGCGGAATTTGCGCCGTTTGTCGTCCTGGTTCTATGGGGTGGCCACGTCGCCGACCGCGCCGAGCGCCGCGTCGTGCTGCTCAGCGCGTTTGCGCTCCAGTGTGTGTGTATTGCCACCTTGCTCGGGTTGACGCTCGCCGGCAACCGCGCGAGCTGGCCGGTCTACCTGACCATCGCCGTATTCGGCGCGGCCCGGGCATTTTGGATGCCGACGGCGCAGGCGATCGTTCCGAGTCTGGTGCCGCGCGAGGAATTTCGGCATGCGGTGGCCATCAATGCCTCGTTCTACCAGGCGGCGATCATCGCGGGACCGGCCTTGGGCGGGGTGCTGTTTCTGCTGGGCACACCGATCGTCTACGGCAGCTGTCTGCTGCTGTTTCTGGTCAACGTTGCGCTGATGAGCTCCGTGCGCCCGCAGCGGGTGCCGCGACAGGCGCTCGCCGCC
>JBIODE010000052.1:0-10028 GCA_044440325.1 Steroidobacterales bacterium
ATCGTCAGCACAATGGCTTCAAGTTTCGGACCACGTCGCATCGTCTCTCCCTCGAAATCCAGTCTACAGTTGGACATCGAGGGTTCATAAACATTCAATGAATTAACAACTCAGAACACTAGCGGCACAAAGAACCTCAGCCACTGCGAATAACGCGCGTGTATTCTGCATTTGGCGATCACTGGCACGCCCTACGCCCTAACTGGCCCGCCACCTCGCCACCTGCGCCAGCGCCCCCATCAAGGAGCTCGATTGCCCGCTCGCGCTTTCCGGCTTCTGCACCAGCGGAATGATGCCCTCGCACAGCTTCTTGCCGAGCTCCACGCCCCACTGATCGAAGGCGTTGTTGCCCCAGACCACGCTCTGCACGAATACCTTGTGCTCGTACAGCGCGATCAGGCGCCCGAGTGTCGCCGGATCGAGGCGCTCGAACATCACCAGCGTCAAGGGCCGGTTGCCCTCGTGCACCTTGTGCGGCACCAGCGCCGCGATGCGCTCCTCGGGCAGCTTCTGCCGCGTGAGCTCGGCGCGTATCTGCTCGGCAGTCTGGCCGAAGGCAAAGGCCTCGGCCTGCGCAAGGCAATTGGCGATGGCGAGGTCCTGCGACCCCTGGTTGCCGCAGGAGGAATTGATCGGCAACAGAAAATCGAGCGCGGCGCGCGGCGTCCCCTGGTGCAGCAGCTGAAAAAACGAATGCTGCGCGTTATTCCCGGGCTCGCCCCAGATCACGGGACAAGTCGGGAGCGTGACGGCGGTGCCGTCGAGTTCGACGTGCTTGCCGTTGCTCTCCATCTCCAGTTGCTGCAGGTAGGCCGGCAGACGCGCCAAGCGCGAGTCGTACGGCAACACGGCCTGCGTCGGCAATCCCAGCAGGTCGTTGTTCCACACCGCGAACAGCCCCGCGAGCACCGGCAGGTTGACGCGCCACGGGGCCGCGCGGAAGTGCTCATCGATCTCGCGCCCGCCCGAGAGAAAGGACTCAAAGCCGGCGCGGCCGATGGCGATCGCGAGCGACACGCCGATCGCCGACCAGATCGAATAGCGGCCGCCGACCCAGTCCCACATGGCGAAGCGGTATTCCGGATGAATGCCAAAGTCGTCCATCGCCTTGCCGTTGACCGACACCGCCGCAAAGTGCTGCGGTACCGCTTTCACCCCGAGCCGCTGCTGGATCCAGGCGCGCGCGCTGCGCGCATTGGTCTGCGTCTCCAGTGTCGTGAAGGTCTTCGAACAGACGATGAACAGGGTGCGGGCCGGGTCCGCGCTCTCAACAATATCGGCCAGCTGACAGCCATCGACGTTCGACGCGAAGGCCACGCGCGGCGCGGCAACGGCATGGGGCTTGAGCGCTTCCACGGCCATCGCGGGACCCAGATCCGAGCCGCCGATGCCGATATTGACCACCAGCGAAAAACTCTGGTCCGTGCTCGAGCGGATCGCGCCAGCGCGCACGCGCTCGGCGAAATCCAGGACCCGCTCGCGCTCGGCGCGCACCTGTGCATCGATGTCGACGCCGTCGACCACCAGCGATGTCCCGCTCGAGCGCCGCAGCGCCGTGTGGAGCACGGCACGACCCTCGGTGGTGTTGATCGCCGCGCCGCGGAACATGGCCTCGATCCGCTCGCGCAACCGCAGCTCCTCGGCCAGGGCGTCAAAGGCGCCGAGCACGCTCGCATCGACGCGCTGGCGCGAGTAGTCGAACAGCAACCCCGCGGCCTCGACCGAGCAGTGCGGGTACCGCTCGGGATCGGTGTCGAACAGCGCGCGTGTCGGTCGCGAGGTCAGCGACTGCGCCAGCGCCCGCAGACGCGCCCACGCGGCGCACTCCGGGCCGGTAATGAGGGTACGCGCCATGGTCGCAGACTCCACAGTGAAGGAACCGACGATTCTAGCGAAACCGGCCACAAATACCGGCAGATTATGTCAGCCTGCAGAGCCATGCTCCACAATTGGAATTGCCACCCGCGTGGTGTCATAATGCAACTACTTTGGTTGCAGGCGCGCGATAGTCGTAATGAGTACTGCCAGTTTGACCATACGCAACATCCCCAGGCAGATCCTGGTGCGGCTGCGCTTGCGCGCCAGCCGTCACCGGCGTTCGATGCAGGGAGAAATCCTCTCGATACTGGAAGCTGCAGCGAACGAAGCGGAGGTCAAATACACCGCCACCGAGGTCCTGCAGCGAGTCCGTGCGCTAGGGCTTCGAACGCCCGCGGAGGCCACCGATATGATTCGCTCCGACCGCGATGGCCGCTAAGATCGTCGATGCCTCTGCATTAGCAGCTGTTCTGTTCAACGAACCGGCGGCCGATCAAGTGGTCGCGCAGCTGCTGGACGCCACTCTGCTCGCGCCACCATTAATAGAATATGAGATTGGGAACACGTGTTGGAAAAAGTGCCGCCGCCATCCTGAGCTCGAGGAGCCCCTGCGCATCGCTTTTCTATCTTTGCGAAAGCTCGAGCTGCAACTGCATGACGTCGACGCCGCCCGGGTCCTCAAGCTCGCGAACGAGCTGCGCATCACCTACTACGATGCCAGCTATCTGTGGCTTGCGCGACAACTCGATGCGCCGCTGATCAGTCTGGACCACGCACTGCTATCACTGCACGGATAACCCAGCGCAGACGCTCAACGATACCCGTAGTATTCCCGGAACCACTCGACAAAATTGCGCACCCCGACTTCGATCGGCGTATCCGGTTTGTAGCCGACGTCGGCCACGAGCTCATCGACGTTGGCAAAGGTGTCGGGAACGTCGCCGGGCTGCAGCGGCAACAGCTTCTTTTCGGCCTTGCGGCCGAGGCACTCCTCCAGCACCTCGATATAGCGCAGCAGCTCGATCGGCCGGTTGCTGCCAATGTTGTAGAGCCGGTAGGGCACGCGGCTCGTGGCCGGATCAGGGTGGTAGCTGTCCCAGGCGGGGTCCGGCGTCGCAATGCGGTCGGTCACGCGCACGACGCCTTCGACGATGTCCTCGACATAGGTGAAGTCGCGCTTGTGATGCCCTTCGTTGAACACTTCGATCGGTCGGCCTTCGATGATGGCACGCGCGAACAGAAACAAGGCCATGTCGGGACGGCCCCAGGGCCCATAGACCGTGAAGAAGCGCAAGCCCGTGGTCGGCACGCCGAACAGGGCCGAGTAGTTGTGCGCCATCAGCTCGGTCGCGCGCTTGCTGGCCGCATACAGCGACAACGGGTGCGAGGCCGGCTCGTGTACAGTGAAAGGCATCCGGGTGCTGGCGCCGTAGACCGAACTGGTCGAGGCATAGACCAAGTGCTCGACCGCATTGTGGCGGCAGCCTTCGAGTACGTTGAGCGTGCCGACGACATTGCTCTCGATGTAGCTGTGCGGGTCCTTGAGCGAGTGGCGCACGCCGGCCTGTGCGCCCAGATGCACGACGCGCTGGAATTTCTCCTGCGCAAACAGCGCCGCCATGCCAGCCTGGTCGGCCAGCTCCTGGCGTACGAAACTGAAACGCGGCAGCTTCTGCAGTCGCGCGAGCCGCGCGGTCTTGAGGTTGACGTCGTAGTAGTCGTTGAGGTTGTCGAGACCGACGACTTCGTCGCCGCGGTTCAAGAAGCGCAGCGCCGTAAACGAGCCGATGAAACCGGCGGCGCCGGTCACGAGGATCTTCATGAGTTACAAGCGCCCGTCGACGTCGGCTGCCGGAAATACGTACTTGATGTCGAACAGCACGTGGTTGCGCTTGCACAGCTTGCGGATGGCGGCGGCGCCCATGGCTTTGAACTGGCGATGGGCCACGGCGACGATCACGGCGTCGTAGCTGCCGGCGCGCAGCGCACTGACGAGCTTGATCGCACACTCGCGCTTGGCCTCGTCCGCGTCAACCCACGGGTCATAGACGTCGATCTGTGCGCCGTAGGTCTCCAATTCCGCGATGACATCGACGACCTTGGAGTTGCGGATGTCGGGGCAGTTTTCCTTGAATGTCAGCCCCAGCATCAGCACTTTGGCGCCGTTGACGTGAATGCGCTTGGCCGCCATCAGCCGCACGACCTCCGAGGCGATGTACTGGCCCATGTTGTCGTTGAGGCGCCGGCCCGCGAGGATCATCTCGGGGTGATACCCGATCTCGGTCGCCTTGTGCGTCAGATAGTAGGGATCGACGCCAATGCAGTGGCCACCGACCAGGCCGGGACGAAACGGCAGGAAATTCCATTTCGAACCTGCGGCCTGCAGCACTTCCTCGGTATCGATGCCTAGGCGCTTGAAAATCAGCGCGAGCTCATTGATCAGGGCAATATTGACGTCGCGCTGCGTGTTCTCGATGACCTTGGCCGCTTCCGCGACACGGATACTGCTCGCCTTGTGCGTGCCGGCGAGCACGATCGAGGCGTACAGCTTGTCGACGAACTCCGCCGCCGCCGGCGTCGAGCCGGAGGTGACCTTGCGGATCGTCGTCAGGCGGTGTTCCTTGTCGCCGGGGTTGATACGCTCGGGGCTGTAGCCGGCGAAGAAGTCACGGTTGAACTTCAGTCCGGAGACGCGCTCGAGGATCGGTACGCAAACCTCTTCGGTGCATCCTGGATAGACCGTGGATTCATAGATGACGACATCGCCCTTCTTGAGCACCTTGCCGAGCGATTCGCTGGCGCGCACCAGCGGCGTCAGATCCGGGCGTTTGTAGTCATCGACCGGTGTCGGCACCGTGACGATATAGACCTCACACGGTTTGAGGTCTTCCAGTCGCGTGGTGAAGTGCAGCTGCGTGGCGGCCTTGAGCTCCTCCGGACTGGCCTCGAGTGTGGTATCGCGGCCGGCCTTGAGCTCGCGGATGCGCTCGGCCTTGACGTCAAAGCCGACGGTGTCGAAGCGCTTGCCGAACTCGACCGCCAGCGGCAGGCCGACGTAGCCCAAGCCGACGATGCCGATCCGGCAACCACGCAAACTGAACATGTCCGACCACCCGCGCGATCCGCGTTGAGATTGATTCGAGAGAATAGCAGTCGCGGGAAAATCAGGCTGGTGCGACCTCAAGAAGTCGCGACCGGCTTCACAGCCTCGAGCATCGGCCACTGGCACTGCCCGCCGCTGGCCTTCTGCAGCAGCTCCTGCAGCTGCAGATGCGCCGCGCGCTCCTGCGGCGTGGCTTCGACCACCCGCAAGGGCACCGTGGGTCTCGGCACGAGCGCCACCGTCGCAGCGGTCGTCGGGTCGGCGGCGCGTGCCGCCTCACCGAGCGCGAGCGCACTCTGCCCACCTGTCATGGCCAGATAGACGTCCGCGAGCAGACGCGCATCGAGCAGTGCACCGTGCAGGTCGCGGCGCAAGTTGTCGACCGCATAGCGCTTGCACAGCGCATCGAGGTTGTTGCGCTGGCCCGGGTGCAGCTCGCGCGCCAGCGCCAGGGTGTCGAGCACCTGACACAGCGCGCGCACCTTGATCGGCGTGGCGCTCGCGAGCAGCGAGAACTCCATATCGAGAAACGCGAGGTCGAAGGACGCATTATGAATCACCAGCTCGCTGCCGGCGATGAACTGCGAGAGTTCATCGGCGATCTGCGCGAAGCGCGGCTCCGAGGCCAGCCGCTCGCGCGTCAGCCCGTGGATGGCACGCGCGCTCTCGTCGATGTCGCGGTCGGGATTGAGGTAGCGATGGAAAGTACGGCCGCTCGCGCGGCGGTTGAGCAGCTCGACGCAGCCGATTTCGATGATACGGTGGCCGCGTTCGGGCTCGAGGCCGGTGGTTTCAGTGTCGAGAACGATCTGGCGCATTTTTAAGGTTGCGAGTCTACCGCAAGCAACACATCGATCGCCGCATTTGCAAGGGCATCGGCGCGTTCATTGCCGGGCACGCCGGCATGCCCGGGCACCCAATGCCAGGCGATCTCGTGCTTGGCGGCTTCGGCATCGAGCAGCTGCCAGAGATCGCGATTCTTTACCGGCTTCTTGTCGGCCGTGTGCCAATTGCGCGCCTTCCACGACGGCAGCCATTCGAGGATGCCACGCCGCACGTATTGCGAATCGGTGTACAGCTGCACGCGGACACGGCGCTTGAGCGCCTGCAGTGCTGCAATCACGGCCATCAGCTCCATGCGATTGTTGGTCGTTTGCGGCTCAGCGCCGGAGATCTCCTTGATACGCGCGCCGCTCGAGAGGATCGCGCCCCAACCGCCTGGACCCGGATTGCCGCGGCAGGCTCCGTCCGTGTACACCTCGACCGCGCTGATGCGATCAGCCAATGGCGCGACCTCCGGCACTGGGCTCGACCAGCCGTCCGCCGAGCACGGTCAGGCGTTCGCGCAACTTCGGCCGTATTGGCGTGAGCGTGTAAAGCCGCTTGCGTGCCTTGATCAGGTAGGCCGCACCCGGCAGCGGATAGAGCCAACCGCGGTGCAGCATCCGATCAACGGCATCCTGCGGTGCCCCGTGCAGCGCGGTCGGCAGGCGATAGAGGTACGACTGATAGCCGATGATGTCGTAGCCGAGCAGGACCAGCCAGTCGCGGATCCGACCCTCCGACAGGGTGCGCCGCAGACCGGGCGGAAAGCCGGCGCGTTGCGCGGCCGCGCGCAGGCCCCACAGGCTCATCGGCCTGAAACCCAGGATCAGGATCTTGCCCTCGCCGCCCAGCACCCGGTCGGCTTCGCGCAGCAACGCATGCGGGTCGGACGCGAGTTCGAGCGTATGCGGCATCAGGACGGCGTCGATCGAATCGCCGGCGATCGGCAGGTGCGTGAGGCTCGCGATGAGATCCGGACCGGCCGCAGGGGCGCCTTTTTCTGCGACCACACTCTGACGGCGGATGCGGCTGACGGCCAGGAGCTCCCGACCGCTGCCCCACGCGCCCAGCTGCAGCAGCTCCAGACCGAACACGTCGTCGAAGGCGTGCGAGAGCAGCCGTGTTTCAGCACCGATCAGCGCTCGACCGAGTCCGCTCGATTGCCATTGGTACAGGGGCACAAGGGAATCCGGCATGGCTAAAGAGTGACCGGGTTCTGTAAAAAGGGTAGCAATCTTGTGAACTTACGGGTTAAATACGCTGCCTGTCTGGCTTAAGCTCAGGCGCAATACCGTAGCACGTTCTGCTGCCCGTGACGGGAGTGCCGAAGTTGAGCAATGCGATGTTGAGAGCCACGTTTCGGCGACTGCCACTGCTTTTGCTCCCTTTGACGCTGCTCGGGGGTTGCGCCCATCAGCCGAGCCGCGCTCCGGCGTTGGCTCCGGTGGCGGTCGTGGTCCCCGCGCAACCCACTGTGGCGCCGGTCCCGCAGCTGGTGGCTTCCAGCGGCGAGACGGCGAGCGCGCCGGTGGCAGATGCCGATCCGGCCGCTCCAGCCGCGCCGGCCGAAGACGCCGGGAGCGCCGCCGGGCTGCCCGGTCCGCCGGCCGACAGCCTGGTGACCGTCAAGCCCGCCGACCTGTTCGAACGCCTCCGCGGTGGCTTTCAGCTCGATGATGTCGATGCCATTGCGGTCGACCGCGAGCTCAATTGGTTTGCGAATCATCCCGACTATCTCGAGCGCACCTTCGGTCGTGCCCAGATGTGGCTGTATTACATTGTGGGCCAGCTCGAGCAGCGCAACATGCCGCGCGAGCTGGCGCTGTTGCCGGTCATCGAGAGCGCCTTCGAGCCCTACGCCTACTCTCGCGCGCGCGCCGTCGGTCTGTGGCAGTTCATATCCGATACGGGACGTCGCTTTGGCCTCAAGCAGACCCTGTGGTACGACGGCCGCCGTGATGCCGTCGAGGCAACGCGTGCCGCGCTCGACTACCTGCAGGCCCTGCACGATGAGTTCGGCGGCGACTGGCTGCTGGCGATCGCAGCCTACAATTGCGGCGAGCTCGCGGTCAGCCGTGCGGTCGACCGAAACCAGCGCGCCGGCAAGCCGACCGACTTTTGGAGCCTGAAGCTGCCGGCCGAGACGCGCGCCTACGTACCCAAGCTTCTGGCCATGCGCCGGCTGGTCGCCAATCCGGCGCGCTATGGTTTGGAATTCAGCCATATCCCAAATGAGCCTTATTTCGTGCAGGTCTCGACCGGCGGCCAGATTGATCTCGGGCTGGTGGCGCACCTGGCCGGGATCTCTAAGGACGAGATCTACGACCTCAATCCCGCCTTTCACCGTTGGGCCACCGACCCCACCGGGCCGCAACAGCTGCTACTGCCGGCCGATGTACCGGCGGGGCTGCAGGAGACCCTGGCACAGCTGACCCCGGAGCAGCGCCTGCCCATCGAGCATTACACCGTGCAGCGCAAAGACACGGTCGCCTCGATTGCGCGCCGGTTCGCAACCACGGCCGGCGTCATCCGCGAGCTCAACGACTTAGGTCCCTCTGACCGGCTGGTGATCAATTCGCCGCTGCGTGTGCCCTCGACCGATGTGCAGTTGCCCGAGAAGGCCGCGCGCGCGGCCGCTCTATTTGACGCCGGTGGCCGAGGATCACGCCGTCGCCTCGCGCGGGCCAGTCTGCACGTGGTCAGGCACGGCGATACGCTCTATGGTATCGCGCAGCGCCTGGGCACCGACGTGAGCACACTGGCGCAGCTCAATGGCTTGAAGCCCGGCGATCGCCTGCGTGCGGGCCAGCGCCTGCGTATCAGCGGCGGCCAGCAGGTCGCCGACAATACGCCGCGTGGCAGAGCCGACGGCCGCCGCGTGACCTACACCGTGCGGCGCGGCGATACGCTCTACAGCATCGCACGCGTTTTGCAGGTGACGGTGCTCGAGCTGGCTGGCTGGAACGGCCTCGCCGGGGGCGGCGGCGGCATCAAGCCTGGACAAACGCTCGTCGCCTTCGTCAAGTCGCGCGGCTGAGATGGCCTCGGGCTGATATGGCACTCCTCGCGGGCAAGCGCGCCCTGATCGTGGGCGTCGCGACCGATCGCTCGATCGCCTGGGGCATTGCGCAAGCCATGCATGCCCAAGGCGCCGAGCTCGCCTTCTCCTACGCCAACGAGCGGTTCAAGGAGCGCGTCGAGCCGCTGGCGCGGTCGCTCGGGTCGACGTTGCTGATGCCGCTCGATGTCACGCTCGATCACGAAATCGACGGCGTGTATGAACGCCTGCAGCGAGAATGGGGCAGTCTCGATATTCTGGTACACGCGGTCGCCTTCGCGCCGCGCGAAGCGCTCGAGGGCGGATACACCGCAAACACCTCGCGTGAAGCCTTTCGCGTCGCGCACGATGTCTCGAGTTACAGCTTCACGGCGCTCGCGCGCGGTGCCGCACCGCTGATGACCGGGCGCCGCGGCGCCATGCTGACCTTAAGCTATCTCGGGGCGCTGCGCTCTCTGCCCAGCTACAACGTCATGGGGTTGGCGAAAGCGAGCCTGGAAGCGAGCGTGCGCTACCTCGCCGCGGACCTCGGACCCCAGGGAACGCGCGTCAATGCCATCTCCGCCGGCCCGATCAAGACGCTCGCCGCGGCCGGCATCGGCGGCTTTCGCAAGATCCTTGCCCATGTCGCCCAGGTCGCGCCGCTGCGCCGCAACGTCACGACCGAGGACGTCGGCAATGCCGCAACCTTTCTGTGCTCCGACATGGCGGCGGGCGTTACCGGGGAAATCCTCTACGTCGACAATGGCTACAGCACCGTCGGCATGGGCTTCGCGAGCCAGGACGCCGCCGAGTAGGCGCACATCGACTCGACGCCACGGTCGGCGTCGGCGCTCCTCGAACGCCGGCCGGCGCTACTTCCGGCGCTACTCGAAGATGCTGGGATTGCGCTCGATCGTCGCGCGCCGCTCCAGCTCGAGCACGTAGGCGGTCATATCGCCCTCGCGATGACGCGTGCTGTACTGGCGGAGGAGCTGCTCATCGTTCTTCGGATTGGCACCTGCGGTGCCCGCACGCACTGAAATCAAGGCCACCACGACGGCACCGCCATCCTCGAGCGCGAGACTGCGGTAGATCGGCTTTGCGGCCGGGTGCGGCAGCGCGAAGGCCGTCTCGCGCACCTGCGCCGGCAGCTGCGGGTCGCCGCGGCCAACAAAAGTCGCAGGCGTCGGCTTCGCGCCCACGCTCTTGGCCACCGTGTCGAAATCGGCGTTCGCCTCGAGC
>JBIODE010000053.1:0-9944 GCA_044440325.1 Steroidobacterales bacterium
CGCCTCGCGCACCCGGGTGGACGATACGCGCGAGTTGCTCGACAACGTGCAGTACGCGCCCACCCGCAGCCGCTACAAGATCTACCTGATCGACGAAGTCCACATGTTGTCGGCGCATTCATTCAATGCGCTGCTCAAGACACTCGAGGAGCCGCCGCCGCATGTGAAGTTCTTGCTGGCGACGACCGATCCGCAGAAGCTGCCGGTGACGGTGCTGTCGCGCTGCCTGCAGTTCAATCTCAAGCGCCTGTCGGTGGCGTTGATCAGCGCGCGACTGCGGCAGATCCTGGAGGCGGAGAAGATCGCCTACGAACCGGCGGCGCTGCAGCTGCTTGCGATCGCCGGCGACGGCAGCCTGCGCGATGCGCTGTCGCTGCTCGATCAACTGCTCGCCTATGGCAACGGTCGCGCCGGCGAGGCGGATGCGCGCTCCATGCTGGGCACCGTCGAGCGAGAGCACAGCGCGCGGCTGGTGCGACTGCTGGCGCAAGGTTCGCCGGCGCCGCTGCTCGACTATGCGCAATCGCTCGAAGAATTTTCACCGGACTATGCGCAGCTGCTGGATCAACTGGCCGCCTTGCTCGAGCGGATTGCGATCAAGCAGCTGGTGGCGGGCTACGAGGGCGACGAGCTGCATGGAGCCGAGCTGCTGTCGGCGCTGGCCGCGATGCTGGCACCGGAGGATGTGCAGTTGTACTACCAGACGGCAATTCTCGGACGCCGCGATTTGACGCTGGCTCCGGATGCGCGCACCGGGTTTCGCATGACCTTGATCCGCATGCTGGCCTTCCGCCCCCAAGGGGCGAGCGCGACCGCGACCGCGAGCAGCGGCGGCGGTACCGCAAGCGCCGGCGGCGCAAGCGTGGCTGCCGCAATGCCCGCCGTTGCAGCGTCCACTGTCCTCGCAGCCTCCGCCGCGGCAGCCACTCGCGCGCCGCCGAGTGGCGCAGCGGCTGCGCCGGCGGTTGCCGCAGCGGCTGTCAATGGCAACGAGGCCGCGTGGCCGGCAGTGCTTGCGGCACTCGAGCTGCAGGGCGTGACACACCAGTTGGGCGCCAACTGTGTGCTGCTCGCGCGCAGTCCGGGGATGGTGCGGCTGGCGCTTGATCCGCGCAATGCCGCGCTGCGCACTCCCGTGCAGGAAGATAAACTCGCACAGGCGCTGGCACGCTATTACGGCGAGCCTCTGCGCCTCGAGATCGAGGTGCGGGAATCACCCGAGGAAACACCCGCGCGCGCGCGCGAACGCGCCACGAGCGAACAACTGGCGCAGGCCCGTGCGCACTTCGATGCCGATCCGACCGTCGAGGCGCTCAAGCGCCGCTTCGGCGCCTCGGTGTTGATCGAGACGGTGCAGCCGTCCAAACCGCCCTCCAAGCGCACGTGAGCGGCCCTTTCAGGAGTCAACGCAATGGCCGGAAATATGGGTAACTTTCTAAAGCAGGCGCAGGCTCTGCAGGTGAATATGCAGAAAGCGCAGGCCGAGATCGCTGCGCTGGAAATCATTGGCGAAGCGGGCGGCGGCATGGTGAAGGTGACGATGAACGGGCGGCACGAAGTCAAGCGCGTGCAAATCGAGCCAACGGTCATCGGCGATGACCGCGAAATGCTCGAGGACTTGATTGCGGCCGCCTGCAACGACGCCGTGCATCGCCTCGAAGCCGCGTCACAGGCGAAGATGGCGGGCCTAATGGGTGGAATGCCGCTGCCGCCCGGCATGAAGCTGCCGTTTTAGTGAAGCACTCACCGGCGCTGGCAGGACTGATCGACGCGTTGCGCACCCTGCCCGGGGTGGGGCCGAAGAGCGCGCAGCGCATGGCTTTCCACTTGCTGCAGGAGGGCCGCCCGGGCGCGCGTACCCTGGCCTCGGCGCTGACGCAGGCGCTCGAGCGTGTCGGCCGCTGCGGCCGTTGCCGCATGCTGACCGAGGGCCCGCTGTGCCCGATCTGCGCGTCGCCGCAGCGCGATGATGCGTTGATCTGCGTGGTCGAATCGCCCGCCGACGTCGTCGCGATCGAGCAGTCGGGCGGCTATCGTGGCCGTTATTTTGTGCTGATGGGACATCTCTCGCCGCTCGACGGCATCGGCCCCGAGCAGCTCGGCGTGCACGATTTCGAGCTGCGCCTGCAGAGCGGCGCGGTGCGCGAAGTGATTCTTGCGACCAATCCCACGGTCGAAGGCGAGGCGACCGCACACTTTTTCTCCGAGCTCGTGCGCGCGCGCGGCATCAGCGCGAGCCGCATCGCGCACGGCGTGCCGGTCGGCGGCGAGCTCGAATATGTCGATGGCGGCACGCTCGCGCACGCCCTCGCCGGCCGTCATTCGCTAGCCTGATCGCCGCCGCGGACGCCGTTGCGCCCGCGGCGCTTGCAACGCCTCATACAGGCGCCGCAGGCGGCGATAGCTCTCATAGCGGCGCGGGCTGAGCGTCACGCCGACGGCGGCGCGCACGGCGCAGTCCGGCTCGTGCAGGTGTCGGCAGTCGCCGAAACGGCAGGCCGGCGCCAGCCGCGCCACCTCGGGAAAGCCCAAGGCACGCGCATCCAAATACTCCAGTGCCGGGGCGAAATCCCGTACGCCCGGCGCATCGATGATCTCCCCGCCCTCGGGCAGCGAGTACAGTCGCGCGGTGCTGGTCGTATGCCGGCCTTCCTCGGCGCGCACCAGGTCGCCAACCGCTGCATCACATTCCGGCAGCAGTGCGCGCAGCAGCGACGACTTGCCGACGCCGGACTGGCCGACCAGCATGGAGGTCTGCCCGCGCAGCAATGCGCGCAGCTCGCCGAGCCCCAGCCCCGTCTGCGCGGACACCTGCACGCAACGATGGCCGACCGCACGGAACGCGTCGAGCTCGGCCCCGATTGCAGCGTCGTAGCTCAACTCGGCCTTATTCATCAGCACCGCAGCGGCCATGCCGCCGCACTCTGCGGACGCCAGATAGCGGTCGACGACAAAAAGATCCGGTTCCGGCACCGGGGCGATGACCGCGAGCAGCAGTGAGACATTGGCCGCGATGAGCTCGCTCTGACCGCGCGCGTTGGCGCGGTGCAGCGCAGTGGCACGCGGCTCGCAACCGAACACCCGCAGGTCGCGGTGACGACTGTCGTACTGGCAGCTCACGCGATCGCCGCACACCGGCGAGAGCCCGCGCCGCGCCGGCCGCGCGGGCGCCTCCTGGCCGTCCGCGAGCCGCAGCAGCAGTGTGCGGCCGTGGGAGGCGATGACGCGCGCTTGGAGGTCTTCGATACTCACCGGCTGATATCATGCCTCAAAATCCCATAGGTGCCGCATGGGCAATGACGACCGGCTGATCTGGATCGATCTGGAGATGACGGGCTTGAAACCCGAGACGGATGAGATCATCGAGATTGCCACCGTGGTGACCGATAAGGATCTCAACTCGATCGCCGATGGCCCGGAGTTTGCCATTCATCAGCCCGAAAGCGCGCTCGAGCGCATGGATTCCTGGAATCAACGCCAGCATGGCGGTTCCGGGCTGCTGGCGCGCGTGCGGGCCAGCCGCATCACGCTCGCCGAAGCGGAGCGACAGACGATCGCCTTCCTGAGTGCGCTGGTGCCGCCAGGCGCCTCGCCGATGTGCGGCAACAGCATCTGCCAGGATCGGCGTTTTCTGGCACGGCACATGCCGGAGCTCGAGCGCTATTTTCACTATCGCAATCTCGATGTCAGTACGCTGAAGGAACTGGCGCGGCGCTGGATGCCGACGCTGATGCCGGGGCTCGTGAAGCAATCCGCGCATCTGGCGCGCGCCGACATATACGAGTCGATCAACGAGCTGCGCTTCTATCGCGAGCGCATGTTCGTCCAGTCCGGCTGAGCCTCCACCGAAGCGAGGTAAATCACGCGCGGCGACTGGCATTGTGTGCGCCGCTGCGCAGTTGCCTTGAAGCGGCATGCTATAGTCCTGCGCATGCTGTGCGAAGCCGACATCAAGGTTTCCTGGCGCTCACGCCCGCGCGGATTCATCGCATTGATGAGTCTGTACGAGAGCAACTACCTACGTTTCGCGCGGCTTGCCGGTGATCTGCGCGCACAGTGCGGTACGCTGGTTTCCCGAGTTGCCGGTGACTGCGAGCTGGTGCTCACCGTGATCGAGCAGACCCGCTACACCAGCGCCTTGAATCTGACCTATCTTTTGCCCGCGGCTGCGGGCCGGTCCGATGCGTTGCCGGAGCGCACCCCGGACATGCGCCTGCGCGCCTACCATGATGCCCGACTGCTGGAAGCCGAGGAATTGCGGCCCAATCAGCGAACGGTGCCGGGCTCGAGCGGCGGCGCGCCCGGGGAACGTGAATTGCGACAGCGCTGGCAGCGAAACATGATGCTAAATAAATGGCTGGAATACTGCGCGGAGCGGGGCCATCGGTTTTCCGGCTGAAGGCTGACGCCGGCCCGTGCGCATTGTGGCGCCGCTGATGAAGCTGATCGGACAATTGGGTTTTCTGAAGCTCCGAGCTGCCGACGCGCCGGAGGAGGACGGGCGCGTCCTGCATCTGTTCCGCAATCGCGCCGAGCTGAAGAAATCCTACATTGCGTTGCAGGATGAACTGCAGCGGCTCAAGGACCGCATCAAACAGCAGGAAGGCGCGACCGCGCGCGTGCAGGAGATGCTGCAGGGACTGGAGGCTCGCCTGGCCAGGCCCGAGAGTGCCTATCCGGCACTGGTGTTCTATCAGCTGCGCGAGCTGTGGACCTTTGGGCGAACGCTGCTGGCGCAATTCCTCGCCGAGTTGGCCGCGCAGCAGGAAGAGCGCGAGCGCCGTCAGTATCTCGCCGAGCACAACCGCCGCCAATTTTCCCGGCGCCAGCAGATCGAGGCGGCGCTGCACGAGGTCGAAACGCGCGCGGCGGAAGCGCGCGCGGTCGTCGGTGAGATCGATCAGGAAATTCTGCGCTTGCGCCAGTTCTGGCACTACTTCAGGCGACGCGCGCTCAAAGCACGCCTGCAGGCGGCGAACCTCAAGTCGCTGCTGTGCATCCAGGAGGTCGAGGCTGCGCGCGCCGTGCGCGACGCCTTCGAGGCCGAGCCGCTGCCCGTATTCGGCGGTCTATCGGTCGATGCACGCCGTGCCATCAATCTGGCCACCATCGGCTATGCGCAAATTCTCTGCGACCGCCTCGCGCACACACAGCTGGTGGCGCTGGCGCGCGCCGCGAGTGCGCGGCGTGAGCCGCCGCGCGATGAATATGGTGATCGCGGACGCTGCGAAGCGATGATGCTCGAGATCCAGCGCGCACGCGCGTTGCTGCAGCAGCGCGGCAACCTGTCGACCGAAATCAAGGGCTGCTCGGAGCGGCTGCGCGGGCTGGCGAAATACCGCACCGGCACGGAAACCGTGCCCACGGCCGAAAGTCTCGCCGCGCTGGAGGGCGGCACCAAGGTGCTGGCCGACGACCTCTGGGAAAGCTACGGCGTGCTGCTGCGCTGATCGGCAGCGTCGCCCTCACGCTGATCACGTGCGAGCGTGGGTGGCGGCGGTGTGCGCGCTCCCTGCGCTGCTACCAGGTCGGTCATGATCTTCGAGGCTTGCGCGAGCACCACATCGGGTTCGTCGCTGGCAGCGACGTCCTCAATCGCCTTGATCGGCGGCAGCCCATCGACGCCACGACGGGCATTTTCCTGCGCGAGCTGCGCCTGGCTCTGCGTGATGCGCTGCTGCTGGCGCTCCTTGAGATTCAGCGACAGCGACCTATCCTTGCGTTCGGTGTTGAGCGTGGCGATGCCGGCAAGCAGCCACTGAAAATCCGCGTCGCGGGCGGCGCGGTCCTCTTCCTCGTGCGCCAGCGTCTGCACCAGCATCGGATCGGAGTTCAGAGCGTGAAACGGCACCGCGGCGATGCGGTCCCAGGGCAGGGCATGCGGCAGCACCGCCTCGCCGACGTCTTCGGTGCTGATCGCCGAGGGCAGAGCGATGTCCGGTACCACGCCGCGCAGCTGCGTGCTTTCCCCGGTGACGCGATAGAATTTTCCGATCGTGACGGTCACCTGACCCTCGGTCGATTTCTGCGACCACCGGTCGAGAGGAATCACGCTTTGCACGGTGCCCTTGCCGAAGGTGGTCTGTCCGAGCACCAAGCCGCGGTGATAATCCTGAATTGCGCCGGCAAAAATTTCCGAAGCCGAGGCGCTGGTCCGATCGACCAGCACCGCTAGCGGTCCCGCGTAGGCCACGCCGGGGTCGGTGTCGTTGAGCACTTCAAGTTGCCCGGTCGTTTCCTTGAGCTGCACCACGGGACCGCGGTCGATGAACAGCCCCGTGAGCCCGATCGCCTCGGGTAGATAGCCGCCGCCGTCGCCACGCAGATCCAGTACCAGCGCGTCGACGCCGCCCGCCGCATCGAGTTCGTGCAGCAGCTTGTGCACGTCGCGCGTGGTGCTGCGGTAATTCTCGTCGCCGGCCGCGTGGCCCTCCATGTCGTTATAGAAACCGGGCACGGTGATGATGCCGATCTTGTAGCTGCGGCCGTCGTGCTGGAGCTGGCGCACTTCCTTCTTTGCCGCCTGGTTCTCGAGCGTGACCTTGTTGCGCGTCAGCTCGAGCACGCGCTCGGGCGTGCCGGGCGCCGCCCCCGCCGACAATATCTGCAGGCGCACCTTGGTGCCGATGTTGCCGCGGATCAGTTGCACGACGTCGTCGAGCCGCCAGCCGATCACCTCCGCCATGGGCCCGTCGTGGCCCTGGGCGACGGCGGTAATGCGGTCATTGGGCTTGAGCGTGCCGTCCTGCTGCGCCGGGCCGCCGGCCAGCACGTTCTTCACGGTGACGTAGTCGTCGGTGAGCTCGAGCGAGGCACCGATGCCCTCATAGCTCAGGCTCATCTGAATGCGGTACTCCTCCGAGCTGCGCGGCGAGAAATAATTCGAATGCGGGTCGTAGGCCCCGGCGTACGCATTCATCAGCACCTCGAACACATCCTCGGGAGAGATCTTGTCGAGGCGTGCGAGCATGCGCTCATAGCGTTTGCGCAATAGGTTAGCCGCGTCCTGCCAACTCTTGCCGGTCAGCATCAGTGAAATGGCGTCGTTCTTAACGCGCAGTCGCCACAGCTCATCCAATTCGGCGCCACTGGCCGGCCATGATGCATGCTCGCGATCGAAATTGAAGCTCTCGTGCGCGGTCCAATCCGGCTCGGTATCCAATAGCTTGACCGCATAGCGCAGGCGGTCGCGATTGCGCTGCTGAAAGGTCGCGAATATCAGGTATGCCGGATCGATTTCGCCGGTATGGATCATGTCGCCGAAGCGCGTGCGCCAGCGATCGAAGCCGGCAATATCGCTGGCGAGGAAATAGCTGTGCTGTCCGTCCAGCCCCGTCAGGAAGCGTTCGAGGACCTGCGGCGAGAGCTTGTCGTCGATCGCGATATGGCGGTAATGAGTTTGCTCGAGAATGCTGGCGATGCGCGGCGCCAGCTGCCGCTGGTGCGCGCTGGGCGCTACCGCGCCGTCGGGCAGCAGTCCCGTGGATGCCGGTGCCCCGGTCGAGCCCGCACCCGCCAAGGCGAACAGGCCCAGAGCCGTCAAGGCAATCGGGACAAACAGGTGGCGCCGGCGGTGAAAGCGAGATGACATGCTGCGGGGTGGCCTCGGGGCGAATAGACTGGCTACCAGTCTGACATTTTTGGAGGCCAGATGGCAGCGCCAGCGTACTACTTTAGCAGGCCAGGGGCGGGTGCAGGGACGGCCTCGTGCGGCCTCTGACCGTGTTGATCGGAATCATCATGGGCTCGGCGGTGGCCCTGTCTGTCGCGCTGAGCATGACGGCAATCGTATTTCTGCTGTTGCCGGAGTATTCGGTGCGTCTGGCAGCCGAACGGCTGCCGCTGACCAAGGGCCTGTTGTGGTCATGGACGCTGGCGGCAGTGGCGGGTACGAGCTTCATTGGCGAACTTCGCCAGCGCCGCTGGCGCTGGCCGGCCGAGTTGCTGTTGGCGGCGATGCTGACGACGCTGTTGTCGCTGTATTGGCCCTGAACGGACCGGCCTCCGCCGCTGGCGAAGGAAGGCCTTGTCCCGCCCCCGCAGCGTGTCCTCTACAGCCCCGGGCGTTTCGTTAACGGCAAAGCGCGCAGGCGCGTATGCGTGTTCTGCCAGGCATCGCGATCGTGCGAGCCCATGCGGCTGTTGTAGGGATCGACGCCGCGGGTGCGCTCCTCGCGGCTCGTGCGGTCGGCGACCAGGGCAAGCTTGATATCGTTCAACACCTGCTGCTGCTCGCGCGGGCGGCGGTTCGGATTGTGATTTGAGTCTTTCATGAAGTGAAAGGGTCGCATGGCGCAGCAATTGTGTGTCGCAATACCATGTGAATTGTGACGGCTATCACGCTGCCGCGTGCCTTATGTCAGCCGCCGGCTTATGTCAGCAGGCGCCGTCCGCCGCGAAGCAGCCACAGCAGCGCATAGGGTCCGAGTGCAACGATCCAGAAAGGGCTGCTTCCCTCGGCAAGGCCCAGGAGAAAATCACGCCAAAGGGCGAAGACGCCGCCGTGGGTGTAGGGGCCGAGCGCAGCGCGGCCGACCAACCAGATCAGACAGGGCATGACGATCACACCGATCGCCAGACACGCCAGCAAAGTCAGCAGCTCGCGCCACAATCCCTGACTGCCGCGATAATGGTCCCAGATGCGCCGCAGGTGATTGCTCATGACAGGCATAATAGCCGGCACATGAAGAAAATCAGAGCGGCAGTGGTCGGTGTCGGCTATCTGGGTAGATTCCACGCGCAGAAATATGCCGCGCTGCCGGAGTGCGAACTGGCGGCGGTGGTTGACGCCGACGCCGATGCGGTCGCGCGCGTTGCGGCAGAGCTCGGCACTACCGCCGAGCGCGACTATCGTCAATTGCTCGGTCGGGTCGACGTCGCGAGCGTCGTGACGCCGACGCCGACGCATCACGAGATCGCGCTCGCATTCCTTGAAGCCGGGGCCCATGTGCTGGTAGAAAAGCCGATCACCGAGACGGCGGCGCAGGCTCAGGCGCTGATCGCGGCGGCGCGGCGCGCCGGCCGTGTACTGCAGGTCGGGCACCTCGAGCGCTTCAATCCCGTGATCCTCGCGGCCGAACCCGTGCTGCGCACACCGCGTTTCATAGAATGTCATCGCCTCGCGCCGTTCCGCGAGCGCGGCACCGACGTCAACGTGGTGCTCGATCTGATGATTCACGACATCGACCTGATACAGACCATCGTGCACAGCCCGATCAGCAGCTTCGATGCGATCGGAACGCCGGTGTTTTCGCCCGAGATTGATATCGCCAATGCGCGCATTCGTTTCGACAACGGCTGCGTGGCCAACACGACCGCGAGCCGTGTGAGCCTCAAGACTGAGCGCAAGCTGCGCATCTTTCAGGACGATGCGTACCTATCGCTCGACCTGCAGCAGAAGATTCTGACGGTGATCCGCAAGCAGGCTGGCGCGCCGGCGCCCGGGCAGCTGCCGGTCCACATCGAAGAGCAGTCGTTTGAACAAGGCGATGCGCTGCGCGCGGAAATCACGGCGTTTCTGGCGGCGACGCGCGGCGCGCGCGTGCTGGTCAGCGGCGAGGATGGCCTGCGCGCACTGCAGACTGCGATTGCGATCAGCGAGCGGGTGATCGGCGGTAGCCGATGAGCGCACGGCGCGTGAGCGTTGCCGCGCTGCAGTTCGCCTGCAGCTGGGAGCTGGCGCAGAACCTCGAGCGCGCGGAGCGGCTGGTGCGGGCTGCGCGTGCCGGCGGCGCAGATATCATCGTATTGCCGGAGCTGTTTGCAACGCCGTACTTCTGCATTGAGCAGGATGCGCGCCACCTGCAGCTAGCCCAGCCGGCCGATGATAGTCCGATATTGCGCCGCTTCGGCGCGCTGGCGGCCGAGCTCGGTGCGGTGCTACCGATCAGCTTTTTCGAGCGCACCGCCACGGCCTATTTCAATTCGCTGGCGATGTTCGACGC
>JBIODE010000054.1:0-9894 GCA_044440325.1 Steroidobacterales bacterium
ACGCCGTGCTGGCGAAGCACCCGGACGATGTGCGGCTGGTGTTCCGTCATCTGCCGTTGACGAGCCTGCACCCCAATGCGCAGATCGCGGCCGAGGCGGCGGTGTGTGCCGATGCCCAGGGCAAGTTCTGGGAGATGCACGATGCGATGTTCGGTGATCAGAACTCGCTGGCGGCGTCCTCGCTGAAGCAGACGGCGCAGCGGCTCGGACTCGATACCGGCCAATTCGCCAGCTGCCTGTCGGATGCGAAGACTTCCCAGACCGTGGCCACGGACGCTAGGGCCGCAAACGCCCTGGGGGTCAGCGGCACGCCCTCCTTCTTCATCAACGGTCGGCTGATCGACGGCAACGTGCCGCAAGAGCAGTTCGAGGCCCTGATCGGCGAGGAGCTGCAACGCGCGCCCAACCGCCGCGGCGGATGAGGCCATGCGTCCCGGCAATGCGCCCCGCCGCTCACAACGCTGCACGCAGATCGGCGATTGTCGTCATCAAGGTCATTGGCTCGAGCGGGGAGACATCGAGGCCCAATCTTAGGTAGAAATTCTTGGCCTCCTCGGAAATCGCGTGCACCAGCATTCCGCGAATTCCGATTGAATCGGCGGCATGAATGACCCGCCGCGCGACGTCCTGAAACAGGGCGCGCCCCAAGCCGCAACCCTGGCGAGAGCGCGTCACGGCCAGGCGCGCCAATATTACGACTCAAAGCGCCGAAAAAATCATAACGCCGAAGTGGGCATGTTATGCAAACTTCATAAAAATGAAATCGTCGTGCGGCCGCGCGGTGGGATCGTCCAACAAGGTCACCGACCACAGAACAAAAATTCTGCGTTTCGCGGTGGCGCTCGTCCATTTTTGGCAAGCATTGCGTCGACTCAAGCGGCGCTATGCTTCGAATACTTCAGGGGATTTCTGGGAGAAATTTGGGATGAATAATCGAATCGCATTGGCTGCGCTTCCCGTCGCGCTGGCGGGAGGTATGTTCGTGGGCTCGCCGGCTAACGCGCAGCAGGCCCTGGGCAATTTTGGCGGCGATCTGCTCGTGAGCTCCTCCACCTACACCGATCCGGGTTTTGCGGCCGGCGCCGCGCTTCCCAACTCCGGTGGCGTCACGGCGAACTCATCGAGCGCGTTTTGCACGACCTCGAACTGCTCCGGCAACGTGTGGAACAACGACACCGCCGATGCCAATTTCGGCATCACTTCGAATCTTTACGTTTCGAACGTCAATACGACCACGGGCACGGTCGACAACACGGTGAACGTGTCGGCCCTCGCGGCGACGCAGGGCATTAACCTGAATACCAGCTTTTCCTCGAAGTCCGAAGGCGCGATCAACTTGACCCCGAACGGCACGGGGATCACGTTCATGGACTACAACGCCACCGCCGGTCAGTTGGATGTGTCCAACGCCAACACGCCGGGCATTATCGAGCCAGGCAATACCGATACGGCAACCGCGACCTATCGCGGGGTTGCGCAGCTTAGCCTGTCCAACAACGCGCTGCAGTACACGACCACCAACGCCTATAACGGCAATAATGGACGCGCGGCCATCCTCGGCAGCAACGGCTACTACTACATGGTCGGCAATGGCGGCAACGGCAATGGCAGCGCCGCGACGACGGCTGGAACGGGCGTTCAGCTGCTGACTCCCGGGAACAATGCGACAGCATCGACGCCGGGGACCACCCAGGTCGCCTCGTACAGCATCACGCAGAATGGATATACGGCCGACAAAGCGGCGAAGGATAATAACTTCCGCGGCGAAACTGTTTATAACGGCGTTCTGTACGTCACCAAGGGCAGCGGCTCCAACGGCATCGACACCGTATATCAGGTGGGCCCGGCCGGGATGACCTCCAGCACGACGAATCCGACGTCGACCGGCTCGGGGACGATGTCGATTCTGCCGGGCTTCTCCACGACGCTCGCCAAGGCCACGCCGACCTCGGCAAACCCGGTCTATCACCCCTTCGGCCTATTCTTTGCCAACGCGACCACGCTGTACGTCGCCGATGAAGGTTCCGGCAGCACGTCCGACTTTTCATCGACGCCCTATGAAGCCGGCGGCTTGCAGAAGTGGAGCCTCGTCGGCGGAACGTGGACCTTGGACTACACGTTGAAGAGCGGATTGATCGGTCAAAGCTATACCGTGAACGGCACCGGCAGCCTCGCGGGCGATTCCTTGATGACGACCACCGATGGACTGCGCAACCTCACCGGAAAAGTCAACGCCAACGGTACCGTAACGCTGTACGCAGCCACCTCGACCATCGGCAGCAACCTCGGAGACGCGGGCGCCGATCCCAACCAGATCGTCGCGGTCACGGATACGCTGGGTGATACCAGCGCGAGTCAGGTGTCTGGCGAAGCCTTCACGGTCCTCGACACGGCCGCCCTCGGCCAGGTGTACCGCGGCGTCGCTGTCGCACCGGTGCCGCTGCCTGCGGCCGCGTGGCTGTTGCTGAGCGGGCTGGGCGGACTCGGGATTGGTGCTCGCCGCCGGCGGGTTGCCTGATTGATCCATAGGACGCACGCCGCAGCAACGCCGCGGTGAGCCGAATTCTGCTAAACATTATTGACGGATGAATTTTATGACTCGAATCAAACTAACGACCCAAATGGGCCTGGTTGCCGTGGCGATCGCCGCGTGCACCTCGGTAGAAGCGACCACGATCACGGACTGGAATTTCGGCAGTCTTGCTGAGGTCTCCCCCGACAACACGCCGGCGGCGACGACCGGCAGCGGGACGGCCCAATCGCTGGGTATGACTAATAACTACACTTACACGACCACGACCAAGGGCGTGACCACCTCGACCGGCGTTGGCGCGGTCACCTACGACGACATCAAGAACGACTCGCCGTCGGGTTCGGCGAACGGCTCCACACTCGGCAATGGTGACACTTGGCGCATCCGCGGCCAGGCCGGCAGCGGCACCACCGGCACCACCAATAACGGCTGGAATAATTCGGCTCCCGAATACTCGCAGGGCGCTGAATTTGACACCAGCACGGCGGGCTACAGCGGACTCAGCCTCTCATTCAACTGGGCGGCGACGACGCAGGGGGTCGGCAATCTGCAGGTGCAGTACACCACGAACGGCAGCACCTGGACGAACGTAGGCTCGGTGTGGAGCGCGACCGTCGACAACAATACGACGGGCACGGCCGGATCGGGATTTCAGACGGACACCGTCAATCTCTCGGGGATCAGCGGAGTGAACAACGATGCGAACTTCGGTGTGCGGCTGGTTTCGGCATACAACCCGACCCTGGCTGGCGGTACCGAATACGCGTCGGCCACATCGGTGGTGTCTGGCAGTCCGGTCCAGTACAACAACAACTCCGGCAACTGGCGCATCGCCGACGTGCAAATCGACGGCACCCTCACGCCGGTGCCGCTGCCGGCAGCGGCTTGGATGTTGCTGTCGGGTATCGGCGGCCTTGGCTTGTTGGCGCGGCGTCGCGGGTCGACGACTACTCGCGGGTTGGCCATTACCTGATCCGCTGGTGCGGCAATTCGCTGCAAGACCCCGGCCCCGCGCCGGGGTTTTTATTTGTATGCCGAGCATGTATGTCAGCTTGGGCGTGGAAGTCCATCGCCATCAATTCGACCCGGCTGTCTCCATACGGCTCAAGCAGATCGGGCTCGCGCAGACGCCAAGTGCGCCGCGAGCCGCAGCGCCAGCGCCATCAGTGTGAAAGTCGGATTGGCCGCACCCATCGAGGGGAACACGGAGCTGCTGAGCACGTAACAATTGGTCGTGCCGAACAGTCGCAGATCCGGGTCGACGACGCCGTTCTGCGCGCTGGCGCCCATGCGCGTGGTCCTGGCCGGATGGTAGATGTCGTACAGATTGTCGGGCATCGACGCCGCAATCTTCTGCGCATCGAACAGCTTGAGCTCGGCGGCGGCAGAGAGGTCATTGCGTTGCCAGCACGTCTGCAGCTGCCTCGTCATGACGGCAATGAGCCGCGCGGGGCAGACCGGCGGGCTCCACCGGACCTGAAGCCGGCGGCGGCCGCTCGCATCGCATTGCTCACTCAGGCTCAACCGGTTCTCGGACTGCTGCGGCTGCTCGAAATCAAGATTCACCCATAACCGCGCGCGCCGCGGAAACAGCAGACGCCGCCGTATCGCCCGCCCGTACAGCAGCTCGAGCACTTCGGGCAGTGCGCCCAGCCCGCGCAACCCATGTCCCACCGCGCGCCGCAGCTCATGCGCCTGCAAACTTCGCAGCGTGTCGCGCACCGCCGCGAATCCGGAATTCGGTGCCGCTTCGGCGACGATGTGCAAATACGCGGCCGGCAACCCCTCCTGCTCGGCGAGCTGCGGCGGCAGGTCCAGCCGCAGCGACCGCATCGTCGAGCCGGAGAAAAACGGCGCGAACAGCGCGGCGAATCGGGAACCGGCGCGCGGCTGCAGCTCGCCGAGCCGCACGGACAGGTGATCTTGCAGCCCCTGCCCGAGCAACGCGCGATTGACGCTGCCACCCTCGGGACACTTCGCGCTCAATTCCAGCGCGAGGCGCGTGGATTCGAGGGCTCCCGCGCAGATGACACACAGCGGTGCCTCGACTTCAAGCTGATGGTCCGAATCCGAGCGCGCCAGTATTTTCACGACTTCCGCCGCGTCACCGCGGCGTACCGTTTCCCACCCTTGCACCGTGGCATTGATGACCACGCGCGCTCGACCGCTGGCGATGATGCCGGGCAGCCACGCCGTGGCCAGATTGCGGCGCCGCATCGGGATCCACTTGGAGAATCGCGGCGCGAGCCCGTTCCAGTCCAACTGCGCCAGCGGATGATCCGAGAGCGTCATCGCGTCCAGGTTGTAGGGCGCGCTCACGACGCCGACCCACCGTTCAATCAGCGCGTAGTGGGCGGCAATCTCCTGGTGCCGAATCGGCCATGCCGACGCGCCGCAGTGGGCACGCGCGCGCATCTCCTCAGGACGCAGCGGCAGCAATTGCCCGCCCCAGAGCGCCGAGGTCCCGCCGAGGCCGAAGCTGCGGCCCAGCGTGGCGCCCTTGTAGTCGTGCTGCAGGCACTCCGGCCATTGCGCGGCCTCCAGCAGCCGGGGCGCTGCATCACCCGCCTCGAGCAGGACGACGCCGACACCGCGCTCGGTCAGCGCGCGGCAGAGCGCGAGACCGGCCGGCCCGCTGCCGATGATGCACACCTGTGCGCTCAGGCGCTGCTTGGCGGCGCCCAACCGAAGGTCTTCGACGCCGATCATGGATCAGAGGCGGACAGCGGCGATCGAAGCGGCACCCGCCTGCGCGCCGCGTTCGATCGCCGCCAGAGCGGCCGCGACCTCCCGCAGATGCCGTGCGCTGCGTGTCGAAAACAGAATGACGCCGCTTTCATTGAGCTCGCACGCGCGTGCCAGCGCACGCTCCAGGCCCGTAAGCTTGGACTCCCGCAGATGCCCGAAGGTCACCTGCGCGGGGCGGCCGCCAACCCCCGCGCCCCGCGTGTCGCGCAGCGTCGGCTGTACCTGCAGTTGTACGATGCCGGCCAGGCGCGGATGTGCCCGCGCAATCGCCGCGCAAGCCTCAAAGCCTGCCGACAATCCAAACGCGCGGATCTTGCCGGCCCGCTGCAATTGCAGCAACGCTTCCGTGAGCTCGAGGGGCTGCTCGATGTGTATCAGCGTCGGCTCGTGCAAATACAGGATATCGATGTAGTCGGTGCGCAGCACGCGCAACGAGCGCTCGACCCGCCGCCGCACGTAGGCGGCACTGTAGTCGCTGCGCGGCGTGCCGCTGTTCAGCCGCAGACCGGACGCACGCTGCACGATCCCGCGGACGCCTTTCTCCAGGTACATGAGTGGCGGCCAGCGGCTGCGCCACGCGCCCGGCAGCAAGCCCGCCTTGGTCGCGAGCACGGTATTGGAACGTCGCCCCCGCATGAAGCGACCGAGCTCACGCTCGGCCAGCTCATGACCGTACAGCGGCGCGGTGTCGAAGTAGCGAATGCCCTGCTCCCAGGCCTGCGCGAGCAGATCGCCGCGCGCGCGCGCGGACACCAGGTGATGCAAGGACGCGGTGCCCAGCCCCAGACGCGAGGCGCTGAGCGCACTGCCCTCGATCTGAACCGTCCGCATGGCACGCGTCAGTACGGCGCCCTGACATCCGTCGCGCAATTGAGCACCGTGCCGAGCACCGGTGTCTGGCGCAGCAGAGTGAGACACGGGCCCACGTCCTCGCGCTGCGTGCGCGCCTCGGCGACCACCAATATCGCGCAGTCGATCAGCGGCGAGAACGCGACCGCATCATCGGCCGCCAGCACCGGCGGCAGATCGAAGATGATGACGCGGTCGGGATAGCGGCTCTTGAGCTCGCGCACCAGATCGCGCGCGCGCGGACCGGCGAGCGTCTCGGAGGAGCCCGCCATCGGCGCGCGCGCCGGCAATAGCACCAGCCGCTCCAGACCCTCTGGATGATAGAGCGCCCGCTCGATCGGCGCCTCGCCGGCGAACACATCGTCGACGCCGGCTTCCGGCACCAGGCCGAATCGGCCGGCGATGCCCGGCCGGTGCAAATCCAGGTCCACCAGCAGCGCCGTGTGGCGCCGATCGGCCGCCATGCTGATCGCCAGATTGATGGCGGTCGTGGTCTTGCCGTCGCCGTCGGCGGGGCTGAGCACCGCGAGCGTGCGGAAGCCGTGCTCCTGCATGCGCTGCAGGAGCTGTGTCCGCAACATGCGGATGGCATGGCCGGCGGCCGAGCGGTCCTGCGGCGGGAGAATACGATTGCGCTCGAGCAATTCGGCATTGGCCTCGAACACGCGTGTGCGCGTGTAAGTGACCACCGGCGCCGGCTGGGAGCGCGTCCCGAGCTCATGCAGATCAGCCGAGTCCACGTGGCCGCGCTCGCCGCGCGCCCGATCCATGGCTTGACGAATGCGTTCCATCATTTCATGCACCCAGGCGCCTCATGACCTGCACCCACAAGACGTCCAGAGGACGCACAAAGAAATGGATCGCCAATATGGTCAGGAGCAGCACCGCTGCACTGCCTTGCCAGGAATAGCGCCACAGGCGTCGCCGCCGCCGCCGATCGTCCCTGGTTTCGATGAGGGGAATCGACACCAGCGGCATGACCTCGGTCAGTCGGCCCAGATCCGCGGCACCGCGGATCGAGGTGTCGAAGGTCTCACTCAAGGCCACGGCGCCGAGACCCAATCCGGCGGCCAGCACAAATCCCAGGATCATAACCAGCGGCCGGTTAGGGCTGATGGGCTCTTCCGGAGTCAGCGGCGGCTCGATCAAGGTGAAGCGCTCGCCCTTGCGCTCGGTCTCGAGGTTCTCGGCTACCTGGGCCTCGCCCTGCTTGGTCTTGCTCAGCTGGTAGCGGGCCTGCGCATTGTCGTAGTCGCGCGCCAGCACCCGATACTCCTTCTCCACTTCGGGCGCGGCCGCCAGGCGTTTCTGAAAATCATCGAGCCGCGCGCGCAGCTCCTCCTGCTTCTTCAGTTCGGCGGTGCGCTGGGCCTCGATCGAATCCAGCTGGCCCTTGACCTGGATGTAGACCATGTTGTCGGGGGCGGTCCGTGCCTGCGCCGTCGTGGCCGTCACCGGCGTCTTCGCGGCCTCGGTCTCGAGGTTGGACACTGCGCGCTGCAACCGCAGCACGTCGGGATGGTCGGCCGAGTAGCGTTGCCGCGCCTCGGCCAGCTGGGCCTTGGCATCGGCGAGCTGGCGCAGGACGTCGGCATTCTGGCCGTCGGCATGCACCTGCTGCTCAAGTCCCGCGATTTCGCGCTGGGTCTTGAGCACGTCCGGGTGATCGGATCCGTAGGTTGCCGACAGGCTCGCTAGGTCCGATTTGAGCACCTTGAGCCGATCCTCGGCGCTGAGGATGCGCTGCCCGCTGTCGCTGTAGAGCTGCGAGGTCGGATTGAGCTGCGCCAGCTGCGCCTGCAGGATGGCGCGCTGCCCGTCCAGGGAACCGATGCGATTCTCGCTGTCCTGCAGATCCAGCTCGGTGCGGTCCATGAGCTGCGTATTGAGCGTGGTCTGATCGGGCAGCTCCGTGGCGTGATGGCGCTTGAAGTCGGCCAGGCGCGCCTCGAGCGCGACGATGCTCTTGCGCAGCGTCTCGGACTCATCCCCGAGGAAGGTCGTCGTCTGCGCGGCCAGCTGCGTGCGGTTGGTCAGATTCTCGTTCAGGTACAGCGTGGTCAGCTCGTTGGCGACCTTGACTGCCAGCTCGGGCGAGCGGCTTTGATAGGCCACGCTGAAGGCGATCGTGGCCTGGGTGGGCCGTCCGCTGCGCGGATCGATCACATCGGCGCTGATCATGTTCACCGCGATGTCGCCGCGCATCTCCTTCAGCAGCGCCTCACGTGGTTTGGAGCTTCGATCCCGTGGATACAGTCCGTATTGATCGATGATCTTCAGCAGATTCTGTGTGGTTTGGACGCGCTGCCCGATCACCTGCACGCGCTGATCGGCATAGGAGGTGATGGTCGAGCGCACCAGGTCCTGCGGAATCTCCTGCTGCTCGATCAGGATGGTACCGGTCGAGCGGTAGGTGGCCGGCCACAGCAACGCGAACGCCAGGGCCAGCAGCAACGCGGCGGCAAAGGTGCCCGCAAACAGCACGCGGCGGCGCCGCAGCGCGCGCAGCTTCTCCCGTAGATTGCCGACTTGCTCCAGAGCACTCGCGCTCATCGCCATTCCCCGCTCGCATCAATTGCGTTCACTGGCACCACTGTCAATCCGCGTCAGTTCAAGGGCTTGCGCCCAAACTGGCGCGTGGCGGTCAGAAACACGCCCACGCCGGAGGCCTGCACCGCGGGTTGCACATCCGACCGGCGGTTAAGCGAGAGCTGCAGATTGGCATTCCAATGCTCGGTCCACTGCCAATTCGCCGTCAGATCCACGGCCCCGTTGCGCAGTTCGCCGACAGAGAGCCGTTGCAACGTGTCGCGCACGCGTTGACCGTGCAGCGCGGCACCGACGCTCAGGCGCTCGGACACGTTCAATGTATCCCTGAGAAAGGCATCATCCTGCGTGACCAGCGCGCCCAGACCGCTGGGCTGAATCGTGTGCGCTACCGAGATCTCGGCCGCATTTCGCTCGCCGCGCCGCTGCGCGTCGAAGGTAAAACTCGGGGCGCTCTTGGACGCGCTCGCGGTCGCAAAGAAAGTCTGCTCATGATCGCTGACGTCCGACACCCCCGCGGTCGCCGTCAGCGACCACACTTCCGTCAATTGCCCGGTCAGCCCGAGCTGCGCGAAGCGATTGTCGCTGCGGTAATCGACCGGGCTGTCCGGCAGCGTGTAGCGGCCGGCCCCCATACTGCCGGTCCAGTGCAGGCGCTCGGTCAGATCATGGTCGTACTGCAGCGATAGCTGGCCATAGCGATAGTTGGACAGACTGAAGCTCGAATTGCGGGCATAGGACACTGCGTCCCAGGAACCCATCAGGTGCAGCGCGCTGCGCTCGGTGAGCGAGCGCTGCCAGTCGCCGCCGGCGGTCTGCTCGGTGCGCTGCAGAACGAAGCCGTGCAGCACCGCGGTCTCGAAGGCGTTGTACTGCGTCGAATCGTGGTGCCAGCCCGCGTTCAACTGCAGCGCATCGCGCTCCCTGACCGCGTGCCAACCGGCATCGAAGTACTGATAGTTCGACAGCAGCGAGGCGTTGCGCCAGGAGTGCGCGAAGCGCAGGCGCGGCGTGAAATCAAATGTGTCGTCATTGCCGACGTAGCTGGCCGGCAGCGTCATCAGCAGCCCCACGCCTTCCGCCGAACGCGCATCACTCGGCTGCATGTAGGGATTGGAAAGGTATTCGGATGAAAGGCTCACGCTGCTCTCCGAACCCCAGCTACCGGCCCAGCCGTATGGCGTCGTCATGATCCAAAGTGAGGCCGCGGCCAACGC
>JBIODE010000055.1:0-9583 GCA_044440325.1 Steroidobacterales bacterium
AAGAAGCGCCCCAGATCCGGGTAGGGTGCAATCGCGAGGCGCAACGGCTGCAGCGCACGGTCCAGATCGAACCCGGACTGCTTGCCCTCGTAGAAGTACGCGATCGCCGTGCGCACCTGCTCGGCGTTCAGGTGCAGTGCCTGCATCACGGCCCGCGCGGAAGCGATCTCCCGCTCTGACACATGGCCATCGGCCTTCGCGATGTGGCCCATGACGCGAAACGTGGTCGGAAAGAATAATTCATTGACGCGGGCCGGGCTGGCATCGCCGCCGCCGAAGACGATACCGCCCGCGCCGCTGTCGAACTGATGGCCGATGAACGCCCCGAGCGCCGCGCCGAACGGCCCCAGCGCCAGCGCGCCCAAAGTGCCGCCTAGAATTTTTCCGCCCCAACCCATTGTGTCTCTACGGCCTCAGGCACCGGTCTCCTCGAGCTTGACCCCGCGAAGTTGCGGACGGCAAGATGCGCGCCCGCATCCCAACCCGTCTATGGTAGCAAGCCTTGGCCGCAAGCCGCGAAACGCTGTTCGAAACGCAGTTGCGCGCACTGCCGCTGCTGCACCGGGGCAAGGTCCGCGACATCTATGCCGTAGACGACGAGCAGCTGCTGATCGTCACGACCGACCGGCTGTCTGCGTTCGATGTCGTATTGCCCGATCCGATTCCCGGCAAGGGTCGGGTCCTGCAACAAATCTCGGAGTTCTGGTTTGAGCGCACGCGCGCGCTCGTGCCGAATCATCTGACCGGGCGGCCGCTCGCACAGGTGATCCCGGACGCGGCCGAGCGCGCGCCCCTCGAGGGCCGCTCTGCCATCGTCAGGCGCTTGGCGGCACTGCCGATCGAAGCGGTCGTGCGCGGCTACTTGATCGGGTCGGGCTGGAAGGACTATCAGAACAGCGGCGCCGTCTGCGGCATCCCCTTGCCGCCCGGATTGCGCCTGGCCGAGGCACTGCCACAACCGATCTTCACTCCCGCGACCAAGGCCGCAATCGGAGCGCACGATGAAAATATTTCCTTCAACGACGCCGCGCAGCTGATCGGCCGCGAGCGCGCAGCGGCGGTACGCGATACCGCACTCGCGCTCTACCGGCAAGCCGCCGAACACGCGCGCGCTCGCGGCATCATCATCGCCGATACCAAATTCGAGTTCGGTCTGGACCGCGACGGCACCCTGATACTGATCGACGAAGTGCTCACGCCCGACTCGTCCCGCTTCTGGCCGGCCGCGACCTGGCAGGTCGGCCAAAGCCCGCCATCGTTCGACAAGCAATACGTGCGCGATTATCTCGAGACCTTGGCCTGGGACAAACGTGCGCCGGGACCCCATCTGCCGGCACAGGTCGTGGCGCGCACCAGCGAGAAGTACCAGGAGGCGCTCACCCGACTCACCGGCCCTGCGCTCTGATGTGGCCGACGCTGCGCGAACGGTTCGAAACATGGCTGTTCGCGCCGGCAGCTGAGACAGCGGGCGGCGCCACACGCCTGCGTCGCTGGGCGCGCCTGCCCTACGCCGTGCTGCGCGATCTGCTCGGCGGCGACCTCAACCTGCACGCCATGGGTTTGGTCTATGCCACCCTGCTCGCGCTGATTCCGCTACTGGCATTGAGTTTCGCTCTGCTCAAGGGCTTCGGCGCCCATCACCTGCTCCGGCCCTTGGTGTTTGATTTCTTCAGCCCCATGGGAGCCGCCGCCGGTGAGTTGACCGAACGGGTCATGGATTTCGCCGACACGGTTCGCAGCACCCTGGTTGGATCGGTCGGCTTCGTGCTGCTGGCATGGACGCTGGTGGGCACGCTCAAGCGCGTCGAAGACAGCCTCAACTTCGTCTGGCGCGTCGAGGTGCCGCGCGGCTTCGCGCGCCGCCTGACCGAATATGTCGGACTGCTCATCGGCGGTCCGGTGCTGCTCGCGGCCGTCATCGGCCTGTCGCGTCTGGCCGCCAAGAGTACACCGGTGCGGCTGCTGTCCGAGCTGCCGCTGCTCGAGCAGCTCTATACGCTTGGGGTCGATCTGGCGCCGTTTATCATCGCCTCGGGCCTGCTGATGGTTCTATACATGTACATCCCGAACACACGCGTGCGCCTCGGGCCCGCCCTCATCGGCGGCGCGGTGGCCGGTGTTCTCTGGGCCGCAGTCGGGCGCTGGTTCACGTTGTTCGTACTGTTTTCGACGCGACTGACGATCGTCTATGCCGGCTTTGCGATTTTTATCGCCGCGCTGATCTGGACCTATCTGGGCTGGCTCATCCTGCTATTGGGCGCCCTGGTATCGTTCTACGTGCAATACCCAAGCTATCTGCGTCTTGGCCTCAAAGTTCTGCGGCTCTCGGCGGCCGACACCGAACGCCTGGGACTGTCCATCATGTACCTCGTCGGCGACAGCGCTCGCAGCGGTGGTTCGCGCTGGACCGTTGCATCGCTGGCGGAGCGGCTGAACGCGCCTGGCATTGCGATTGCGCGATTATGCGAAGAGTTGGAGCACGGCGGAATGCTCGCATCGAGCGACAAGGCGCTGCTGCAGCCCGGCCGCGATATCGCCCGGATCAAGCTTCACGACATTCTGCAGCTCGCGCGGCTTCACGGCAGCGGCTACGCCGTGACTCATCAGGGCGCGCCGGCTGCGGTCGAGCGCCTGGGGGAGCAGCTCGAGCACAGTTACCGCGACGCCTGCGCCGGGCGTAGTCTGCTGGACCTGCTCGAGACCTGACGCGCCGGCACACCTTCCGGGGCCTCCCCTCCCTCACGCCCTGCCCGCCCGCTCATTCTCCGGCGATGGTCATCGATTCAATCAGCAATGAGCCGGTTCGCACCGCACCTTGAACGTCCATGTCGCTGCCGACTGCCACAATGTGGCGGTACATATCGCGCAAATTCCCGGCAATCGTGATTTCGTGCACCGGATGGGCGATGGCGCCGTTTTCGATCCAGAAGCCGCTGGCACCGCGCGAATAATCGCCGGTCACGGCGTTGACGCCCTGACCCATCAGCTCAGTGAGGTACAGACCCGTCCCCATATGCGCCAGCAGCTGTGCGAATCCCAGCGTGTGCTGCCGCGCCCGCACGATCACATTGTGAACACCGCCGGCGTTGCCGGTGGTCTTGAGCCCGAGCTTGCGGGCCGAATAACTGCCGAGGATGTAGCCCTGCAAGATGCCATCGCGAATCAGGTCGCGATCGACGGTGGTCACGCCTTCGGCGTCGTAGGGACTGCTGGCGAGGCCCGCCAGCAGGTGCGGCCGCTCTTCGAGCTGCAGAAACTCCGGAAAGATCTGCTCGCCGACCGCATTGAGCAGGAAGGAGGAGCGGCGATATTGACTGACACCGCGAATCGCCCCGAGAAAGTGACCGATGAGGCCGCGCGCCATGTCCGGCGAGAACAATACCGGAGCGCGGCGGGTGGACAGGCGCCGCGCTCCGAGGCGGCCGAGCGCACGCTCGGCGGCGCGTCGTCCAATGCTTTCATCGGATTCGAGCCCGCTCGGATTGCGCGCAATCGAATACCAGTAGTCTCGCTGCATGCCGCCCTGATCCTGCGCCAGCAGAGCGCAGCTGAGGGAATGACTCGTGCTCGGATAACCGGCGAGGAAACCGTGGCTGTTGCCGTAAACGCGCACACCGCGGTTTGTGGCGACGGTTGCACCCTCGGAGTTCTGCAGGCGCGCATCGCAGCCCAAGCCCGCGGCTTCGCACGAGCGCGCCAGCTCAATCGCCTGTTCCGGCTCGATCTCCCAGGGATGGTCCAGCTGCAGATCCGGGACATCGCGTGCCAGCGCCTCCGACTCCGCGAGCCCCGCGCACTCATCCGCCGCCGTGTGGCGCGCGATGGAGCAGGCTTTCGCCACGGTCTCCTGCACCGCCGCAGGGCGCAGATCCGCGGTACTCGCGGAACCCTTGCTGCGGCCAAAATACACCGTCACCGCCAGCCCACGGTCGCGCTGATATTCGACCGTGTCGACTTCCCCGAGGCGCACCGTGACAGTCAACCCCTTTTGGACGCTGGCATCGGCTTCGGCTTGCGCGGCACCCGCCGCCCGTGCCTGCTCCAAGGCATCGAGGACGACGGACTTGAGCTCCGGAATACGCGAGGGGTCGATCTGCTGCGGCATAATCTATCAATGATGCCTCAATCTGAATTACCCGACACCGATAACGGCGAGGATCTGCGGCCGAGTCGCACCGCCCGCAAACGTGAGGCCGAAGGCCAGCAAAAGCTCGGCGAACGGCTGGCCACGCTCAAGGATGGCGAGCTTGCCGCGCTGGGACTGCCCGATGTGCTGCTGGCTGCCATCGCCGAGGTGCGCCGCATCCGCAGCCGCCCGGCGCTGGCACGCCAGCGCCAGTACATCGGCCGGTTGATGCGCACGCTGGACCCGGCGCTGCTCGAGCGCGCGCGCGCGGCTTGCGCCCAACTTGCTAGAATAGCGCGATGAAGCCACTGGTCGGCATCATCATGGGCTCATCCTCCGATTGGGAGACGATGAGCGCCGCCGCCGAAGCCTTCGACAAGCTCGGCGTGGCTTACGAGACTCGCATCGTCTCCGCCCACCGCACCCCGGACTTGCTGTTCGAGTACGCGGCGAGCGCGGCTGCGCGCGGCCTGGAAGTGCTGATCGCGGGCGCTGGCGGCGCCGCGCATCTGCCCGGCATGACGGCCGCCAAGACGGCGCTGCCGGTGCTCGGCGTGCCGGTGCAATCGCGCAGCCTGAACGGACTGGATTCCCTGCTTTCGATCGTGCAGATGCCGGCCGGCGTACCGGTTGCGACTTTTGCGATCGGCACCGCCGGGGCCGCGAACGCGGCACTGTTCGCCGCCGCCATCCTGGCGGCGCGCTATCCGGCGATTGGCCAGGCGCTGCAGGCGCAGCGCGCGGCGCAGACCGCAGCGGTGCTCGCCAAGCCTGATCCACGGGCATGACCGTCGGCATCGTCGGTGCCGGCCAACTCGGCCGCATGCTCGCGCTCGCCGGCATTCCCCTCGGGCTGGACTTTCTTTTTCTCGACCGCAGCGCCGATACTCCGGCCTCGCAAATCGCACCGGCCCTGATCGGTGAGCTCGACGATCCGACGGCACTGCGCCAGCTCGCTGAACGGGCCGAGGTCATCAGCTTCGACTGGGAGAACGTCTCGGTGGCGGCGTTGCGCGCGGCGGCACGCGGCACGCGCGCACGCATCGCGCCGCCGCTGCCGGCGCTCGCAGCGGCGCAGGATCGGGCGCTCGAGAAACGGCTATTTACCCGACTGGGCATCCCCACGACGCGCTGCGCCGCGGTCGATTCGCGCGCGGCGCTGGCGCGCGCGCTCGCGCGCATCGGCCTGCCCGGCGTCCTCAAGACGCGCCGCATGGGGTACGACGGCAAGGGCCAGGTCGTGATCCGCGACGCGGCGGCGGTCGAGGCGGCGTGGAGCCAGCTCGGCGGCGTGCCGCTGTTATACGAGGAATTCGTGCCGTTCGAGCAGGAAGTGTCGGCGATCGGCGTGCGCGGCCGCAGCGGAGAGATTGTCTATTATCCGTTGAATCGCAACTATCACGCCGACGGGATTTTGCGCTTGACGCTCGCGCCCTGGCACGCCGCCGCGCTCGAGCGCGCGGCGCAGCGACACCTGCGCCGCATACTGCAGGCGTTCAACTACGTCGGAGTATTGGCGGTCGAGTTCTTCGTCCGCCGAGGACGATTGCTCGCGAACGAAATCGCACCGCGAGTACATAACTCGGGTCACTGGACCATCGAAGGGGCGGTCACGAGCCAATTCGAAAATCATCTGCGCGCCATCGTCGGCCTACCGCTCGGCGCGACTGCCGCGCGCGGCCACAGCGCCATGATCAACCTCATCGGCAGCATGCCGCAGCGGCGCGAATTACTATCGCATGTCGGGCTGCACCTGCATGATTACGTCAAAACTCCGCGTCCTGGACGCAAGCTTGGCCATTGCACCCTGGTGGAAAGCACTGCCCGGGTGCGCGACCGGCGCGCCCGCGCGCTGCTCGAGCGCTTATATCCCGGCCTGCGCCTGATCCAGTAGTATTCGGGGTCAATGGGCCTGTGGGCCGGCGCTGGAACGACTACGCATGTACCTCGAACTGTTCAAATTACGGGAACTGCCGTTCGGGCTCAGCCCGGATCCCCAGTTTCTCTATTTGAGCAAGGCGCATGCCCGCGCCAAAGCCTACATGGAATCGACCATCTGGTTCACGGATGGATTCGTCGTGATCACCGGTGAGATCGGTTGCGGCAAGACCACGCTGATCGAGACGTTTCTGCATGAGCTCGAGAAGGACGTCGTGGTTGCGCAAATCAACCAGACGCAGGTGTCCTCGATCGAGTTTCTGCAATCGATATTGGTGCAGTTTGGCTTCAAGCCCTTTCAAATGAAAAAGGCCGAGCTGCTGGCAACGCTCAATGACTTCCTCGTGGAGCAGTATGCCGCCGGACGCAAGGTCATGCTCATCGTCGATGAGGCGCAAAACCTGTCGCTGCGCGTGCTCGAGGAAGTGCGCATGCTCTCCGGTGTGGAAACCACGAAGGAGAAGGTGCTGCGCATCATTCTCGCCGGCCAACCGGAGCTCAATGACAAGCTCGACGCGCCCGAACTCGCACAGCTCGCACAGCGCATTCGGCTGCGCTTCCATCTGCCGGCGCTCACGCAGGCGGATATGCAGGCCTACATCCTGCATCGCCTGGAAGTCGCCGGTTCGCAGGGGCGGCAGATATTCATGCCGGACACGTTCGCTGTGATCTACCAATATACCGGCGGCGTACCGCGCTTGATCAACACACTGTGCGACACCTCCCTGCTGGCCGCGTCCAACCTCGAGCGCGATACCGTGACCTTGGAGGAAATCGCCACGGCGATCGAGGAACTGCAGTGGGTCGAGCATGCGGCCCGCACCGGTACCAGTAGCAGGGTGCAGGAGCTGCGCGAAGCCGGGGGCGTGACCGGCGAGGTACGCGCGCAGCCGACGCCGGCCGGACCGCCGCTCGCGCGCCTGCTGATTGCCACTGAACGCCAGCCCGTCGGCGAGCGGCACCTATACCCTGGGCGATTGATCATCGGCCGCACCAGCGCCAACGATCTGCAGATCGACAGCCGCTTCATCAGCCGCCACCACTGCCAGATCATCACCACCGCACAATCTTGCGTGATCGAAGACCTCAACAGCACCAACGGCATCTTCGTGCAGTCGCGGCGGGTGCGCCGCCACAATCTCAACGACGGCGATGTGGTGATGGTCGGCCAACATGAGCTGATCTACATCGATGAGCGCACGCAGCCGCGCGCGCAGGTCGAGGACCACACCGCCACCGGCTCGCTCAGCGAGCAGGAAGCGGCCGGCGCGTCCTCTTAAGATCCGGCCTCAAGCGGTGCCGCCGACCGTCAGTGCGTCGATGCGCAGCGTCGGCTGACCCACCCCCACGGGGACACTCTGGCCTTCCTTGCCGCAGATACCGATACCTTCATCGAGCTTCAGATCGTTGCCGACCATCACCACACGGGTGAGCACATCGGGACCGTTGCCGATCAGCGTCGCACCCTTGATCGGTGCGCCGATGCGGCCGTTCTCTATCAGATAGGCCTCGCTGGCGGAGAACACGAATTTGCCGGAGGTAATGTCGACCTGGCCGCCACCGAAATTGACGGCATAGATGCCGCGCTCGACCGAAGCGAGAATCTCGCCGGGTGCGTAGGGTCCCGGACGCATGTAGGTGTTGGTCATGCGCGGCAGAGTCACATGCGCAAACGACTCGCGCCGGCCGTTGCCGGTCGAGCGCGTGCCCATCAGCCGGGCATTGAGCCGGTCATGGATATAACCGCGCAGTATCCCGTCCTCGATCAGCGTCGTGCACTGCGTCGGCGTACCTTCATCGTCGATGTTGAGCGAGCCGCGACGGCCGGCCAGCGTGCCGTCATCAACCACGGTGCAGCCGGGGGCCGCCACGCGCTCACCGATGCGATTGCTGAACGCGGAGGTGCCCTTGCGGTTGAAATCGCCTTCCAGACCGTGGCCGATCGCCTCGTGCAGCAGTATTCCGGGCCAACCCGGCCCCAGCACCACCGTCATCGTGCCGGCCGGCGCCGGCACCGCTTCGAGATTGACCAGGGCCTGGCGCACCGCCTCGCGCCCGAGCGCCAAAGGCCGATCCTCGGCCACGAGGTCCGTCAACGAGTAGCGCCCGCCGCAGCCCGCGTAACCCTGTTCGCGCCGGCCGTTCTGCTCGACGATGACACTGACATTCATGCGCACCAGCGGCCGCACATCCGCCGCCAGCACCCCGTCACTGGTTGCAACCAGGATCAGCTCGTGTACGGCCGTGACGCTTGCCATGACCTGGACCACGCGCGGGTCCACGCGCCGAGTCTCGCGGTCGACGCGCTCGAGCCAGTCGATCTTCTGCTCATCGGTCAAGCTCAGTCGCGGATCGACCGGCAGGTACAGCCGATGCCCAGCGGTGGCGCGCCAGGCCTGCACGGCGCCGGCACCGGGCGCTGCGGTGATGGCGCGCGCCGCGCGCGCGGCCTCTTCCAGCGCCGGCAGCACGATTTCATCCGAATATGCAAAGCCGGTGCGCTCGCCGGCGAGCGCCCGCACACCGACGCCCTGCTCGATGCTGGCGCTGCCTTCCTTGACGATACCGTCCTCGAGGCCCCAGCTCTCCTCGTGAGTGATCTGAAAATACAGATCGGCCGCGTCGACCGAGGCCCCTAGCACCAGCGACAGCGCGCGCTCGATGCGACCGTCGTCGAGCCCGGCCGGTGCCAGAATTTGCTCGCGCACGTAGTGCAACGGGTCCAGCGGCTGCCGCCGCGGCAGATCAACAGACGGTAGCGTTGCTGTGGCCATCACCGCACCTCCAGACTTAAACCCATCACAATACGCGATGCTTGAGCGCAGGGAAATTACGGCGCGTTTCCCGCTGCAGCGTCAAATCGAAGTCCGCCACCGCAACGCCGACGCCGTCGCTGCGGCGCGCCAGAACTTCCCCCCAATAGTCGACCAGGAGGCTGTCGCCATAAGTTTCGCGGCCGTTGTCATGCAGACCCCACTGTCCCGCTGCCACCACGTAGCTGAGGTTCTCGATTGCACGGGCCCGCAACAAAGTCTCCCAATGTGCACGGCCGGTCGGCACGGTAAAGGCCGACGGCACCGCAAACCATTGAGCGCCCGCCGCGGCCATTTGCCGGTAAAGCTCCGGAAAGCGCAGGTCGTAGCACACCGATAGGCCCAGCAGTCCTGCGGGCGTCGGCACCAGCACCGCGCGTCTGCCGGGCACGACATTGGCCGATTCCCGATAGCTCTCCTCCCGGCCGGGGATGTCGACGTCGAACAGATGCATCTTGTCGTAGCGTGCCACGCGCCGCCCGGCAGCATCATAGACCAGGCAGGCCGCAGCCACCCGGCCGGCCGGAGACTGCGAGCCGACCGGTCCCTGATTGCCAGCCGCCACCTGATTGCCGGGCGTCGCCTGATTGTCGGGCGTCGCCACCAGCGGCGTCGTGCCGCCGACGATCCACAATTTGAGGTCCGCGGCCGTGCTGCTGAGGAAGTCCTGCACCGGACCGGCGCCGTCCGGCTCGGCGATGGCGCG
>JBIODE010000056.1:0-9397 GCA_044440325.1 Steroidobacterales bacterium
CTCCGAAAACAACGCCGGCGGCGTCGGGGCCGGTATCGGTGGACTGCTCGGCGGCCGGGCGGCGCTGGTCGGCGGGCTCGTGGGCGGTCTGAAATTCAAGGAGGCGCAGACGAGCATGCTGGTCGCCGATGCGCGCAGCGGCATTCAGGTCGCATCCGCCGAAGGCAGCACCCGCAAGGCCGACTTTCGCCTCGGCGCGGCGCTGTTCGGTGGCGGTGGCGGCGGTGGAGTCGGCGGCTACGGCAATACCAACGAAGGCAAGATCATTGCCGCCGCGTTCCTGGATAACTACAAGAAGATCGTCGCCGTCGTGCGCGGGGACCCGAGCCTGCAGCGCAGCGTCGGCACCTTGGCGCAGGAAGCCGCCGCGGGCGGCGCGACGCAGAGCGGCGAGGTCTTCAACGAAGGCGATATCGTGGTGCCAAAGATCGCGAACGTGAAACTGTTTGCCGACAGCAGCGACTCGGGCAAGGCCGTCGCCACGTTGGCGAAAGGCGAAGAGTTGGTGGTCATCGGCGCGGAAAAAAATGGCTATCTGAACGTGCAGAGCGGCGCGGCCAGCGGCTGGATAAAACGTGTGCTGATCACGCGTGGAAGATAACGTGCAGTTGGCGCTGGCCATCCGGGGTTTGACCAAAACCTACAAAAACGGCGTGCATGCGCTGCGCGGCGTCGACCTCGAGGTCGAACAAGGTGATTTCTTTGCGCTGCTCGGCCCCAACGGTGCCGGCAAGACTACGCTGATCGGCATCATCACCTCTCTGGTCAACAAGAGCGGCGGCAGCGCGAGCGTCTTCGGTTACGACATCGATCGCGAACTCGAACGCGCCAAGTCCTGCATCGGTGTAGTACCGCAGGAGCTCAATTTCAATCAATTCGAGACGCCGCAGACGATCGTCGTCAATCAGGCGGGCTTCTACGGCATACCCCGCACCGAGGCGCGCCGGCGCGCGGAACAGTATCTCAGGCAGCTGCAGCTCTGGGACCGGCGCAATTCGATGGCGCGGGGTCTGTCGGGCGGCATGAAGCGCCGGCTGATGATTGCGCGCGCGCTCATGCACGAGCCACGCCTGCTGGTGCTCGATGAGCCGACGGCCGGCGTCGATATCGAGGTGCGCCGCTCGATGTGGGATTTTCTGCGCGATATCAACGCCCGCGGCACCACGATCATCCTGACCACGCACTATCTGGAGGAGGCCGAGAGTCTCTGCCGCAGCATTGCCATCATCGACAAAGGCGGCATCGTGGAGCGCGACCGCATGGCCAATGTGCTGCGGCGATTGAACACCGAGACCTTCGTGCTCAATCTGCGCGGTGCGATCGCGGCGGCCCCGGTGGTGGCGGGTTTTGCTTTGCGCCGCACCGACGATCACACGCTGGAGGCGGACATCTCGAAGGATCAGAATCTCAACGAGCTGTTTGCGCAGCTCTCGAGCTCAAATATCGAAGTGCTCAGCATGCGCAACAAGACCAACCGACTCGAGGAAGTTTTCATGCGCCTGGTCGAGAATCGTGCCCACAATGCTTAAGGCGGTCGCAACCACTGCCGCCAGCGCTTCGCTCGGCACCATCCGCTGGATCGGCTTTCGCACCATCGTCATCCGCGAGTACGGTCGCATCATCCGTATTTGGGGCCAGACGCTGGTGCCGTCGGCGGTCACGGCGACGTTGTACTTCGTCATATTTGGCAGCCTGATCGGCCGCCGTGTCGGTCCGATGGGCGGTCACGACTACAAGCAGTACATCGCGCCGGGGCTGATCATGATGGCGGTCATCACCAACTCCTACGGCAACGTGGTCGCATCATTCTTCGGTGCAAAATTCGGCAAGCACATCGAAGAGCTGCTGGTCTCGCCATTGCCGAACTGGGTCATCGTCTCGGGCTACATTGCCGGCGGATTGATGCGCGGCCTCATGGTCGGGGCGGTCGTCACCGCGGTGTCGCTGGTGTTTGCGCGGCTCCCGATCTTTCATCTGGGGGCGATCGTCGCGGCTGTCATGCTGACGTCGATGATCTTCTCGCTCGGGGGATTCATCAACGCCGTATTCGCGCGCAATTTCGACCAGGTGAACTGGATTCCAACCTTCGTGCTGCAGCCGCTGACCTATTTTGGCGGGGTATTCTATTCCGTAACGCTGCTGCCTGGCTGGGCGCAGAGGGTCTCGTACGTGAACCCGATCCTGCACATGGTCAATGCGTTTCGTTACGGCTTTCTCGGCACCAGCGACGTCGATGTGCCGGCGGCATTCGCCCTGATGTTCGCGCTCGCTGCCGGGCTGTTTGCCGTGGCGATCGCGCTGATGAATCGCGGCGTCGGGATCCGCGACTAGCCGTACGGCTGCCAGGCATGCGAATACAGGCGGTGTTTCACCATAACAAGGGCCAAAGTGACGCGCCGTAATCTTCCGTTCATCTGATTGTCATACCCGCGTCTTGCGTCTACCCTAGGTTGGCTGCCATGAACCGCGCTCAGACCATCATGGCTCGTTTCGATGCTGCGGAATACCGCCTCTGCCGGCGGCTCAATCGCGGCGCGGGGCGGCGCGGGCTGCGATTTACCTTTCGCCTCGCCAGCCGGTTGGGCGACGGCATGCTCTGGTATGGGTTGATCGCGCTGCTGCCGCTGATCTACGGCGTGGGGGCGTTGCGCACCTCGTTGACCATGGCTATCACCGGCTTGGTCGGACTGCTCATTTACAAGTGGCTCAAAGCCACGCTGGTGCGGGAGCGGCCTTTCATTCGCCATCCCGGTATCACGCTCGAGATGGCGCCGCTCGACCGGTACAGCTTTCCCTCGGGGCACACGTTGCACGCGGTGGCCTTCACCTGGCAGGCAGTCGCGCAGTATCCCGAAACCGGCTGGGTTCTGATTCCAGTGGCGAGCTTGATCGCCGCTTCGCGGATGGTGCTGGGTTTGCACTACCCGACTGATGTGCTGGCCGGAGGACTTATCGGCGCGCTGCTGGGCGCGGGCGCACAGCTGCTTATCTGACGATGCGGGTGCTATTCATTTCCGACGTCTATTTCCCGCGCGTCAACGGCGTCTCCACTTCGATCCGGACCTTCCGCAACGACCTCGGCGCCGCCGGAATCGAGACCGTACTGGTCGCACCGGCATATCCCGCTGCTGTGGCTGCCGGTGAGAGTGCCGCGAGCGCCGGCGGCGATGCGGAGCCTGGCATCGTCCGCGTCGTCGCGGGCGGCGTGCCCGGCGATCCCGAAGACCGGCGCATGCATTGGCGCGCGCTGACGGCGAGGTTGCGCGAGCTGCACACGCAGCCGTTCGATCTCGTGCACATCCACACGCCCTTCGTCGCGCACTATGCGGGGGTCCGCTTCGCGCGCGCGCATCGGATCCCTGTGGTCGCGACCTATCACACGTTTTTTGAAGAGTACCTGCATCACTACGTGCCGTTGCTGCCACGCGCGCTCGGCCGGGTATTTGCGCGCCATTTCACGCGCTCGCAATGCGCCCAGCTGCAGGCGGTGGTCGTGCCGTCGGAGCCGATGCGCGCGCTGCTGCAGGAATATGGTGTGCGCACGCGGCTGCAGGTGGTGCCGACCGGCTTGCCGGCCGATCGCTTCGTGCCCGGAGACGGCGCGCGCTTTCGCGCGGCGCATGGCATTGCGCCGGATCGGCCGCTGCTGCTGTACGTCGGGCGTGTTGCACATGAAAAGAACATCGAATTTCTGCTGCAGAGCTTCGTCGAAGTGCTCCGTGCGCGCCCGGATGCGCTGCTGGCGATCGCCGGCGAAGGTCCGGCCCGTGAAGGCTTGCGCGAGCGCGCAGTCGCCCTCGGCATCGCCCAGGCCGTGGTCTTCATCGGCTATCTCGATCGGGCCCAGGGTCTGGCAGATTGTTATGCCGCCGGCGATGTTTTCGTATTCGCTTCGCGTACCGAGACCCAGGGGTTGGTGCTGCTCGAGGCGCTGGCGCAGGGGCGCCCGGTCGTGTCGACGGCCTACCTGGGGACGGCGTCAATCCTGCAGCCGGGCTGTGGCGCGCACATTGCGCCGGAAAAGCCGGAGGTGTTTGCGACCGCCGTGCTGAACATCCTGGAAGACCATGTGCGGGCCGCGCGCCTGTCCGCGCAGGCGCGCAGCTACGCCCAGAGCTGGGCGTCGACCCAAATGGCGCAGCGTCTCGCGCAGCTGTACCGTGAGGTCTGCCACTCGGGGATCAAATCAGACACAGCGCTGGCCACCGCCGCATTGCGCTAAAATCAAACCACGGGTGCAAAGTGGCGGGTGCAAATGGCGGCGAAGCGGGCGCTGGTCGTGGACGATTCCAAATCGGCGCGCGCGTTCCTGGCGCGGGTGCTGCATCGTTATGACCTGCAAGTTGACGGGGTCGAATCGGCCGAGCAGGCCATCGAATACCTGACTCGTCAACGGCCCGACGTCATATTCATGGATCATCTGATGCCCGGCATGGACGGTTTCCAGGCCGTGCAGGCGATCAAGAACAATCCCCGTACCGCCACCATTCCGATCATGATGTACACCTCGCAGGAGGGCGAGCTGTACCTGAGTCAGGCGCGCGCGCTCGGTGCGATCGGCGTGCTGCCAAAGCAGATCAAACAGGCGGATATGTCCAAGGCCCTCGAGCAGCTCAGGCTGCTCGGAGATCTCAGACCCGAGAGCGACATCGCAACCATTCGGACGGAAACATTGCCAACAGATGAAGAGCCGCCGCTGGATGCGACGGCCGAGCGGCGCACCGCGGAGCTGCGCGTTGCGGCACAGCAGCACGCCGCACGCCATGCCAATGACGGCGACGGCGCAGGGGACGCGGTGCGCGAGCGCGACGGCGACGGACTGCCGCCGATGCCGCCTGAAATCCGCGCGGTGATCCACGGCATGCTGGCCGAGCACGTCATCGAATTGCGACGGCATGTGGCCCGCGATCTGAACCACCACGCCGACCGCATCGTCGGTGATGTGCGGCTGCTGCTGCAGGATGGCACGGCTCCGGACCGCAAGGTTCGCGGCAACGGTGCGTTGATTGCCGCCGCCGCCGTTGCTGTGCTGCTCGCGGTGGTCGTGGGAACGCAGTGGTGGCGGGCGACGGTGGACCGCACAGCGTTGGCGGCGCGATTGCGGGATTCGCAGGCGCAGCTGACCGACGCGCGCAATCAAGTGGCGCAGCTGCAGAGCGCGGTGCTCGCGCCCGCGCTGCCTGCCGAGCCCGGAGTCGGGTCAGCGGCGACAGCGCCTGCGGCTGCATCGGCCGGTGGGACATCGCCGGCCACGGCGGATCGTGCCATGACTCAGATCACCGAGACGATACCCTTCGGCGAGACCCCTCTGGCTGGTTCCCGCGTCGATCGCGTGCAGGCACTGCTCACACGGCTCAGCAACCAGGGGTTCCGCGGCGTGGTGCAGATACGCAGCTACCCGGGCCGTTTCTGTCTGCTCGCGAGTGCGAACGAAACGCCGGCACTGCCGCCGCCGGATACGCCGTATTCGCGTTGCGATCAGATTGGCAATCCCCGCGATGAGAACGCGAGCGCGGGCCAGCGCGAATCGGTTGCGTTCGCAAACATGGTTGAGGCTGCCCGCAAGAGCGCCGGCGGCGCCTATGACATCCAAATCAGTGCCGGCGGCGCCGACGAGGTTGCGACCACTTATCCACCCGTCACCGACAATCTCACCGCGGCGGAGTGGAATCGCGCGGCCGCGGCCAACAACCGCGTCGAGGTACGTTGGCAGGCGGCGCGCTGAACGCGCCCGAATCAGCGGCCGCCGCCGCGGAGGCGGCCGCGAGCGGCATCGAACTCGATCGACGTTTCCTGCCACCCGCGCTGCTGCGCAATCCACACCTGCAGTCGATTCTTCCGGGCCTGCCGCTGTTGCGCGCCTACGCGCGCCGTCGCGCCGCGGTGCTGCTCGCGGGTGCGAACGAACTGATTCTCGACTGCGGCGCGGGCGTGCGACTGCAGGCGTTCCACACTCCAGCCCCGGCGCCGGGCGCGACGCGCAGGCTCGCGGTGTTATTGCACGGCTGGGAGGGCAGCGCGGAATCGAGCAATGTGCTGTCACTGGCCGCCGCGCTGCACGCGCGCAACTACGCACTCGCACGCCTGAATCTGCGCGATCACGGCGACACCCATCATTTGAACGAGGAGATCTTTCATTCCTGTCGTTTGGCCGAGGTCGTCGGTGCGATTGGCGCGCTGGCGGCGGAATTTCCCGATACGCGCCTGTATCTGGCTGGCTTCTCGCTCGGCGGCAACTTCATGCTGCGCGCCGCAGCCGATCGCAATTTGCCGGCCGTTGTGGCCGCTGCGGTCGCGGTGTCGCCCGTGCTCGATCCGGCGCGCACACTCGCGGCGCTCGAACACGGCCTGCCGCTCTACCGCCGGCACTTCGTATACCGCTGGTCGCAGTCACTGCGCGCCAAGGCGCAGGCCTGGCCGCGGCGCCATCAGTTTGCTGACATTCTGCGCAGCGCCGATCTGCGGTTGATGACCGCGGAGCTGGTGCGGCGCTGCACCGATTTTGCGGACCTCTCCGCCTACCTCGAGGGCTATGCCATCATCGGTTCCCGGCTCGCGCATCCGCGGGTCCCGGCCCGCCTGCTGCTGGCGCAGGACGATCCGCTCATTCCGAAGGACGATCTGCCGCGTCTGGCGGCCTCGCACCGTCTGCGCGTCACCTGTACGCGCTTCGGCGGCCACTGCGGTTTTCTAGAGCGATTTTCGGCGCCGACCTTCGCCGATCGCTTCGTGATCGAGCAGTTCGCGCACTTCGACTAGCGAGCGGGCGACCCGAGCGCCTGTTCGAGCTGCGCTCGAAAGCGCAGGTAGCGCTCGGCGGGCTGCGGCATCAACTCGGGCGAGAAGGTTTCGCCTGCGAGGCTGGGCCACTGTTGTGCGATCTCGGGCGCAGCCAGGGCCGCGGCGCCGCGCAGCGTCGCCTCGACCGCCGCGCGTACCACCGGCAGCTGCAGTACTCCAGCGAGGCGTCGGCACAACCAGTCGGAGCGCGACAGACCGCCGCTTACTATGAGGCGGCGTGGGGCGCGTCCGCTGCGGCGCATCGCATCGAAGTTCAACGCGATGAGAAATACGATGCTCTCCACTACTGCGGCAAAGCACTGCAAGGGACCGCCGTCGCCGATGAACCGCGAGCGCAACGGCCGCCAGTACGGCGAGCCCAATCCGCCGACGCCATTTAGAAACAGCGGTAGCGGAGCCTCATCGCTCTGGCACTCCAATTCGCGCCAGAGCTCCGCCTCATCGGCACCGCGCTGAGCGGCGAAGAGACTGGTGGCGCCGCCGGCGCCATTGACGGTGCCTTCAACGCAATACTGCACACCCTGCGCATCGGCGCAGAGCACGCTCGCCAGCAGCGGCGCCGCATCGATTGGCCGCACCGCCTGCGGACGCTGAATGAAGGCGCCCGTGCCCAGGTTGACGTAGACGGTGTCGGTGTCCGGCGGACCGAAGGCATAAGGGATCGCGGACTGATCGCCGGTGCAGGCGGTTAGTCGCACGCCGCGGTGAGGCAAGCTGCCGAAGTCCATGCAGGTCGGCGTACAGATCGGCAATAGGGCGCGATCGATGCCGAACAGATCGAGCAATTCGTCGCTCCAGTCGCGCCGAATACTGTCCCACAGCAAGGTGCGCGAGGCGTTGGCGGGATCGAGGCGCGCGTCCGCGCGCGTCAGCCGTTGGACCAGGAAGGCGGCGAGCGGCGCCAGCAGCAGATCCGCGCGTGCGCGCGCCGCCTGCACGCGCGGCAGATGATCCAGACACCAGCGCATCTTGGCGACGCCGTAGTGCGGCGAGAGCGGCAATCCTGTCAGCGCCGTAATGCGCGCGGACTGCGCGCCGTAGCCTTCGAGCCACGCGGCGTTGCGCCGGTCCTGCCACGAGAGCGCGTTCGACAGCGGCTCGCCCGCGCGGGTGCAGCACACCAGCGTCGACCGTTGCGTTGCGAGTCCCGCCTGCTCGATCTGCAGCTGCGGCGCGCACGCCAGCGCCTGCAGCGCAGCCTGTTGCAGTGATTCGAGCAGCTCCTGCGGATCCTGCTCGATCTGATCGGTGGCCGGACGCAGCGTCCGCACCGGCACGCGTGCCTCGGCAACGACCGCACCGGTCAGATCGAAGATGCAGGCGCGGCTGGCGTGCCCGCCCTGATCGAGTGCCAGTACACCGTGCATCATGGCGACAGCCGCAGCCGATCGGTGCGCGCGCGCGCGCGCCGCGGTGGCAACGACGCGCGCACCATGCGCAATACCCGCGCCGCCACCGCGCGCCAGGTCGTCAGCTTGCCGCCGTAGATCGACAGTACGCGCGGCCGGTCGGTGCGGTCGGGAACGAGCATCGTTTCGCGCGAGCGGTGAAAGGCGTGTCCTGGGCCACCTGGCAGGACGCGCAGGCCGGCGAAGCTGGCGGTGATGTCGGCGTCGCCAATGCCGCGATAGGCGGGGAAATATTTCTTCAGCACCCCGAGCAGGTAGTGAATCTCAGCCGCCGTCGGTGCGACCTGCGACGGAACGCCGCTGAAGCGCGTCTCAGTCGTGCCAACCAGCAGTTGGCCGTACCAGGGCATCAAGAAGACCGCACGGCCGTCGCGCGGGCTCTCGACGTAGTAGATGTCCTGCGACAGCGCCCGCGGCAGCAGGATATGCGCGCCCTGCACCCGCTCAAGCCGCGGCACGGGGATTGCCGGAGTGATCCTGCGCGCGACATCATCCGCCCACGGACCCGCAGCATTGATCAGCACGCGCGCGCGGCATTCGCGTTCGCCGCCGGCATCCTCGTAACGCACCTGCACGCCGTCGAGGTCGACAGCGGCCGCGATGAAGCGCGCCGGCAGCGCCAGCTCGGCATCCAGGCTTTGCGCCGAGCGCACCACGGCTTCGGTCAGCAGACGGTCGTCGGTTTGCGCGTCGTGATACCAAAACACTGCCTGCAGGTTGGCGGTGTCCAGCCCGTCGAGATGGTCCCACTCCCGCCGCGGCACGCTGCCGAAGCGCGCCGCGCGCGACATGCCCGCCAGCAGCGCGTACAGCGTGAGTCCAACGCGCAGCTGCCACGGCCGCCGCCTCGTCTGACGGTAGATCGGCAGCAGAAAACGCTGCAACCGCACCAGCTCCGGCGCAATGCGCAGCAGGATGCTGCGTTCCTGCAGGCTCTCGCGCACGAGATGGAATTGCCCCGTTTCCAGATAGCGCAGCCCGCCATGGATGAGCTTGCTCGAGCGACTCGAGGATCCAGCCGCGACGGCCGTCTGCTCCACCAGCAGCACGCGGTGTCCGGCGGCCGCCGCGGCCTGCGCCGCTCCGGCGCCGTGAATGCCGGCGCCGACGATGACGACATCGTAGCGCGAGGCCATGCCGGCGCCGGCGCTCACGCGCCGCGGTGCCTGGAGCGCAGCGCCGCGCAC